>NZ_JBIKHV010000004.1:0-72595 GCF_044361985.1 Limnohabitans sp. | reverse complement strand
CAAGGCAACACCATGACGGTGCAAGGCACCACAGTGGATGTCAGCCAAGCCTATTTTGAGAGGGGTTCTTTGGCCACGTTGAGCAACGGCGTCTACGTGGAGATCAAGGGCGTCATGAATGGGGGGGTCCTGATGGCCAGCAAGGTGGACAGCAAACTCAGTACTGTTGCCGGTCAAGGGACCCGTTTCGAGGTCTATGGCGTGGTCAGCAATTGGTCTAATTCTGGGTTCTCTCTGGCTTCGGGCAACACGGTTTACAACGCCGTTTTGAGTAGCCAAACACGCATTGACCAGGAACACGGCCTGCCTGCCAATGGGCGTTTTGTTGAAGTCAAGGGTTACATGAGTGGCACTGATTTTGTAGTGCTCAAAATGGAGGTCAAATCGGCGGGTGACCACCATGCTTACTGAGCGGATCGCTGCTGCCACATTGCTGCTGTTGGGGATGGCGTTCGGGCCACAGGCCTTGGCCAGTTCCCCCCAAGCCGAATTACAGCGATGGCAGCAAGCGGCAGGGCAGCCGGGCAATGCTGCGCGCGGACAGGCTTTTTTCAAACAACGCCATGGTGGTGAATGGTCATGTGCATCGTGCCATGGCGCCCCCCCCACACTTGACAGCCAGCACGCATCGACTGGCAAGAAGATCGCAGCCATGGCCCCGGCCTTCAATGCCGAGCGCTTGACTGACAGCGCCAAGGTCGACAAATGGTTCAAGCGCAACTGCAAAGATGTGTTGTCGCGGGAGTGCACTGCCATTGAAAAGGCCGATGTACTGGCTTATCTGATGGGCTTGAAATGATGCATTCAGTCTTTTTAAAACGTTCAGCTTGGACTGCACTTGTGTGTATCTTTGCATTGCCCGTCTGGGCCGATGGACGACTCATGCCCGCGCAGGTTCCACCTGTGTACAAACAAGAGTGTGCGGCGTGTCACATGGCTTATCCGCCAGGCATGTTGCCGGCCGCTTCATGGCAACGCATCATGCTTGGCTTGGACAAGCATTACGGCAGCGATGCATCGATGGCGCCGGAACAGGTCCAGCAAGTGTCTGCTTGGCTGAAGGCCAACGCGGGGACTTACAAGCGTGTGCGCGAAGAGCCACCACAAGACCGCATCACCCGGTCAGCCTGGTTTGCCCGCAAGCACCGGGAAGTGGACCCGGCGGTCTGGAAGCGAGTCAGTGTCAAGAGCGCTGCGCAATGCGAGGCTTGCCATACCCAGGCTGAGAACGGAAATTTTGATGAGCATCAAGTGCGAATTCCACGCTGAACGCTTGGGATGCCTGCAATTGCTCACGTCAACGGAGAATTTCAAATGATGTCGAATACTTCTGCAACAGCCTTAACCCATCAGGGCCTTTCTGCGCCAACCCGGCGCACGGTGGACGCGTTAACGCGGACCTTGCACGCTTTCATGGCTTTGAGTTTTGTCGGGGCTTACATCACGGCCGAAAGCGAAATATTCAGGCTGGTGCATGTGAGTTTGGGCTACACACTGGGCGGCTTGTTGGTGGCGCGCCTTATTTGGGGTTTGCTGGGGCCGCGCCATGCGCGCTTGTCCGCCCTGTGGGGCAAGTTGCGTGGACTGGGCGACTGGTGGCATGGTTTACGCACAGGCCGGGCATCTTGGCGGCAGATGCAAAATTTGTACATGGCCGTCTCCGTCGTGGCCGTGTTGTTGGCCATCGCCCCTGTGGTGTTGTCGGGTTACGTGACCTACCAGGAGTGGACGGGTGAATGGATGGAAGATGTGCACGAGTTCTTTGGCAACTTCATGCTGATGGCGGTGTTGGCACATGTTTTGGCTGTGGTGGTCCTGAGCTTGCTGCGTCGGCGTAATCTGGCCACCCCCATGTTCACAGGGCGTGTGGAAGGCGTTGGCCCTGATTTGATCCCATCCAACCACTGGACTTTGGCGGCGTTGTTATTGGCGGCCGTGTTGTCTTTCTGGGTCTGGCAGTGGCAGGCGTCGCCGCAGGTTCCGGCTGAAGGAGGTGCCAGTTGGCTTCACCCGGCACCTGGCAGGGCACAATCCCAAGACGATGACGACGATTGATCTTGAAGTCACTTAAACAGGTTTGACCCATGCGTGTACTACTGGCTGAAGACGATGAATTGCTGGGGGCTGGCCTGAAAGCGGGTTTGCAACAGCAAGGCTTCCAGGTGGACTGGGTGCGCGATGGCGTGGCAGCCCAACGCGAGTTGTTGACGGGCGCATATCAGGCGTCGGTGCTGGATTTGGGCTTGCCTCGGCAGGACGGCATGCAATGCCTGGCGGCTGTGAGGCGTCAAAAAATCACGACCCCGGTGTTGATCCTGACTGCGCGCGATGGCGTACCGGACCGCATTGCCGGACTGGATGCGGGTGCCGATGATTACCTGGTCAAGCCTGTGGACCTGATGGAGTTGGCCGCCCGTTTGCGCGCCTTGGTGCGCAGGGCCCATGGTGTGGCTGAACCCATGCTGGAAGCGGGTGCCTTGCGCATGGACCCGGCATCCCGGCAAGTCTGGCTGGACGAGCGCATGGTGGAGTTGTCATTGCGTGAATATGAAATTTTGCAGATTTTTATGCTGAATGCGGGCCGGGTCTTGACGAGAGTCCAGATTGAGCAGCATTTGTACCAATGGGGCACTGAGGTGAGCAGCAACACGGTCGAAGTTCATATTTACAACTTGCGCAAGAAGCTTCGTCCAGATGTGATCGAGACCTTGCGGGGGGTGGGTTACATGTTGCCCCAACAGATCAGGGCAGATGCTGGCAGCATCAAAAAAGGTACAGCATGAAAGCCTGGCGATCCGCCTCGCTGCAATGGCGCCTGACACTGAGCTTGTTGATGGTCACAGGCTTGGTTTGGGGCGTGGTGTTGGTGATGACATGGGTCAATACCGAACACGAGTTGAATGAATTGCTGGATGCCCATTTGGCCCAAACCGCTGCTGTGCTGGCTGTGCAAACAAGTGACGCACACGATGACGACTTCACCACGGCAGATGTTTTGCACAAGTACCAGCCTCGGGTGGCTTTTCAAATCTGGCACGACCAGGAATTGATCGCCCGTTCAGCCGAGGCGCCATTGGTGCCCCTGGCGCCCTTGGGCCAAAGGGGGATTTCTGACCAATGGCAAGCTCAAAAAGCGTGGCGGGTTTTTGCAACGCCTGGTCGCGAAGACGATGTCTGGGTGGTGGTGGCCGAATTGCAATCAGCACGCAATGACATATTGACCGCGGGATTGCATTCAGCCATCGTGCCCATGATCTTGGCGTTGCCGGCATTGGCCCTGTTGATCTGGGCCATTATTTTTCAGTCACTCGCGCCTTTGCGGCAGTTGAGTCAGGCGGTGTCAAAGCGGCAAACCGACCACCGACAAGCTTTGAGTGAGGCCGTTCCGGTGGAGGTGCAACCCTTGGTTAAGGCACTGAATCGATTGTTTGAAAAGATGGTCCAGCAAATGGACAGTGAGCGCCGTTTCACGGCCGATGCCGCCCATGAATTGCGAACACCCATCGCCGCGATTCGCATGCAGGCACAAGTGGCACGTGGCAAAGGCTTGGAGAGCGATCGTGATACCGCTTTGGATTCTGTGTTGCAAGGTTGCGACCGGGCCACCCGTCTGGTGGCGCAGTTGCTGCAATTGGCCAGACTGGATGCCGATGAGAATTCGCCTCAGAAGAAAACTTGCGAAGTTGTCGCAGAAACCCGTGCGAGCCTGGCTGACTTGGGCCCACAGGCTGTGGCCAAGCGGCAAACGCTGAGTCTGGACGCACCGGATGCTTTGCTGGTCCCCATGCCGCCAGGTTGGGTGGGGGTTTTGGTCGGGAATCTGGTGGACAACGCCCAGCGCTACAGCCCTGAGGGGGCCAGCATCCGTGTGCAATGGGAGCCGTTGCCGCTGCCACGTCTGGTGGTGGAGGACAGTGGCCCGGGTTTGAATCCGGTGGATCTGGCACGGCTGGGTGACCGATTTTTCCGCGTGCCCGGCAACGGTGCGGAGGGCAGCGGACTTGGCTGGTCGATTGTGCGTCGCCTGGCGGAGCGTTATCACTTTCAGGTGCAGCTTGAGCGCAGTGCAGAGCTGGGGGGCTTGCGCGTCGTCTTGACCTGGCCAGTTGCATAACAGGTCGTTTTTCCACCTGCTGTGAAGCCATCACCGCAGGTGCTTTGGCTGCAGCTTCCACGTGGCCGCTGTCCAGTGCAAAAGCGCTACGTTCACAACACTGAGCAAGCCCGCTGCCGCAGCGATGAGCATGGGCCAAAGGGGCAACGGCTCAAATTTCAGGGGCACGGCCAGCCAGGGCCAATGGATGGCGAGGATTAAAAATGCCAAAGCCATTCCGATGACACCATAGGCCATGAAATTGGGCGTGCGTAAGCTGCGCCAAAATTTGCCGCCACCTGCCCGGTTGGACAAAATCAGGGCCGCATTGCCGGTGATCAAGGTGATAAAGACCATGGCGCGAATTTGCGCTTCACTCAAAATAGCCAGGGTCACGTTCTCAGCGCCAAGGCTTGCCAACAAGGGCCCCCCTGTGTCTGACCAAGCCTGTGCAAGGCCATAGGTCAGGGCCACACTGGCCAGCACGCACAAGCCCTGACCCATGGCCAAACTGATGGCTTGCGCGCCGAACAAAGCTGAATGGGTGTTGCGGGGTGGGCGTTGCATCACATCGCTCTCTTCCGGCTCGCTTTCAAAGGCCAGAGAGCAGGCTGGGTCAATCACCAGTTCCAGCAAGGCGACATGCAGTGGCAGCATGACAGCAGGCCATCCCATGACCATGGGGACCAGTGCGATGCCTGCAATCGGAATGTGGATGGCAAAGATGTACTGCATTGACTTTTGCAAGTTGCCGAAAATGCGTCTGCCCAAACGTATGCCCCGAACGATGGATGCGAAGTTGTCATCCACGAGCACAAGATCGGCGGATTCGCGCGCCACATCGGTGCCGCGCCCACCCATGGCAATGCCCACATGGGCGGCTTTCAGGGCGGGGGCGTCGTTCACGCCATCGCCCGTCATGGCCACCACCTCGCCATTCGCCTGCAGTGCTTGCACGATGCGCAACTTTTGGTGTGGCGAGATGCGCGCGCACACTGTGACATGGGTCAGCTGCGCGCGGAGTTCGCCATCCCCAAGACCGTCGAGTTCTTCACCGGTCAGGGTGTCGCCATCGGGCAGCCCGGCTTGTCGCGCAATTTCGCAGGCGGTGACCGGGTAGTCACCTGTGATCAGAATGACCTGGATCCCCGCCGTCTGGCAGTCGGCCACGGCTTGTGGAATTTCTGGGCGCAGGGGGTCGGTCAAACCGATCAGGCCCAGCCACTCAAAGTCAAAGTCGTGTGGGCTTTGGGGGTAGTGATCACCCACAAAGCGGCTGCGTGCCACGGCCAGCACGCGCAAGCCCTGCGCGGCCATGCGCGCCACGCTCGTCAGCCAGTTCACTCGCTCGGCGCTGGTCAAGTGGCACAGATCCATGATGGCCTCGGGCGCCCCTTTGGCTGAGACGACGCGGTCATCTTCCTGCTCAAATTGCCAAACATGTGACATGGCTTTGAGGCTGGGACTGAGGGCATAGCTTTGGACCAGTTGACCTGCGCCGAATTGACGGTTGTTTTCACTCAGGTGGCTTTTCCCAAGGGCATGAAATGCGGTTTCCATCGGGTCAAAAGGGGTCGGAGCGCTGGCCAGAATGGCGTGCTCGATCAAGGGATGGAAATTCGCAGAAATCGGATGGTGTGCAGGCGCTAAAGATGATTTCCAGTGCAATATTTCGCTTGGTTCCGCCAGGTTGCAGGACTCGGGCACCGAGAGTGCGGTCACAGTCATGCGGTTTTGCGTCAGCGTGCCGGTCTTGTCGGTGCACAGCACGCTGGTGGCCCCCAGGGTTTCGATGGCGTTGATGTGGCGGGTGAGTACACCTTCACGTGTTAACCGGCGTGCACCCATGGCCGGAAACAGCGTGAGCACCACCGAATATTCTTCTGGCAGGATGGACATGGCCAGTGCGATGCTCGCCAGCAATGCGGGCAGCCATTCCCCGGTGCGCAGGCCGAGCGTGATGACCATGACGGTGCAAAGCACCCCCACCAAGCTGGCGAGCACTTTGACGAGCTGGGCAGTTTGTTGTTGCAAAGGGGTCTCGGCTTGCTGCACTTGTGCCAGCGCCAAGCCAATCTGGCCGATCTGGCTGCGCATGCCCGTGGCGGTGACCTGTACCTGCCCGCTGCCGCGAACCACGAACGTGCCGCCATGGACACACGAGGCAGGCGAGAGCTGTTCCGGCTTGTCGGGCTGTGAACTGCCTGAAGGCCTTTCAAGCGGAATTTTGTCGGTGGGGAGCGACTCACCCGTTAGCAAGGATTCATCAATTTGCAGGTTGTTGGCTGTCATCAGCCAGCCATCAGCGGCCACCCGGTCGCCCTCCGACAGCATCAGCCAGTCTCCTACGACCACTTCGCGTGCCGGTATCTGAAGTGTCTGACCTTCGCGCAACACCTGGGCCAAAGGTTGTGTGAGCTGGCGCAGGGCCTCAATGGCGGCTTCTGATTGGCCTTCCTGGTAAAAACTGAGCACCAGCACGGCCAGCACAAACACCGCCAGCGTCAGGCCTTCGGTCAGGTCACCCAAAAGTGCATACAGCACGGCAGCCAAGACCAGCAGTGCAAACATGGGTTGACGCAGCATGTCGGCCAGGCGGCGCCAAACGGAGCGGCGCAGGCCTTGTTCAATTTCGTTGGGCCCATCCAGTTTGAGGCGACTTGACGCCTGGCTTGTTGTCAGGCCTTGTGCGGTGTTAAGGTGATCAGGTGCCATGGTCCAGTGTGCGAGGCTTGGCGCTTGGGGGCATTGACGCAAGTCAAGTGGGCCCGATGGCCTTGCCACTTCGTATGTCCATTTCCGTCCAGGGAGTCAGCATGAACCCGCAGATTCAGGAATTTCTTGACCGCATCCAACAGCTCGAGGCGGCCATTGAGCAAGAGGCCAAAAGTCGCCGTCAGCAGTGGCAGGCCGATTTTGACCAGCACAAGGTGCGGTTTGAAAAAGAAGTGCTGGCGCAACAAAAACGTTTCAAGGAAGGCTTGCTTGGCTACGTGCTCACTGCCGAATGGCGGCATGTGCTGTGCGTACCTTTCATTTACCCGGTTTTAGTGCCCATGCTGCTGCTGGATGGTTTGATTAGCTTGTACCAGTGGGTGTGTTTTCCGTTGTGTGGCATACCCCGAGTCAAGCGGTCCGACTATTTTGTGTTTGACCGGACACACTTGGCGTATTTAAATTGGCTCGAAAAAATCAACTGCGCTTATTGCTCCTACGGCAATGGCTTGCTGGCCTATGGCCGCGAAGTGGTGGGCTTGACCGAGCAATATTGGTGCCCCATCAAGCATGCGCGCCGTGTCTTGCAGGCGCACGCCCACTACCACGGCTTTGCCGATTATGGGGATGCTGAAAATTTTCGTGCAGAGCTGGCCCGCTTGCGTGCAGAACTCCTAAAAATGCGCACGGATGAGGCGGCCAACAAGCCCTGACCGGGCCACTCCTGCCTGTCACGTCATCGACACCCTGTGGCTTGCAAGCTGCATACAGTCGAGGGCATGAAAACATTTGAAACCCTGGCCGATCTGGCCGCTTGCGTTGGCCAGCATGTGGCCGCTACCGAGTGGGTGGAGATCACCCAGCAGCAGATCAATCAGTTTGCACAAGCCACTGGCGACCACCAGTGGATCCATGTGGACGTGGAGCGCGCGCAACAGGGGCCTTTTGGCGCACCGATTGCGCATGGCTTTTTGACCTTGTCCTTGTTGTCGCAATTTTTTGACAAAACCATCGCAGTCAACTCGAAGCGGATGGGGGTGAATTACGGCCTGAACAAGGTGCGTTTCATGGCGCCCGTGCCTGTGGGCAGTCGTTTGCGGGCTCACCTGCATTTACATTCGGCCACACCGATCGAGGGCAATGGACTGCAATTACAGTGGAATGTGACCGTGGAGCGGGAGGGCAGCGACAAACCGGTCTGCGCAGCCGAGTCTTTGGTGCGTATTTACGCCTGAGCGGGCAGGAAGGGGTCAGGGCTGGCTCCGCCAAAGCCTTGCTGGCGCCAGGCCTCGAAGACCGTGACCGCCACCGCGTTCGACAGGTTCAGGCTGCGCTGGCCTTCTCGCATGGGCAGTCGAATGCGCTGTGCAAGGGCAAACTCTTCACGCAGTTCGGTGGACAAACCTTTGGTTTCCGAGCCAAAAACCAGCCAGTCGCCCGGTTTGAAGGCCACGCCGTGCACAGCCCGGCTGCCACGGGTTGTCAAGGCAAACATGCGCTCGGCTGCAGGCTGTTCGTTGGCCATGAAGGTGGCCCAATCGGCATGACGGCGTAATTCGGCGTACTCGTGGTAATCGAGGCCCGCCCGGCGCATGTGTTTGTCATCCATCGAAAACCCCAAAGGCTCGATCAAGTGGAGCGTGCAGCCGGTGTTGGCGGCCAGACGGATGACGTTGCCGGTGTTGGGCGGTATTTCGGGCTCAACCAGGACGATATGGAACATGGCCAGTATTGTGCCTTGGGTGCACACCCCCACTTGAGGAAGCTAAGGCGCATGCTCATGCATTGCTGCTCGTTTCGGTGCGTGCCAACACCAAGGCACTGACGCTTGCCACACCGGCCTGACGCAGCACACGGGCCGCTGTGTGCAGCGAGGCACCGCTGGTCATCACATCGTCGATCAGTACCACCCGTTGTCCTCTCAGCTCCATGGCGCGCAATGGCTCGACTGCAAAAGCGTCTACCAGATTGGCCAGCCGCTCTGCCCGGGGCAAGCTGCGCTGAGAGGGCGTGTCGCGGGTGCGCAGCAGCAAATGGGCATCGGCTTTGTGCGGGCTGAGTTGGCGTGCCAGCAGCCACGACTGGTTGTAGCCGCGTTCGGCCAGACGTTGCACAGAAAGAGGGATGGGCAACACCCAATCTGCCGCGTCCAAGGTGTCTTCTGCCCAAGGTGCGCTCAGCATCAAAGTGGCCAAAGGCCCGGCCCACCCGGCCTGTTGTTGGAATTTGTAGCGGGCGATCAGGTCGACCCAGGGCCAGGTGTAGGCGGTAGCGGTCAGGCAAAGGTCCAGTGGTGGGGGTGTTTTAAGGCAATTGCCGCAGCGCTTGGCGGGGTGGGGCAAGGGCAGGGCGCAGCCCGTGCAGCGGTTTTGTGGTTGGGCAAAGCGGCTGATGCAGGCATCGCACAAGGGCGATTGAGGCCAGCTGCGGCAGACTGCGCAACGGCTTGGCAGCCAATGCCAGGCCCGGTCAGGCCGGTGGACCTTGAGCGTTGAACCTATCTCCTTGAACCATTTGGGCCACATCGGATCAATATACTGCCCCCAACCCCTGCCCACAAGTGACGAACCTGCCGTTCGCCAGTGGCAGCTTTAATTTTTCTTTTGACCTGGCCATGTCTGCACCTGAACGCCCCCCATCACTTGACCCTGTTGCCGCAGCCCGTTGGGCTGGTCATTCCTTGGGTGAGGCTTCGCCCTGGCTGCACGAGGAGGTGGCCGCTCGCATGCAGGACCGGCTCGACTTCATCAAGCTGCAACCGACCCGGTGGGTCCATTGGGAGCCTTTGCGTGGGGGTTTGCTGGCGCAACGGGCCTTGCAAAAGCGCTACCCGCAAGCCGAGGCTTGGATGAGCAGCGAACAAACTGCCCAGGCTGTGGCGGCCCGATCGGCCGTTCAAGGGCCATGGTGGCAAGTGGCGCGATGGCTGGGCCCCCGGATTCAGGTGGGCCTGCCACCAGAGGGTCAAGCCCAAATGCTTTGGGCCAATATGGCTTTACACACGGCCGTCCAGCCACAAAACTTGTTGAAAATCTGGCACCGCGCACTGGCGGTAGATGGTTTTTTGATGTTTTCCTGCTTGGGGCCTGACACCCTGCGGGAATTGCGGGATGTCTACGCCCAACAGGGCTGGCCAGAACCCGCACACGAATTCACCGACATGCACGATTGGGGCGACATGCTCGTCGAGGCGGGATTCGCTGAGCCCGTGATGGACATGGAGCGCATCACCCTGACCTATGAAACGCCGGAACGATTGCTTGCTGATTTGCGCGCATGGGGCAGAAACTTGCACATTCAGCGTTATGTGGGTTTGCGAGGACGGCGCTGGCGTGAGCAACTCAACCGTGGTCTGATGGCTTTGGCCCGACCCGAAGAGGGTGGGCGGCTGAGACTGACTTTTGAAATTGTGTATGGCCACGCCCTGAAACCTCGGCCACGCGCCACGGTCAGCGCGCAAACTGAAATTGGCCTGGACCAGATGCGCCAAATGCTTCGCGGCAACGCCGGGATATCCGACAAAGTTTGAGCTGAATCAAAACCCCCTCCCAAGTCGGGTAAAATCGGCCCGGTTTTAGCCACAATACTTGCCTCGTAGCATGTTAGTTTATTGAAAGCTGACGCGTGTCAAATTCAACTTACCAGTTTGCACAGGAGTCTGGACCTGCCATCCAATGGCGTCTCAGGCGCAATTGTTCGGTAACACCAGCCCAGATGGGGTGGCTTTACCTGTCCATGTGTGCCTTGTCACTGGGAATCGGCTTGTTCTTCTGGTCACAAGGGGCAACCTTGGTGCTGGCATTCGCTGGGCTGGAAATAACACTGGTCGGGTTGGCCTTTTTGGCTTACGCACGGCATGCGACCGATGGCGAGTGGATTTCATTGCAGGGTGCCCGTTTGGTGGTCGAGTGTGAATCTGCCGGGCGCTGTGAGCGGGCGGAGTTTGCGCGGCAATGGGTCAGGGTCGAACCCAAGTCGGGTGACCACAGCCTGATTGAATTGTCCGGACAGGGCCGTTCGATTGAGGTGGGGCGCTTTGTGCGCCCAGAGTTGCGCCAAGCCTTGGCGCGAGAAATCAGAAGGGCATTACGCTCTGCGTGATGTCCGGTGACAAACAGGCCTTGGCCTGGGTTGTCAGGGGTGTGAGTTCAACAGAGTCTTGGAAGTTAGTGAGAACCATGAAGAATATTTCCAATCAATTGGCTTCGCTGCTGTCCCGCGTGGGCATCTTTGTAGGCGCATGGCTGGCCACCTCGGCCTATGCCGTGAACGATTTACCGGGCGGCCCTGCCGTCAATCAGCTCAATTTTGCACCTCCAGTGACCAAAATCGCTGAAGAACAGCATTGGTTGCACTGGTTCATGTTGATCCTTTGCACAGTGATATTCGTTGCCGTTTTTGCGGTGATGTTTTATTCCATTTGGAAGCACCGAAAGTCGGTGGGTCACAAGCCAGCAACATTCACCGAATCCATTACTGTAGAAGTGATCTGGACAGCAGTGCCATTCATCATTGTGATCCTGATGGCCCTGCCCGCTACAAAGGTGCTGGTGGCCCAGAAAGACACCACCAATGCTGACCTGACCGTCAAGGCAACAGGTTATCAATGGAAGTGGGGTTACGACTACATCAAGGGCGAAGGCGAAGGCCTGAGCTACATCTCCACCCTGGACTCTTCCCAGCGTGCCATGTCCAATGCGGGCAAGCCAGAAGGCGATAACTACCTTCTCAAGGTGGACAACCCCTTGGTGGTGCCAGTGGGTCAAAAAGTGCGCGTGATCACCACTGCCAACGACGTGATTCATGCCTTTGCTGTTCCAGCTTTCGGCATCAAGCAAGATGCCATTCCCGGTTTTGTGCGTGACACCTGGTTCCGTGCAGAGAAAACGGGCGATTTTTATGGCCAATGCCAAGAGCTGTGCGGCAAAGAGCACGCTTACATGCCCATTCACGTCAAAGTGTTGTCTGCAGTTGACTACGCCGCTTGGGTTGATGTCGAAAAGAAAAAGCAAGCCGCCAAAGCCGATGACCCTGCCAAAGTTTGGGCACTGGACGACTTGTCCAAGCGTGGTGAGAAGGTTTATGCTGCCAACTGTGCAGCTTGTCACCAGGCCAGCGGTAAGGGCGCTGGGGCCATCAAAGCTGTCGATGGTTCAGCGGTGGTGCTGGATGCAGACAAATCCAGACAAATTGCGGTGATGCTCAACGGACAGAACAACGGCGCCATGCCCGCATGGAAACAGTTGTCTGATACCGAAATCGCTGCTGTGATCACCTACACCAAGAACAACTGGTCCAACAAGACCGGTCAAATCGTGCAACCGGCCGACATCCTGGCCGCTCGCAAATAAGCCGTACCGTATACAAATCAAAGGAAATCAAGATGAGTGCCGTTCTAGACCATCACGATCACGCCCATGACGACCACGGTCACGCGCCTGCAGGCTGGCGTCGTTGGGTGTATGCCACGAACCACAAGGACATTGGCACCTTGTATTTGCTGTTCAGCTTTACCATGCTCATGATTGGTGGCGTGCTGGCTCTGGGCATTCGTGCTGAGTTGTTCCAGCCGGGCTTGCAAATTGTCAACCCTGAGTTGTTCAATCAGTTCACCACCATGCACGGCATCATCATGGTGTTCGGCGCGATCATGCCTGCCTTCGTGGGCTTCGCCAACTGGATGCTGCCCTTGCAAATCGGCGCCTCCGACATGGCCTTTGCCCGCATGAACAACTTCAGCTTCTGGCTGATGATTCCTGCAGCACTGACCCTCGTCAGTTCCTTTTTCATGCCTGGTGGGGCACCTGCTGCCGGCTGGACGCTTTATGCCCCCCTGACATTGCAAATGGGTCCTTCAATGGACGCTGGTATTTTTGCTCTGCACATTCTGGGTGCTTCATCGATCATGGGCTCGATCAACATCATCGTAACCATATTGAACATGCGTGCGCCAGGCATGACCTTGATGAAGATGCCCATGTTTGCTTGGACATGGCTCATCACCGCTTACCTGTTGATTGCTGTGATGCCCGTTTTGGCCGGTGCGATCACTATGACCCTGACCGACCGCCACTTCGGCACCAGCTTCTTCAACCCTGCTGGCGGTGGCGATCCGGTCATGTACCAGCATATCTTCTGGTTCTTTGGCCACCCTGAGGTTTACATCATGATCTTGCCGGCATTCGGCATCATCAGCCAGATCGTGCCAGCGTTTGCGCGCAAAAAACTCTTTGGCTACGCTTCCATGGTTTACGCCACATCGTCGATCGCCATCTTGTCGTTCATCGTGTGGGCACACCACATGTTCACCACGGGCATGCCGGTCACAGGTCAGTTGTTCTTCATGTACGCCACCATGCTGATCGCTGTGCCGACGGCCGTGAAGATCTTCAACTGGATTGCTACCATGTGGCGTGGTTCCATGACTTTTGAAACCCCCATGCTGTTTGCTGTGGGTTTTATCTTCGTGTTCACCATGGGTGGTTTCACGGGTCTGATTCTGGCCATGGCCCCGATCGATACCCAATTGCAAGACACCTATTACGTGGTCGCCCACTTCCACTATGTGCTGGTGGCGGGTTCGCTGTTCGCTTTGTTCGCTGGCTTTTACTACTGGGTGCCCAAGTGGACGGGCGTGATGTACAACGAAACTCGGGGCAAAGTCCATTTTTGGTGGACGCTGATTTCTTTCAACGTCACTTTCTTTCCGATGCACTTTCTGGGACTGGCCGGCATGCCACGCCGCTATGCCGACTACCCGATGCAATTCACAGACTTCAACATGTTGGCCTCTGTGGGTGCTTTCTTCTTCGGTTTTGCGCAGGTGTACTTCTTCTTGTTCGTGGTCTTGCCCACCATGCTTGGTCGAGGCGAAAAAGCATCCCAGAAGCCCTGGGAAGGTGCTGAAGGCCTCGAGTGGGAAGTCCCCTCGCCAGCGCCATTCCATACCTTTGAAAACCCACCCAAGCTGGACGCCACTGCGACCCGCGTGATTGGTTGAACAGCATGGCCGTAACCCCTGAGCAAAGAAAAAACAATGTTCGCCTTGGCCTGATTCTGGCCTCGGTGGCACTGGCGATGTTGGTTGGTTTTGTCGCCAAGTTGCTGTTGTTAAACCGCTGAAAGACCCTCAATGAACCTGCGTGGTGAAAACTTGAAGATGGTGGGCAAGCTCGCAGTTGTGACTTTGGGCATGTTCTGCTTCGGTTACGCGCTGGTGCCCATCTACAAGGCCATTTGCGAGATCACAGGCATCAACATCCTGTCGATTTCCGAAACCCAGATTCCTGGCAATGCCAAGGCCGGCAAGGCTGCCGAAGTGCTGCGTAACAGCCAAGTTGACACCACGCGTACCATCACTGTCGAGTTCGATGCCAACGTGCGGGGACCTTGGGAATTCAAGCCTGAAAAGCGCTCGATGCAGGTTCACCCGGGTGAGCTCAGCACCGTAATGTACGAGTTCCAAAATGTGCAAAACCGGCGCATGGCTGCTCAAGCCATTCCCAGCTATGCGCCCAAGCAGGCGGCCAACCATTTCAACAAGCTCGAGTGTTTCTGTTTTAACCAGTACACATTGGAGCCGGGCGAAAAGAAGTCCTGGCCCGTTGCCTTTGTGATTGACCCCAAGTTGTCCAAAGACGTCACCACCATCACTTTGTCCTACACTTTTTTTGAAGTGGGCGGCAAAACACCTGCCGCACCGACAACGCCTTTGGCCGCTGCAGTGCAGCCTTTGGTGGTCAAGACAGGCTTGGGTTCATGAGCACGCCTAAATTGCCGACCCTGCGCAAGACGGCCTGGTTGCGAACCATCCAGGCCGTGCTGTGGTCCTTTGTGGGCCTTCGCAAGAATTCCGAGTCCCAGCAAGACATCGAAAAGCTCAACCCGTTCCACATCATTGGTGTGGCCATTGGCGCTGTGCTTTTGTTTATTCTGGGGCTGATCGCCCTGGTCAATTGGGTGGTCGCGCAGCCAATTGGCCTTTAACCCGCAAAATTAGTTTTCGCAAGCAGAGAGAGCAGGAGTTTCCATGAGTTCAGCAACACACGGCACCACGCCTTATTACTTCGTCCCAGATGCTTCGCGCCATCCTGTGATGGCTGCCATCGGTTTGTTTTTCGTCATTGTGGGCGCAGGACAATGGATCAATGGTGTCGAATGGGGCATGTACATGCTTTACTTCGGCATGATCTGGTGGCTGACCGTGTTGTACCAATGGTTCAAGCAAGCCATTGGTGAAAGTGAAGACGGCCTGTACGGTCGAAAGATTGACCTGTCCTTCCGTTGGAGCATGACCTGGTTCATTTTTTCTGAAGTCATGTTCTTCGGTGCTTTTTTTACCGCGTTGTGGTGGGCCCGTTCGCATTCGGTTCCTGAACTGGGCAGCCTCGAAAACGCCTTGCTGTGGCCTGACTTCAAAGCCGCCTGGCCGAGTCTGGTGGCTGGGGCCACCACTTCGCCAGCGGGCATTGTTGAGCCCTTCCAGACCATGGGCCCTTTTTGGTTGCCCACCATTAACACAGCGCTGCTTTTGACATCGGGGGTGACCTTGACCATTGCCCACCACGCCTTGCAAAGTGGTGACCGCAGCAAGACCATCAAATTCATGTGGATGACAGTGCTGCTGGGCGTCACTTTCTTGTTTGTCCAGGGTTATGAGTACGTCCATGCCTGGAATGATTTGAACCTGAAGATGTCTTCTGGCATGTATGGGTCGACGTTTTATTTGCTGACCGGTTTTCACGGGTTCCACGTCCTGGTGGGGATGTTGATGCTGCTGTTTATTACCTTGCGTTTGCAAAAGGGCCATTTCACCAAAGACCGCCATTTCGGTTTTGAAGGCGCCGCTTGGTACTGGCACTTTGTGGATGTGGTGTGGTTGGGCTTGTACATCTTGGTGTACTGGCTATAAAGCCTCCCCTAGACGCAACAAAAAAGCGCCTTTGGGCGCTTTTTTCTTAAGTTAACAGTTGCTGCTGGTGGGAACCGATGTGTTTCAGTAGACACCAGCTTATGGCCTTGGCGTTACCAACCAATCCTCAGGCACCCGAGGGGATGCCAGTCGGTTGAATCCAGCCCATCTTCCAGGAAATCAGCACGCAAATGAACAGGACAATGGAGAAGCCGACCCGAAAAGCCAGGGCTTTGACCATGGTGCCAGTCTTGGGCGCTTGGCCTTCGGCAGGTGGCGTGCCGCCCCGCATCATGTAGATCAAGGCCGAGACCAAACTCACCAATATGGCAACAAACGCGATAGCAACCAAAATTTTCATGAACGCATTATCCAATGACTGAGAAAACCCCGGTGTGGCAAAGATGGCTTGTGCTCCTTGTCGCGGTGTTGGCGGTTGGAATCACGGGCTCTTTGGGGCTGTGGCAATTGGACCGGGCGGCCCAAAAAACCGGCTTGCAAGACAATAAAACGAAGCAAGCGGCCATGCAGGCGCTCGATGCTCGTTCGCTGGGCGGCGCGCATGATTCTGAACAGCAACGTGCCGGGTTGATGCACCGTCGTATCGCTCTGGTGGGCCGCTGGTTGCCAAAGCACACGATCTACTTGGAAAACCGGCAAATGAATGCCAAACCAGGATTTTTTGTGCTGACGCCTTTCGAGATTCAGGACTCAGGAGTGGTTCTGTTGGTCCAGCGTGGCTGGGCGCAAAGGTCCTTTACAGACCGTGCAGCCTTGCCAGCCATTCAAACGCCTGAAGGCAGGGTCGAGGTTCAAGGTCATTTGGCCCCATGGCCATCAAGGCTCTATGATTTTGGCGGGGCTGAGCAAGGCCCGATACGGCAAAATCTAGACTTGTGGTCATTCCGACAAGAAACGGGTCTGGATTTGCTGGAAGTCACATTGCTGCAGTCGGGCGCAGCCTCTGAAGGTTTGCTGCGCGAATGGCCAGTGTTGGGCAGTGGTGTTGATAAACACTATGGCTACGCTTTTCAATGGTTTGGCCTCAGTGGCCTGATCGCATTACTTTATGTCTGGTTTCAAATTGTCCAACCCCGTCGAAAAAAACGAACTGTCTGACAGTCCCTTGGCCATGACGGTACACGACATGCCCCGCCCTGGGGATGTTGTTCAGGCTGATGCACAACGCTCCCGTATGGGCCGCTGGAAAATGCTGGCAATGCTGTTGATCTGCGCTTCGCCAGTCATTGCCTCCTATTTCACGTACTACGTCTTGCGCCCGGAGGGGCGCCGCAATTACGGCGAATTGATTCAGCCGCAAAAAGACATGCCGCAAGCCTCGGCTAAAAACCTGCAAGGCGAAGTGGTCGCCTTGGAAAGCCTGAAGGGGCAGTGGTTGCTGGTGAATGTGGCCTCGGGGGTATGCGCCGAGCGTTGCCAGCAAAACCTGTATTTCCAGCGGCAGTTGCGCGAAATACTCGGCCGTGAAAAAGATCGACTCGACCGTGTCTGGCTGATCACTGACGATGCGCCCGTGGCCGAAATCTTGTTGCCCGCTCTGAGCATGGCACACGTGTTGCGGCTGGACCAGGCCACGCTGCAAAGCTGGATCAGCCCTGCACAGGGCCAGCAACTGCAAGACCACTTGTATGTAATTGACCCGATGGGCAACTTCATGATGCGTTTTCCTGCCAACATGGATGTGCCCAGTGCCTCCAAAGCCAAGCGCGATCTGGATCGTTTGCTCAAGGCTTCATCGTCTTGGGACGAGGCGGGGCGCTGATTATGGGCGAAGTCGACCTTTACAACCTGGCGCCCGTCTTTCAGCTGATGGCCGTTGGCCTGGCTGTGGCCGCTGTGCCATTGGGCTGGTGGCTGTGGCAACAGCGCAGCGCCACACCCTCTGGGCGTTTGAGAGCCCTGACTTTGATCACTTTGTTTTTGACGTTTGACCTGGTGCTCTTTGGGGCATTCACGCGGCTGACTGACTCTGGGCTGGGCTGCCCTGACTGGCCAGGTTGTTATGGCAGCGCGACGCCTATCGGCGCCAAAAGCGAAATTTCTGCGGCCCAGACCGCCATGCCCACTGGCCCCGTCACCCACGGCAAAGCTTGGATCGAGATGGTTCACCGTTACCTAGCCACTGGGGTGGGGGTGTTGATTTTGACCCTCGCCAGCATGACTTGGTGGTTGCGCCGAGCAAGCCGCGGCGTCAGCCCATGGTGGCCCACGTTCACACTGGTGTGGGTCTGCCTGCAAGGCGCTTTTGGCGCGCTCACCGTCACCATGAAGCTGTTTCCGGCTATCGTTACTTTGCACCTGATGTTTGGTATAGGCTTGTTGGCCCTGCTCATGGCGCAGGCTGTGCGTTATGACGGCGCTGGCTCTCGACCCTTGCCAGCAGCCTTGTACAGGGGATTGTGGGCAGGCTTTGCTTTGTTGTGGCTTCAAATTGCCTTGGGCGGTTGGGTCAGCACCAACTACGCTGTGCTGGCCTGTCCCGACTTTCCGACCTGCAATGGCCAATGGGTACCCGAGATGAATTGGCAAGGTTTCAGTGTGTGGCGCGAGTTGGGTTATGCACCCGATGGTCAGCTCCTGCCCTTTGTGGCTTTGTCGTCCATCCACTTTGTGCACCGTTCAGCCGCTTGGCTGGTGTTGGCGGTGCTGGTCTGGTGCGGTTGGCGTTTGCGTCTGCAGCCAGGTCTTCGATCTGCTGGCCAATGGTTGCTAGGACTGTCGGCTCTGCAGTTCGCCACAGGCCTGAGCAATGTCGTCCTCGGCTGGCCTTTGTTGGCTGCTGTGCTGCACACGGGTGGCGCTGCCGCCATGGTGATCACCCTGACCTGGGCGCTCAGCATCAGTCGGGCGGAAGCTTTTTCTCGTTCACCCATCTCACCAAGGCCTGCCGCATGACCGCCGCCACTGCCAATTTGCCAAACTCCGCCTGGCGCCAGTACTACGCGCTGACCAAGCCACGCGTGGTGCAACTGATCGTATTTTGTGCCCTGATTGGCATGGTGCTGGCTGTTCCAGGCGTCCCAAGCCTGCTCGAACTCAAGCTGGGTCTGTGGGCCTGCATCGGTATCTGGCTGGTGGCGGGTGCGGCTGCGGCCTTCAACTGCCTGGTCGAAAAAACCATCGACGCCAAAATGAAACGCACGGCCTGGCGCCCCACCGCCAAGGGCGAGCTGAGTGACCGCCAGGCACTGCTGTTTTCAGGCGTGTTGTGCGCCATGGGCTCGGCGGTACTTTATGTGATGGTCAACCCGCTGACCATGTGGCTGACATTTGCCACCTTTGTGGGCTACGCCATCGTCTACACCGTGATTCTGAAACCGCTCACGCCACAAAACATCGTCATTGGCGGTGCCAGTGGTGCCATGCCCCCAGTGCTGGGTTGGGCCGCTATGACGGGCCAAGTCGGGCCAGAGGCATTGATCTTGTTCCTGATCATCTTTTTGTGGACGCCACCGCACTTCTGGGCTCTTGCGCTCTACCGAGTCGAGGATTACCGCAAGTCGGGCCTGCCCATGCTGCCCGTCACGCACGGCAACGAATTCACTCGGCTGCAAATCCTGCTGTACACCATTGTTTTGATGGCGTCCTGCCTCATGCCGTTTGTTTACGGCATGAGTTCATGGCTCTACTTGGTCGTAGCGCTCGTTTTGAGTGTCGGCTTCATTGGCTATGCGGTGGCTTTGTTCCGCAGTTACTCGGATGAACTGGCCCGCAAGACCTTCCGCTTTTCGCTGATCCACCTGAGCGCCCTGTTTGCCGCTTTGCTGCTAGACCACTACATTTTTTAAGGCCACAACCATGGTTCAGCGCAGTTCTTTTTCCAGACGGGCCTTGGCGATGGCATGGCTTGTCGCACTCGGCGGGCTACTGGGGTGCGCTGACGACAAGCCAGCATTTCGCGGTGTGGACATCACCGGTGCCGACTATGCGCAAGGCTGGTCTTTGAGTGATCAGGACGGTCAGGTGCGCACCCTCAAAGACTTTGCTGGCAAGGTGGTGGTGGTATTTTTTGGCTTCACCCAATGCCCCGATGTCTGCCCCACCGCTTTGCAAGAGATGGCCGAAGCGAAACAATTGTTGGGTGCCGATGGGGCCAGGCTACAAAGCATTTTCATCACGGTGGATCCTGAGCGCGACACGCCCGAATTGCTGAAAGCCTATGTGGCCAATTTTGGTTCAGACTTTGTGGCCTTGCGCCCCACACCCGAGCAACTGCCCAAGGTCACCAAGGACTTCAAGATTTACTATAAAAAAGTCGAGGGCAAAACACCCACCAGCTACACCATGGACCACTCGGCGGGCAGCTTTACTTTTGACCCCCAAGGCAGAGTTCGCCTTTACAACCGCCACGCCAGTGGGGCAGCATCTTTGGCTGCTGATGCGAAGATCCTGCTCAGCGGTAAGTGATGCCATGCGCAAGCCATGGCCTTAGGCGAATTTGGGTTGATTTCGGCTCAGGGTTTCAGGCGAATTCGACCAAGGCTTTCTTCATCTTTTTCATGGCTGCGACTTCGATCTGGCGGATCCGCTCGGCGCTCACGCCATACTCATCGGCCAGGTCGTGCAGTGTCATGCCGCCCGAGCCGTTGTCGTTCACTTTGAGCCAGCGCTCTTCAACGATGCGGCGACTGCGCGCGTCCAGCACATCCAAAGCAGTGCTCAGGCCATCACTGGCCATCACGTCACGCTGGTGTGCCTCGATCATGGCGGTCGGCTCGTGGTTCACATCGGCCAAGTAAGCGATGGGGCCAAAGGCCAGCTCGCCGTCGTCGGACGGTGCCGGGTCCAGCAGCACATCGCCGCCGGACATGCGCATTTCCATTTCCAGCACTTCTTCGCGCTTGACATTCAAGCTGCGGGCCATCGAATCGACCTGGTCAGGGGTCAGGGTGTCGCGGTGCGTGCCTTCGTCTGCCTCTGCCTCTGCCTTGAAGCCCTGCTTCATAGAGCGCAGGTTAAAGAACAACTTGCGTTGGGCTTTGGTGGTGGCCACCTTGACCATGCGCCAGTTTTTCAGAATGTATTCGTGAATCTCGGCTTTGATCCAGTGCATCGCGTAGCTCACCAAGCGCACACCCTGATCGGGGTCAAATCGCTTGACCGCTTTCATGAGACCCACGTTGCCTTCCTGGATCAGGTCGCCATGCGGCAAGCCATAGCCCAAGTATTGGCGCGATATGGACACCACCAAGCGCAAGTGCGAGAGCACCAACTTGCGGGCTGCTTCGAGGTCTTCATTCGCTTTGAGTTGTCGGGCAGCTTCCTGCTCTTCGTCCAGGGTCAACATGGGCATGCGGTTGACCGCAGATATGTAAGCGTCAAGGTGACCGAGCGGGGGCACCACAGCCCAAGGATTGCTCAGCGTGATGGCCGTGGTGGGCGAACCAGTTTGAATGTTCATACCAGAACTCCTTTCAGAATGTGTAGATTTTAGCACTCTCTACCGTCGAGTGCTAATGGCTGGCGGCCTGTGCCGAATTGGGCCTAGGGTTTTCCATGATTTTGCTTTGACCCGAGAGCGGAGTCGGTGCCCTGGCTGACACTTCAGCGGGAGTCTCAACTCAGCAGGGCTTGTGCGAATTCGCGGGCGTTGAAGGTTTCCAGGTCTTCGAGTTGCTCGCCCACGCCAATGAAATAGACCGGAATGGGCCTTTCGCGGGCAATGGCGCACAAAACGCCTCCTTTGGCCGTACCGTCCAGTTTGGTCACGATCAGGCCCGTCAGGCCCAGCGTATCGTCAAAGGCGCGCACCTGGGCCAGCGCGTTCTGGCCGGTGTTGCCGTCAATCACCAGCAGCACCTCGTGCGGGGCTGTGCTGTCGGCCTTTTGCACCACACGTTTGATTTTTTTCAGCTCCTCCATCAGGTGCACTTGAGTGGGCAGGCGACCCGCGGTGTCCACCAGCACCACATCACGCCCCCGCGCTCGGCCAGCACTGACCGCATCAAAGCTCACAGCGGCCGGGTCGCCGCCTTGCTGGCTGACGATTTCGACCGTGTTACGGTCGGCCCAGACGGCCAGTTGTTCCTTGGCCGCCGCGCGGAAGGTGTCGGCCGCGGCCAGCAGCACGCTCAGGCCTTCATCGGCCAGGTGCTTGGTCAATTTGCCGATCGAGGTGGTTTTGCCCGCCCCATTGACGCCTGCCACCATGATCACGGTGGGCTGGTGGCTGCCAATGGTCAGCGGCTTTTGCAGGGGTTGTAGCAGGTCGGTGATGGCCTCTGCAAGGAGGGTTTTGACCTGAGACGGCTCAGTGGCCTTGGCTTCTTTGACGCGGCGTTTCAGGTCTTGTAGCAAATGCTCGGTGGCTTTCACCCCGGTATCGGCCATCAACAAGGCGGTTTCCAGTTCTTCGTACAGATCGTCGTCGATCCGGGTTCCCGTGAATACGGTGGTGATGCTGGCGCCGGTTTTGCGTAAACCGGTCTTTAGGCGGTTGAGCCAGCCCTGACGGGCAGCGGGGGCCACCTGTTCCTTGCCCTCGAATGGCTGCCCATCTTGGGCGGGAGCCACAGCAAGAGTCTGCTGAGCAAGCGGCGCCGAAGCTGTAACAGGCTTCATAGAGGTCTCGGGGGTCAATATGACCTCAACGGCAGGGGATTTTTTTTTGAAGAAACTGAACATGGCGTGGATTTGAAGGATCATGCATTCTATGAAACCGAACATTCTCTTGGGCATTTTCCTGGCGATCGCCTTGTCGACGGCTGGCTGGCATGCCTCTGCACAGTCGTCTCAAATCAGCAAGGTGCCAGCTGGGACTGAGCGTCAGTCAAGTGCAGTGCCCTCGGCCCAGGTGCACACGTTCACCCTGCCTAACGGCATGACGCTCTGGGTCAAACCCGACCGCCGTGCCCCAACTGCCGTGCACATGGTCTGGCTGCGGGTGGGTTCGATGGACGAGGTGGACGGCACCAGCGGGGTGGCGCATGTGCTCGAGCACATGCTGTTCAAAGGGACGCCCAGCTTAGCGGCAGGTGAGTTTTCGCGCCGCGTTGCCGCTCTGGGGGGGCGTGAAAACGCCTTCACCTCGAAGGATTACACCGGCTACTTTCAACAAATTCCTGCCAGTCAACTGGAGGCTGTGATGCGCCTTGAGGCCGACCGGTTTGCTAACAACCAGTGGCCTGACGCCGAATTTGCCAAAGAATTGGAGGTGGTCAAGGAAGAACGCCGCCTGCGCACCGACGATAACCCGCGCGCGCAGTTGCACGAGATGCTGTCTGCCACGGCCTTGTCGGCTTCGCCCTATCGCCGCCCCATCGTGGGCTGGATGAGCGACCTGGAGGCCATGACGGCGCAAGATGCACGTGATTTTTACCGCAAGTGGTACTCGCCTGGCAATGCCATTGTGGTGGTGGCCGGTGATGTTGATCCGCTGCAAGTGAAGGCCTTGGCAGAAAAATATTACGGTGCCATTGCGGCCAGGCCTTTGGCCGAGCGCAAGCCCCGGCAAGAGCCGCTGCAGCAGGGTTTGCGCCGCTTCGAGTTCAAAGCACCCGCCGAGCAGTCTTACGTGGCTTTGGCTTTCAAGGTGCCACGTCTGGCCAGCCTGGATGTGACCCCCGAGCACGACGATGCCCTGGCTTTGACGGTGCTGGCGGCGGTGTTGGACGGTTACAGCGGTGCGCGCCTGGAGCGAGCCCTGACCCAGGGTGACAAGCGCTTGGCCGACAGTGTCGGGGCGCACAATGGCTTGATAGGCCGTGGCCCGCAGTTCTTTTACTTGGACGGTGTGCCCGCCCAGGGCCAAAGTCCTGAAACCCTGGAGGCTGCCTTGCGCGCCCAAATTCAGCGCGTAGCCACCGAAGGCGTGACCGAAGCCGAGCTGCAACGCGTCAAGACCCAGTGGGTCGCCAGCGAGATCTACAAGCTCGACTCGGTTTTCAACCAGGCCCGCGAACTGGGTGTGGCCTGGACGTTGGGCTTGCCGCCTGACCATGGCGCTCAACTGATTTCTCGACTTCGCCAAGTGACCCCTGCGCAGGTGCAAGCAGTCGCGCAAAAGTATTTCGGTGACGACAGCCTCACGGTGGCGATTTTGCGGCCCCAGCCGGTGTCGGGGCAGCCCCGCGCCCGGCGTGCTGTGCCAGGCGCCAGGCATTGAGCGAGCGCGTTGTCATGAAAGTCCCCAACAAAATGTCCTTGATCCCTTCCCTGTCGATGGCCCCGAACGCGCTGCTGCGATCCAGCTTGCTGCTCGCGTTGTATGCCGCTTCGAGCTGGGCGCAAGCGGCCTTGCCCATTCAGCACTGGACGCAGCCCAGCGGCGCGCGGGTTTACTTGGTCGAGAGCCACGCCATTCCCATGGTCGATGTTCAGATTGACCTCGATGCAGGCAGCCGTCGCGACCCGGCAGGGCAGGCGGGTCTGGCCTCGATCATGGCAGGGCAAATCGCCCATGGCATGCGGGCCCACCCGAAAGCCCAGGGCCCCTATGCGCCAGCCATGGACGAAAACCAGATCGGTGAAGCCTGGGCCGATCTGGGGGCCAGTTTCGGCGCCAGCGCGGGCGCAGACCGCCTGAGTTTTTCGCTGCGCAGCCTGAGTTACCCCGACCTGCTGGACAAGGCGGTGGCCTTGGCCGCCCGGCAAATGGCCCATCCGGCGTTCCCCGAAGCGATCTGGCTGCGTGACCGTGAGCGCCTGAGTGCTTCGATCCGTGAATCGCTGACCAAGCCCGGCACCCAGGTGCAGCATCGCTTTGCCTCGGCGGTCTATGGCCCGCACCCTTACGGCTACCGCACCACACCCGAATCCTTGTCGCGCATCAGTGCACAAGACCTGCAAAGCTTGCATGCTCAGGCCTTGCAGACTTGTCGTGCAACGGTCAGCGTGGTGGGTGCGCTCAGCCGCGCACAGACCGATGCCCTGGTGCAGCGTTTGCTGTCGCAGTGGCCGCGTGAATCGGGCTGCAAGCCTTTGCCCTCCGTGGCCGAAGTGGCCCCCTTGGCCGAGGCGAAAAACCTGAATATCCCTTTTGATTCGGCCCAGTCCCACGTGCTGATTGGTCAGCCCGGTTACAAGCGCAGCGACCCCGACTTTTTTGCCTTGCTGGTGGGCAACCACATTCTGGGTGGCGGCGGTTTTGTTTCGCGCCTGACCGAGCAGGTGCGCGAGAAGCGGGGCCTGAGCTACAGCGTTTACAGCTACTTTTCACCGGGCCTGCACGCTGGGGCCTTCACTGTGGGCTTGCAAACCCGACCTGACCAGGCGTCGCAAGCGGTGACCGTGGCCAAAGACGTCGTGCAAGCCTTTGTGCGCGAGGGGCCGACCGAGGCCGAGTTACAGGCTGCCAAATCCAACCTGGTGGGTGGTTTTGCGCTGCGCATTGACAGCAACAGAAAACTGCTGGACAACGTGGCCAACATCGCTTGGAACCGCTTGCCGCTCAACTACCTGGACACCTGGACGCAGCAAGTCGAGCGAGTCAGTGTTGAGGGCATTCGCCAGGCCATGGCGCGCGTGCTGCAGCCCGATCGGATGGTCACGGTGGTGGTGGGTGCACAGCCCTGATGCATTGACCTGCCAGCAACTTGCGTCGCATTATTGGCAAGTGCCCTGAACGCTCAAATATGTGGTGCGAAATGGGGCATGTGCCGCATGTGCAGGGTCAGGCCCAAGGCTGCCATGTGGCCACTTGTGCAGCGATGCTGCATCTGCTGTGCGTCGAAGCTTGTTTGAAAACACATGGCGTTACAACTGCGGCCCACGAACGGTCATCAGCGCGTCCTGGGGCCGCGTTGTAGTGACAAGTTCAACAAGGTGTTGAACTGACAACCTGAATCAAGGGATTTTTTTATGACCAAGCTGCTCGCCACTCTCGTTGCCGGTTTCTTTGCTGCCGGTGCGTTTGCCCAAGCCCCGGCTGCAGCACCTGCAGTTATTGCAACACCGGCCGTAGCCGTTGCTCCGGCAAAAACTGAGATGAAAGACGCTAAATCCGACGCCAAAACCAAGGCTGAAAAAGCCGAGAAAAAAGCCGCTGCCAAATCTGAAAAGAAAGCAGCGAAAGTCCAAGCCAAGGGTGATCAAGCTGCAGTCAAGGCCGAAGTCAAAGCGGCGACCCCAGCCGTCCCAGCCAAGTGAGTAGGGTTTGTCGTCTCTGAGGCCCGGCCCGTGGCCCAAGAAAAAACCAGCTTCGTGCTGGTTTTTTTTGGCACGTCTTTTGTGGCTGTGGCTTAGATCTTTTGTAAAGCACTTGGGTGCGCGCCATGGCCTATACACTTGCAGCCCATGCGCACATCGAAAACTTCACGGCCACCTGCCAGCGGAAAAGTCCGTCAACCTGCCGCCAAAAAACCCGTTCACCGGGCACCCAAAGGCGAGCCCTCGCACGAGGTCCGCATCATTGGGGGGCAGTGGCGACGCACCCGGCTCAAAGTGATCGATAAGCCCGGTCTGCGTCCCACCCCTGACCGCGTGCGTGAGACGTTGTTCAATTGGCTTGGGCAGGACCTGAGCGGCTGGCGCTGCGTGGATGCCTTTGCCGGTACCGGTGTGCTGGGGCTGGAAGCTGCATCTCGCGGCGCAGTTCATGTGCTGATGATCGAGCAAGATGCCGTGCTGGTTCGCGACTTGCAAGACAACGCCATGCGCTTGAAAGCCAGCATGGTCAACGTACAGCGCGGTGACGCCGTGACCCTTTTGGGGCATTTGCCTGCGGGCAGTGTCGACCTGGTGTTCATTGACCCGCCGTTTGACGGCCCCTGGTTTGAACCCGCCCTGAAAGCAGCCACCAAGGCCGTGCCCGCTGGCGGCTGGATTTATCTGGAAGCGCCCGTGCAATGGACCACTGAGGCGCTGGAAGCATTGGGTCTGCAATGCATTCGCCACCTCAAGGCAGGCGCCGTGCATGCCCATTTGTTGCAACGCGCCGCATAATCCCGATCTGGACACCGAAGCCCACTCAAGCCTGCCAAAGCCCCTCAAGGACATCGCCATGAGCCGATCCGCCAAAGCCGCAGTCATCGCTGTTTATTCCGGCACCTTCGACCCGCTCACGCTGGGGCACGAAGACGCCATTCGACGTGCTGCGCAAATGTTTGACGAGGTCATCATTGCCGTAGCCCATGCGCACCATAAAAACACCCTGTTTTCGCTGGAGGAGCGGCTGGCGCTGGTGCAAGCAGCGCTGGCCGATTGCCCCAATGTGAAGGCGCAGCCTTTTGATGGGCTGATCGTGGCATTTGTGCGTGCCCAAAACGCTCAGGTCATTGTGCGTGGCCTGCGCTCGGTCACCGACTATGACTATGAAACCCAGATGTCCGGTATGAACCGCCATCTGGCCCCTGAAGTGGACACGGTTTTCTTGCACACCAGTGCCGGTGTGCAGCACATCAGCAGCACGCTGGTGCGCGAAATCAGCAAATTGAGCGGCGATGTTTCGGGCCTCGTTTCTGCGCCGGTGCTCAACGCCCTGCAAGCCAAGGTGGCGACCAAACACTGATGCCCAGCGTTCTTCAGAGTTCGGCGCCTTCCACCAAAAAGCGCACCCGCTTTTGGCCTTGCCACTCGTCGGCGTCCAGCCGATAAGCCAGTTTCACCTTGGAGGGCAGTGGCTCGGTGCGGCCAAACCAGATGCCATCCACCGGTTGACCCTGGTGCTTCATCTTGAGCGACAGGTGTTTTTCGCCCACCAAGCGCTGCGAGACCACCTCGATCTCTTCGCAAAATACGGGCGGCGCAAAGCCCTGGCCCCAGACCTCGTGGTGCAGCATCTCGACCAGGTCCACCCGGCGGTATTCAGCGGGCAGCGGTCCGTCGGTTTCCAGCCGTCGTTGCAAGGTGGCTGCATCCAGCCACTCTAGGGCCACTTGGTTGAGCATTTCTTCAAAAACATCGAGCTGTTCTTCGGCAATCGTGCAGCCCGCGGCCATGGCGTGGCCACCAAAACGCAGCAGCACGCCTGGCGCACGCTTGGCCACCAGGTCGAGTGCATCGCGCAAGTGAAAGCCCGCAATGGATCGGCCCGAGCCCTTGAGTTCGTGTTCTTTGCCTGGTGCACTGCTCGCGGCAAAAACAAAAGTGGGGCGGTGCAGTTTGTCCTTGATGCGCGAGGCCACGATGCCCACCACGCCTTCGTGAAAATCCGGGTCGAACACGCAAATGGCGGGGGGCGGTTCGTCGCCTTCGTCAAACAGCGACTCGGCCATTTCCATGGCCATTTCCCGCATGTCGCCCTCGATCACGCGGCGTTCGCGGTTGATGGCATCCAGCTGTTTGGCCAGCTCGTCAGCCCGGCCTGCATCGTCGGTCAGCAGGCATTCGATGCCCAGGGTCATGTCGGCCAAACGGCCCGCGGCGTTGATGCGCGGCCCTAGGGCAAAGCCAAAGTCGAAGGTGGTGGCTTTGGCGGTTTCGCGGCTTGCCACACGCATCAAGGCTGCCATGCCCGGTGGCAGGGTACCCGCGCGCACGCGGCGCAGGCCTTGCGCCACCAAGCGGCGGTTGTTGGGGTCCAGCCGCACCACATCGGCCACGGTGCCCAGCGCCACCAGCGGCAGCAGGGCGTCCAGCCTGGGCTGAGGGCGTGCCCCCACGCCCACCAGCTGGGGGCGGCCAGGCGCTGGCTCAGCGGCATCAAACACGCCGCGTTGGCGCAGCTCGGCCCGCAGGGCCAGCAGCACGTAAAACATCACGCCCACCCCCGCAATCGATTTGCTGGCAAAGCCGCAGCCTGGCTGGTTGGGGTTGACGATGACTTCGGCTGTGGGCAGTTCGCTGCCCGGCAAATGGTGGTCGGTCACCAGCACCTGCAGGCCCAGGGCTTGCGCGGCCTGAACGCCCGCCACGCTGGCAATGCCGTTGTCCACGGTGATCAGCACATCGGCGCCCTGGGCATGCACGCGTTCGGCAATGGTGGGCGTGAGGCCGTAGCCATCGATCACCCGGTCGGGCACCAGATAGGACACGTTGAGCGCTCCAAGCATGCGCAGGCCGCGCACGGCCACTGCGCAGGCGGTCGCACCATCGCAGTCGTAATCGGCCACGATGCACAAGCGCTTGTTGGCAGCCATGGCGTCGGCCAGCAGCCGGGCAGCTTCGGTGGTACCCAGCATGTCAGTCGGCGGCAGCAGCAGGTTCAGCGCGTCGTCCAGTTCGGCTTTGGACTGTACGCCGCGTGCTGCGTAAAGGCGCGCCAACAGGGGGTGGATGCCGGCTTGTTCCAGCGCCCATGCGCTTCGGGGCGGTACATCTCGGGTCAGCAAATTCATGGGGTGATCAGGGCGGCCAGTACCGCTGCAGGTGTGGTGTTGTGAAACAGGCGAGTGATTCGCTTCTGCCAAGTGGCAGGCGCAGCCTCGTAGGTGTGTGCGGCGTGCTCGCTGCACAGGCTCAGCGTGGCCTGACCTGTGACTTTGAAGTGCTCGAGCAAGTCGGCCACGGCGGTCGCGTCCAACTGTTTCCAGGCTTGCTGCCAGGCTTGCAGGTCACCGCGCAAGGCACTTGTGCGCAGGGCATCGGACAGGGTCACAGGCTGAGCGGGCGCGCCAGACCCGGCGGACAGGGTGCCTGCCCCGTGCAGCCAGAATGCATTGACGGTGTGTTGTCTGCGCGCTTCACGGGCGTCGTTCACTGGGTGGTTGTACAGCAGCATCTGCATCTCGCTTTGCAGGCGTTGCAAGGGTCTGGCAGCGTGACGGGCGGAGGGGCTGTCAGGCATCCAGGGTTTCACGTTTTGACCGATGACCCGGTCGAGCGAGGCTGTGGGCATTTCGGCCAGCATGTCGCCTTGCGCGTGCCAAGCCAGGGCGCTGTGCCAGGTCACTTGCAAGCCGTCTTCTTGTAAAAAGGCTTGCATGGCCTGTAGCAATTGCTGTGATTCATCGTCGGATAAAAACAGGCTGGCTGGGTCAAGCAGCACCACCTGGTCCATGCCGACTTGCCAATGGCAGGGCGTCATCCAGGCTTGTGGCGCGGTGCTGGGGTGGCCTTGTTGTGCGCTGTGCCAGGCGGCCCAGGGCAGGGCGGCGTTGTCTTGCGCCCAGCCCAATGCCTTGGCCAGGAGGCGTTCGTGCGGCATGTGCAGGGGCACGTCTTCGTTGTCTTTCAGCGCGTATTGGCGCTGCGACAGGTTCAACAATGTGTGCAAGTGGGGCAGTTGTAAACCAATCCAGGCTGCTGGGTCCATGAAAGCGTGGCTGGCTGCGTACGGAATGATCAGGTGCATGGGGATTGATTGTCGCAGGCCCGGTCGAGTCCACTCGTGCCGCGGGGTCCTTGGCGGCTGAAGCCGATGGTTTCACAAAGCCATCATGGCTTCGTGCCGCTTCAGCCCGGTTTTGCAAGTCCGATGGGGGCTTGCGTTAAAGGACGATGAGGCTGCGCTTCAGCGCGAGTTCACGCCATAAATCACCGCCAGGGCGATGGCAAAAATCACCGCCCAGATGGCCCGGTTGTTTCTCTCGATGAACTTGAGGACCACGTCTTCAAGACTTTTGGATTGGTGTTTTGGTTGGGGTTTGTTCATACATCAGGCCCAGTCTTCGCCCTGGTCCCAGGACACATCGCCAGCATCCGCCACATCGGCAGGCTCTGCCGCTGGTGACACCAGACCCTGCAAGGGCTCTTCCTGAGCGCTGCTCAGGGGAGATGCCGCATTCGGCGTCGGCGTGTTGTGCCCCATAAGGCTTTGAACGCCCTGAAACAACAAGCCTCCGGCGACCACGCCCGCTGCAGTGGTGGCCATCTGGGCCATCAAACCACCGCCCCACGGACTCGCGCTGGGCTGGGGTGTCAAGGCAGGCGTGCTCGCGGCAGGGGCGGACATGGGCTTGCTCGCAGTTGCTGTGGGGGACATGGCCGGTGTCACTGAACCTCTGCCCCAGGCTTGCGCGCCGGACATCAAAAAGCCGCTGGACGCTGGCACAGGCGCTTGCGCTCCTTGTAACAGGGCCTGTTGCTGCGCGCATTGCGCTTCCAATTGCTGGATGCGGGTTTGCGCTGCATCGAGGGCCATGCCCAGGCCCATGGCACGTTGCACCAGCAAGTAAGGCGCATCGGCCTGGCTTGCGACCGCCTGGCGGATGAGTTCGTCGGCCATCGGTTCTTTGGGGTCTGCGCGGGTTTGGCGCAAAGCGCTCAGAAATTGCTGCAGTTGGTCACGTTCTGTGGCGTTCATGGCTGGGCTTTTGAAGCGATTTGAAAAATCATTATGGGCGTTTTGGGAATTTACCCGATTCAAAAAGGCTGATCTTGTCAGGCACTTACCGGTGCACGGCTGGCTGCATTTTCAAAGGCACAATGACCCAAACTTCAACAACACAGGAGACCGCATGAAAGAGACCCCCTATGCCTGGGTGGTGGTTTGGGCCACCTTTGTGTGCCTGGCGCTGATCTTTGGGGTGTCTTATTCGTTCGCGGCTTTTTTTGAACCGTTTGCAGCCGAATTCTCGGCACAACGGGCGGAGGTGTCCTGGATTTTTGGCCTGTCGGGCTTTGTTTACTTTGTCCTGGGCGCCGGCGGCGGCATGCTGGCCGACCGATTCGGCCCCCGCCTGGTGTGCTCGGCGGGCATGGTCCTGATTGCACTGGGGCTGTTGGCCACCAGTTGGGCCACTTCCTTGCTGGCGGTGTACCTCAGTTACGGCTTGCTGGTGGGCTTGGGCATTGCCCTGGTCTATACGCCATCGATTGCCAGTGTCCAGCCCTGGTTCACCACCCGCCGCGGGCTGGCCGGGGGCATTGCCAGTTCGGGTGTGGGTGCGGGCACCTTGTTAGTTCCGGTGCTGGTGGCCATGGCCATTGGCCCCATGCCCTGGCGCGATGCGATGCGCGCCCTTGCCTTGGGGGTTTTGCTGCTGGGCCTGTTGGCAGCGGCCTTGCTGCGACGCGCGCCTGCCAGCAACGGTTCGGGCAAAAACGGCGGGTCAGGGGGCTCAGCCAGTGGCCTGACGTTGCGTGAGACGTTGCGCACCCCCACATTCCGCTGGCTTTACCTGGCCACCGTGCTGGCCTCGCCCGTCATGTTCATCCCTTTTGCCCATGTGTCGGCATCTGCCCGCGATCTGGGCCTGAGTGAGGCGCTGGCCGTCGGTCTGGTCGGGCTGATTGGCGTGGGCAGTCTGGTGGGCCGCTTTGCGATCGGGCTGGTGGCTGACCGGATGGGACGTGCGCAAACCCTGGTGCTGATGCAACTGTCCATGGGGGCTTCTTATTTGTTGTGGGGGGCCGCCAGCGGGCATGTGTTGCTGGCCTTGTTTGCCCTTTGGTTTGGTCTGAGTTATGGCAGCATCGTGTCGCTTTTGCCAGCCCTGTGCATGGATTACTTCGGTGGAAAATCGGTGGCCAGTGTGGTCGGTACCCTTTACAGTGGTGCCGCATTGGGCAATCTGCTGGGGCCAGTGCTGGCGGGCGCGGTCTTTGACGTCAGTGGCCATTACTTGGGGGTGATGGCGGTGTGCCTGTTTCTTTCCCTTTGCGCCACCTGGGCTTCCCGAAAGATGAAAGCCAGTGGGCAGACGCTTTACTGATGGGCTTGAGGATGTTGATTTTTTTAACAAGATGCCATGAACAATGATTTGCACGCGCTGCGGCGCATTCTCACCACTTGCCGCACCATCGCTGTGGTGGGTTTGTCAGCCGAATGGCATCGGCCCAGTTATTTCGCGGCCAAGTACATGCAGTCGCGTGGCTTTCGCATCGTGCCTGTCAACCCGCGATACGCGGGGGGCCAGGTGCTGGGGGAAACCTGCTATGCCAGCCTGAACGACATCCCGTTCAAGGTGGCCATGGTCGATGTTTTTCGGCGTGCTGAGGATGTGTTGCCGATTGCCCAGCAAGCTGTAGAGATCGGCGCTCTTTGCCTGTGGCAACAACTGGGCGTGGCCAACCCCGAGGCCGATGCCTTGGCACGCCAGGCCGGTCTGGATTCGGTCACGAACCGTTGCGTCAAGATCGAACATGCCCGCCTGTTTGGTGGCCTGAACTGGGTCGGTGTCAACACAGGCATCATCTCAGCGCGCCGAATGTTGTGAGCTTTTCCCAAGGGCATCACCACGGTACTGCCCCTGTTTGAAGGACCCCTTCCCCTGGCATCCAGCCACATTTTTTTTGCCCACCATGACCGACCGTAAATTCCACCCTGAAACCCTGGCCATCCACGCCGGTCAAATTCCCGATGCGGCCACAGGTGCCCGGGCTTTGCCGATTTACCAAACCACCAGCTTCGTGTTTGACAGCGCCGAGCATGCGGCTTCGCTGTTCAACCTGCAGACTTTTGGCAATGTGTATTCGCGCCTGAGCAACCCCACGGTGGCGGTGCTCGAAGAGCGGGTGGCCGCGCTGGAAGGCGGACGTGCCGCCGTGGCCAGTGCGTCAGGCATGGCAGCTGAAACCATGGCCTTGATGACCCTCTTGCAATCAGGTGACCATGTGGTGGCCGCTGGCGCTTTGTACGGTGGCTCGGTCACCATGCTGGCTGTGAGTCTGGCCAAGTTCGGCATCGAAACCAGCTTTGTTGATGCCACCCAGCCCGAGGCTTTTGCGGCTGCCATGCGGCCCAATACCCGAGCTGTGTACGCTGAAAGCCTGGGCAACCCGAGCATGGTGGTGCTGGACATCGCCGCCGTGGCCGATGTGGCCCACGCGCATGGCGTGCCCCTGATCATTGACAACACGGTGCCCAGCCCACTGCTGTGCAACCCGCTGGCGCTGGGCGCCGACATCGTGGTGCATTCGGCCACCAAATACCTGGCGGGGCACGGCACCACGCTGGGTGGAGTGGTGGTTGAAGGGGGCAAGTTTCCGTGGGACAACGGCCGATTTCCGGGTATGACCGAGCCCTCGCAGGGCTACCACGGCGTGAAGTTTTACGAGACCTTTGGCGACTTTGGCTTCACCATGCGCTGCCGCATGGAAAGCCTGCGCGTTTTTGGCGCCGCGCTCAGCCCCATGAGCGCCTGGCAAATATTGCAAGGCGTCGAGACCCTGCCCTTGCGCATGCAAAAGCACTGCGAGAACGCGCTGGGTGTGGCCCGATACCTGCAAGCTGATCCACGCGTGGCCTGGGTCAATTACCCGGGCCTGGCCGATCACCCGCAACACGCCTTGCTGATGCGCCAGATGCGCGGTGCCTCGGGCCTGTTGTCCTTTGGCGTGAAAGGCGGTTTGGCCCAAGGGGTCAAGTTCATCGAGTCGGCGCAGTTTATGAGCCATCTGGTCAACATTGGGGACACCCGCACCCTGATCAGTCACCCCGCCAGCACCACCCACCGCCAACTCGACGAAGCCCAGCAACTGGCCGCAGGCGTGCCACCCGACATGGTGCGCATCTCAGTCGGCCTGGAAAATCTGGACGACATCCTGTGGGACATTGATCAGGCGCTGGCTGTGGCCTGTCGCTAGCGTGCAAAGCCAGCAGGTATGGCCGTGTGCCGCTCACTCCATGGCCAGCAAGGCCTGCTTGCGCAGGCGCTCGGCCTGCAGCAAGCCCAAACCCGCGGCCACCACCAGTGCAATGCCGCACCAAGCCAGCCCGTTGGGCACATCGCCCCACATCAGGTATCCGAGCAGCAGCGCCATCAGCAAGCCGCTGTAGCGAAAAGGCCCGATCACGCTCATGTCGCCCAAACGCATGCTGAGCGTGAGCAGGTGGTAAGCCGCTGCCAAGCACATGGCCGCAGCGAACAACTGCCCGATGTGCGTCGCGCTCATGGCTCGCCAAGGCTCGAACAGGCTCCACACCCCCGCCAGCAGCGTCACCATGATGGCGGTGGACAAGGTGATCAGCAAAGAGGGGACTTGGGCGGGCACCAGGCGTGTCAAAAAATCGCGCCCGGCGTGCAGCATGGCGGCCAACAGGCACAGCCAAGCGTAGGCGTTGAATTCGCCCGCACGCGGTTGCACCACCAGCAGCACGCCTGCAAAGCCCAACAAGATCAAAGCCCAGCGGCCCAGGCTCACCCGTTCGTGCAAAAAGAACACCGCCAGCACCGTCAAAAACAAGGGACCGGCCAGGTTGATCGCCGTGGCATTGCCCAGCGGCATGTGGAACACCGCCGTGAGGTAGGTGAAGGAGGCTAGGCTGTCGACGAGGGCCCGGGTGGGCACCGAGCGGGTGATGAGCGCGCTGCGCCACAAGCTCAATTGGCCCATCCAGGCCGCCAAGGCCAGCAACAAGGCGGTGGTCATGACGCCGCGCACAAAAATCAGTTGCGGCGTGGACAGGTCGGTGCTGACCCACTTGACCAGCGCATCGTTGACGACAAAAAACACCATGGCCCCGGTCATGGTGAGAATGCCGCGCCGGTTGTGTTGGCTCATGCGGGCGTCTGGTTCAAAAACGGCAGCACCTGCGCCAGCAAGGCGTCAGGGGCTTCTTCGGCGATGTAGTGGCCGCAGGGCATGGCCTGGCCGCTGACTTGCTTGGCCACTTTTTGCCATTCCTTGAGCGGGTCAAAACAGCGCTGCACCACGCCTTGCTCGCCCCACAGCACTTGAATGGGCATCTCCAGCCGCCGCCCCTTGGCGGTGTCTTCCCGGTCGTGCACCAGGTCAATGCCCGCCGAGGCCCGGTAGTCCTCGCACAGCCCGTGGGCTGCGCCCGGCAGGGCCAAGCAGCGCTGGTATTCGGCCAGCGCCCGCGCATCGAACGGGGCCAGCCCGGCGCTGCGCTTGCCGATGACATCGGTCACGTAGGCGGCCGGGTCGGCCTGAATCAAACGTTCGGGCAAGGGTTGCGCTTGGATCAAAAAAAACCAATGCCAGTAAGCCCGTGCAAAGGCCTCGGTGGTTTGGGCGTACATGGCCAGCGTGGGCGCGATGTCGAGCAATACCATCTGGCGCACCGCCTTCGGGTGGTCCATGCCGAGCCGGTGGGCCACACGGGCCCCTCGGTCATGCGCCAGCACATGAAATTGGTCAAAGCCCAAGCGCTGCATCAAAACCACTTGGTCTTGCGCCATGCTGCGCTTGGCATAAGCGGCATGGTCCGGGCCGCCCTCGGGTTTGGACGAGTCGCCATAACCCCGCAGGTCGGCCGCCACCACGCTGAAGTGGCGGGCCAAAGTGGGGGCCACCTTGTGCCAGATCGCCAAGGTCTGCGGGTGCCCGTGCAACAACAACAAGCCAGGGCCTTGGCCACCCAGCATGGCCGAGATGTGCAGGCCTGGGGCGACTTCGATCTGCTGGTGCGCAAAACCGGGAAACAAAGGCAGGGCAGGGTGGTTCATGGGCTGGACAATGGGGGCAACAGGCTGGAGCGCCGTGCAAGGCGTTGTCAAAACTGAGAGCTTAAACGCATGGCGTGCAAGGCTTTTGAAATGCGCACGCCCCCTGCATAACAACGGGCTCGAAAAAGCTGACGGTTCTTCGCGCAGAAAACCGCCAAGGCTACCCAGCCGCAGGCTTTGCTGCGCGGGCGGACACGGTCACCGATCGATTGGTCACAATAGCGACCTATGTCTATTTTCAAAAACATCCCTTACGAACTGGTGCTGGGTTGGCGTTACACGCGCGCAGGCCGCGCCACCCGGCGCAACGGCTTCATTTCCTTCATCTCTGGCGTGTCCATGATGGGCATTGGCCTGGGGGTGGCGGCACTGATCATTGTGTTGAGCGTGATGAACGGCTTTCAAAAAGAGGTGCGTGACCGCATGCTGGGCGTGGTCTCGCACATCGAGGTCTATGCCACAGATGGCGCTGCGGTAGCCGACTTGCCGGCTTTGCTGGCCCGCCTGAAGGCGCACCCCCAGGTGGTGGGTGCGGCCCCTTTCATCACGGCGCAGGCTTTGCTGGCGCGGGGCGAAGACATGAAGGGCGTGCTGGTGCGGGGCATCGATCCGGCGCTGGAGCCCGAAGTCAGCGACCTGACGTCGGAGACCCAGGTGGGCGTGTTGTCCCGCTTGCAGTCGGGGGCCTTCAGCCTGGTGTTGGGCCGCGACTTGGCCAGCAATCTGGGTCTACAGACCGGTGACCCAGTGACCCTGGTGTCGCCTTCAGGCCAAGTCACGCCGGCAGGCGTGGTGCCCCGAATGAAGCAAATGGGCGTGGTGGGTACATTTTCATCAGGCCATTACGAATACGACTCGGCGCTGGCCTTGATGCATGTGGACGATGCTGCCCGCATGTTCCGTCTCGAAGGCCCCAGCGGGGTGCGTTTAAAGCTCAAGGACTTGCACCTTGCCCGGGAGGTCGCACGCGATTTGCAACTGGATTTAGGGCCGTCTTTTTTCGTGCGCGACTGGACACAGCAAAACAAAACCTGGTTTGCAGCCGTGCAGGTCGAAAAACGCATGATGTTCATCATCCTCACGCTGATCGTGGCGGTGGCAGCCTTCAACCTGGTCAGCACGCTGGTGATGACCGTCACCGACAAGCGGGCTGACATCGCGATCTTGCGCACTCTGGGGGCCAGCCCGCGCAGCGTCATGGGGATCTTTGTGGTGCAAGGCGCCACAGTGGGTGTGATCGGCACGATGAGCGGCTTGTTGCTGGGCCTGCTGGTGGCCTTTAACATCGACGTGATCGTGCCCGCGCTGGAAACACTGTTCAATGCCAGCTTTTTGCCGCGTGACATTTACCTGATCAGCCGCATGCCCAGCGAGCCGCTGGCCAGTGACATCTGGCCCGTGGCGCTCATTTCTTTGGTGCTGGCCTTTGTGGCCACCCTTTACCCCAGCTGGCGCGCCAGCCAGGTCAATCCTGCAGAGGCGCTGCGTTATGAGTGAGATCGTTTTGAAAGCCCAAGGCTTGACCAAGCGTTTCAGCGAAGGCCGTCTGGATGTGACCGTGCTGCAAGGGGTGGACCTGGAGGTTCGTGCCGGCGAAACGCTGGCCATCGTGGGCGCTTCGGGTTCGGGTAAAAGCACATTGCTGCATTTATTGGGCGGACTCGATGCCCCCACCCAAGGCTCGGTGCAACTCAAGGGCCAGTTGCTGTCGGCCTTGAGCGCGGCAGAGCAAGGCCTGTGGCGCAACCGCTATCTAGGTTTTGTGTACCAGTTTCACCATTTGTTGCCCGAGTTCAGTGCGCTGGACAACGTGGCTATGCCGTTGTGGATTCGCAGGCAAGATCGCACCGAAGCGGCGGCGCTGGCAACGCAATGGCTGCAGCGTGTGGGCTTGGGTGAACGCCTGCACCACCGGCCTTCGGAGCTGTCGGGCGGCGAACGCCAGCGTGTGGCGCTGGCCCGTGCCTTGGTCAATGAGCCAGCTTGCGTGCTGGCCGATGAACCCACGGGCAACCTGGACCGTGAGACCGCCGATGGCGTGTTTGAGCAAATGATGCAACTGGCGCGTGAGCGCGGCACCGCTTTTGTGGTGGTGACCCACGACACGCAACTGGCCGCGCGTTGTGACCGGCATTTGCACCTGGTCAAGGGTGTGCTGCAAGCGGCCACTTGAGTCGGGTTTGAGGAATGTGGATCGACACCCATTGCCACCTGGACGCGGCCGAGTTTGACGCCGACCGCGATGCGGTGCGCCAAAAAGCTCGTCAGGTGGGTGTCACACGTTGCGTGCTGCCAGCGGTGCAGCGTGCCGATTGGGGCCAAGTGGCGCAGCTGGCCTGGCGCCATGGCGATGCCTACGCACTGGGCATTCACCCGCTGCACGTGCCGCAGGCCCAGCCCGAAGACGTGCAAGCGCTGGACGAGGCTCTGGCGGAGCGCCGTGACGACCCCAGGCTGGTGGCGGTGGGCGAGATCGGGCTGGATTTTTTTGTGCCCGAGCTGTGCACCCCGAGCATGCGCGAGCGCCAATGGACGTTTTATCTGGCTCAGCTGAAGCTGGCGCAAAAACACGATTTGCCTGTCATCTTGCATGTGCGACGCTCTGCGGACCTCTTGCTCAAAGGCTTGCGTCTGAACCCGTTAGGGTCGGGCATCGCCCACGCCTTCAATGGCAGCGTGCAGCAGGCACAGGCGTTTGTAGACATGGGTTTTGCGCTGGGTTTTGGCGGCACGCTGAGTTATGACCGGGCCTTGCAGTTGCGGCGTCTGGCTGGCGATTTGCCACTGAGTGCCCTCGTGCTGGAGACCGATGCGCCCGACATGCCACCGCACTGGCTCTACCGGACGGCCGAACAACGGGCACAGGGCCTTAGCCAAGGCCGCAACAGCCCTGCAGAGTTGCCACGAATCGCGGAGTTGTTGGCCGATTTGCGGGGCCTGCCGCTGCCTGAGTTGGCTGCTGCCACCTGCTGCAATGCGCTGCGGGTGTTGCCTAAATTGGCCCATTTATGACGGGGCCTGGGCTGGCGGCAAATGTGCGCTTGACCCATTGTCTGCGGTTGCCCGCTTGTATCGCCTACCATCGACCCGTCCGGCGAATGCATGCTGGACCTTTGAACTAAAACTCACCGCCTGGCGGGCGGTCCTGACCCCATGAGCCGAAAAAAACCCATCGAACTGCCTGAAGTCAATTTTTCCGAGGACGGGGAAATCCGTTACCTGCACCTGGGGACTGAGTGGATTCAGGGCTCGATGTTTCTGGACAGGCCCTACGACATCGAGCTGGAATATGTGCAGCGCATGTTTGCCTGGCTGCTGTTCTTTCCGCCTGAAGAAGTCAAGGGCGCGCATGCCATGCAACTGGGTTTGGGTGCGGCCACCATCACCAAGTTTTGCTACAAAAAACTCAAGATGACGTGTACGGCCATCGAGTTGAACCCGGCGGTGTTGCACGCCTGTCGGGGCTGGTTTCGTTTGCCGCCTGACGACCAGCACCTGCGCGTGGTACTGGCCGATGCGGCATTGGAAATTCAGTCGGATGAATGGCGCGGCACAGTCGATGCATTGCAGGTTGATTTGTACGACGAAGAGGCCGCTGCCCCGGTGCTCGATACACCCGATTTTTACCGCCATTGCCGTGAACTGCTGAGCCAACAAGGCTGCATGACGGTGAACCTGTTTGGCCGTTCCTCGAGCTATGCCGAGAGCGTGGAAAAAATCTGTGCAGCATTTGGCGAAGACGCCGTCTGGGCCTTCAAGCCCACCCGCGAAGGCAATGCCATCGTGTTGGCTCAACGCACCGCCAGCAGGCCCTCGCGCGAAGCCTTGATGTCGGCCGCCACTGCCATTGAAGACAAATGGGGTCTGCCCGCACAGAAATGGTTCAAGGTGTTCAAGCCGCTCACCAAATGATCGCGCTGGCTTTCGAAATTGACCCAATCGTCACTTCGGACCTAGGGTAAACCATGGTTCTGAAAGCCCTGGCTTGTAGGTGTAACCCACATCCCCCCTGCGGACTTGTTCACGCAGAATCATGCCAACTCAATCAGAGGAGATTTCTCGTGAACATCAAGAGTCAAAAAGACTTTTTTTCCGGACTGTTCTACACGGTCGCAGGTGCTGCTTTCGCCATTGGCGCCACCAACTACAACGTGGGCACCGGGGCACGCATGGGGCCTGGGTACTTCCCTCTGCTGCTGGGCTTTTTGCTGGCCTTGATCGGTGCGTTCGTCATGTTCAAGTCCTTGACGGTCGAGACCCAGGACGGTGACAAGATCGGAGCCTGGGCCTGGAAGCCCTTGTTTTACATCATCGCTGGCAACGTGTTGTTTGGCATCTTGCTGGGTGGCTTGCCCAACTTGGGTGTGCCCGCCATGGGATTGATCGCGGCGATCTTCGGCACCACCTTGGTGGTCAGTCTGGCCGGTGAGACCTTCAAACTCAAAGAAGTTCTGATTCTGGCCACTGTCCTTTCAATCGGCTGCTACGGTGCTTTTGTGATGCTGCTTAAATTGCAGTTCCCAGTTTGGCCCACGTTCATTACCGGTTGAGGAGAAATAATTCATGGAACTGTTTGACAACCTTGCCCTTGGTTTTGGAGTGGCGTTTACTTTTCAAAACCTGATTTACGCTTTCATCGGCTGTTTGCTGGGTACTTTGATCGGCGTCTTGCCGGGCGTGGGGCCTGTGGCCACCATCGCCATGCTGCTGCCCGCCACCTACGCATTGCCCCCTGTGGCTGCACTGATCATGCTGGCCGGTATCTATTACGGCGCCCAGTACGGTGGTTCAACCACGGCCATTCTGGTCAACCTGCCCGGTGAGGCCTCATCTGTTGTGACCATGATCGACGGCTACCAAATGGCCCGAAAAGGCCGCGCAGGTCCGGCATTGGCCGCTGCGGGGCTGGGTTCATTCTTTGCTGGTTGTGTGGGCACCTTGATCCTCGCGGCCTTTGCCGGTCCGCTGACCGAGGTGGCCTTCAAGTTTGGCCCCGCTGAATACTTTTCGCTGATGGTGTTGGGTTTGATCGGCGCCGTTGTGCTGGCTTCGGGCTCCTTGATCAAGGCGGTGGGCATGATCGTGTTGGGCTTGCTGATGGGCCTGATCGGTACCGATGTGAATTCAGGTGTGGCCCGTTTCAGCTTCGACATCCCCGAGTTGACCGATGGGGTGGGTTTCATCGTGATCGCGATGGGTGTGTTCGGTTACGGAGAGATCATCTCCAACTTGGCCAAGCCTGAAGAAGACCGTGAGGTTTTCACCGCCAAAGTAACGGGCTTGATGCCCAATGCCGAGGACTTCAAAAACATGGTGCCTGCCATTTTGCGTGGCACAGCGCTGGGCTCTGCTTTGGGTATCTTGCCCGGTGGCGGTGCCTTGCTGGCGGCCTTTGCGGCCTACACCATCGAAAAGAAAACCAAGCTCAAGCCGGGCGAGGTGCCCTTCGGGCAAGGCAACATCCGTGGTGTGGCCTCTCCTGAGTCGGCCAACAACTCTGCATCGCAAACCTCGTTCATCCCCTTGCTGACGCTGGGCATCCCACCCAACGCCGTGATGGCCTTGATGGTGGGTGCGATGACCATTCACAACATCCAGCCTGGCCCGCAGGTGATGACCAGCAACCCTGAGTTGTTCTGGGGTCTGATCGCTTCCATGTGGATCGGCAACGCCATGCTGATCATTTTGAACCTGCCCTTGATCGGCATCTGGATCAAACTCTTGACGGTCCCCTACCGCTGGTTGTTCCCCGCCATTGTGCTGTTCTGCGCCATCGGGGTTTACTCCACCAACAACAACACCTGGGACATCTGGATGGTGGCCATGTTCGGTGTGATCGGATACACCTTCATCAAGCTCGGCATGGAGCCAGCCCCCTTGTTGCTCGGTTTTATTTTGGGCCCCATGATGGAAGAAAACCTGCGTCGCGCCATGCTGCTGTCGCGGGGTGACTGGAGTGTCTTTGTCACGCGTCCTTTGTCGGCCAGCTTGTTGGCTGTTGCGGTGCTTTTGCTGATCATCGTGGCCTTGCCATCGATCAAATCAAAGCGCCAAGAGGCTTTCGTCGAAGAGTGATCGGTTGACGGTTGAAGCACACCAACGGCCTCCTCGGAGGCCGTTTTTGTTGTGCATCCTGCATGTGCATGTCACTTGTGGGCGCTAGCCAGTGGCAGAGGTCTGCCAAAATAACTTCACTCGGGTCGCCGGACCTGTCATTTGCCAGAGCAAACTTCATGAAGATACAAGATTTAACCCCAAGCCTGTTGGCCATGTTCATGGCTTTTGTGTGTCTGAATCCAGCGCATGCACAGTCTTACCCGACCAAACCCGTGCGCCTGATCGTCCCTTTCCCTGCCGGGGGCGCCACTGATTTGTTTGCCCGCACGCTGTCGCAAAAACTCGGCGAAAAAATGGGGGCCGCCTTGGTGGTTGAAAACCGCCCCGGCGCAGGCGGCACCCTGGGCTCAGACCTGGCGGCCAAGGCTTTGCCGGATGGCTACACCTTGCTGCTCTCCACATCCAGCACGCACTCGATTGGTCCCAACCTGAACCCGCGCATGCCCTACGACGCTGTGCGCGACTTCACACCCATCAGCCAGGTAGGCAATGCCCCCAGCATCATGCTGGTGCCCAACAGTTCACCTGCCAAAACCGTCAGGGAATGGATCGACTACGCCAAAAAGAACCCGGGCCGCCTGAACTACGCTTCGAGCGGCAACGGCACCATCGTCCAGTTGACGGCCGAGTTGTTCAAGGCGCAAGCCGAGCTGTTTGTAGTGCACATTCCCTACAAAGGCACGGCCTTGGCCATTCCGGATCTGGTCAGTGGCAAGGTCGATGTGCTGTTTGACAGTTTGCCCACCGGCTTGCCGCATGTGCGGGATGGCCGTTTGCGTGCCCTGGGTGTGACATCGCTCAAAGCCACGCCTTTGGCGCCAGGTGTCCCGCCCATCGCCGATGTGCTGCCCGGTTACGAGTCCACCACCTGGTTTGGCCTGTTTGGTCCCAAGGGCTTGCCGCCTGAAGTGGTCAGCCGGGTGAACACCGCTGCCAACCAGGTGTTGCAAGACCCTGAAGTCATCGACAAGCTGCAACGCTTTGGCATCGAGCCCGTGGGCGGTTCGCCCGCCCAATTCACCGCCATGCTGGCCAAAGAATCGGCCAAATGGAAAAAGACCATCACCGAGCGCAAGATCACGCTGGACTGACATGCATTTTCAAAATCAATACCCCTACACCAGCACCCGCCTGCCGCTGTTTGCGCGCAATGTGGTGTCCACATCACATCCCTTGGCCGCACAAGCTGGTTTGCGCATGATGCTCAAGGGTGGTAACGCGGTGGATGCTGCCATTGCCGCTGCTGCGGTCATCACCCTCACCGAGCCGGTCAGCTGCGGCTTGGGCTCCGATGCGTTTGCCATTTTGTGGGACGGCAAGGCGCTGCACGGGCTGAATGCCTCAGGCCCGGCACCGGCCACATGGACGCCCGATTACTTTCACCGGAAATACGGCGCTGATGTGCAAACCCCACCCAAGCGGGGTTTCGATTCGGTGACAGTGCCTGGCGCCGTGGCCGGGTGGGTCAGCATGAGCGAGCGCTTTGGCAAGCTGCCTTTTGCCGACTTGCTGGAGCCCGCGATTGAGGTGGCCGAGCGGGGTTATCTGATCCCTGTGGTGGTGCAGCAAAAGTGGGCAGCAGCCACCCCCGAGTTGCGGTCGCAGCCCGGCTTTGCCCAAAGCTTTTTGCCCTGGGGCCGTGCCCCCGAAGTGGGCGAGTTGTTCCAGTTTAAAAATGCGGCCAAGGGTCTTAAGGCCATTGCAGCGACCAAGGGCCAGGCCCTTTATGGAGGCGAAATCGCAGAGGCCATTGAACGCTTTGCGAAAGAGCATGGCGGCAGCATCACCGCCAAAGATCTGGCCGATTTCAAGCCGGAGTGGGTCAAGCCGGTGGCGCAAAACTACCGGGGCTATACCCTGCACGAAATTCCGCCCAACGGACAAGGCATCGCTGCCTTGATTGCCTTGGGCATCCTGTCCCACTTTGACTTGGCCAGCCACCCGGTGGACGGGGTGGATTCACAGCACCTGCAAATCGAAGCCATGAAGCTTGCTTTTGCCGACGTGTACCGCTACGTGGCCGATCAGCGCTACATGGAGGTCACGCCAGAGCAGATGCTTGACCCGGCCTATCTGGCCAGCCGAGCCAAGCTGATCGACATGCGCAAGGCGCAAAACTTTCAGGCGGGCAATCCGGTCAAAGGCGGCACCATCTACCTCACGGCGGCTGATGAAAAAGGCATGATGGTCAGCTTCATCCAAAGCAATTACATGGGCTTTGGTTCGGGTGTTGTGGAGCCGAGTTACGGCATCAGTCTGCAAAACCGGGGTCATGGTTTCAGCACCAACCCCAAGGGTCCGAACATGGCCAATCTGGTTGCGCCGGGCAAGCGGCCATTCCAGACCATCATCCCGGCTTTCCTCACCAAAGATGGCCAGCCGGTCATGAGCTATGGCGTGATGGGTGGCAACATGCAGCCCCAGGGGCACATGCAAACCCTGGTGCGCATGCTGGACTACCAGCAAAACCCGCAAGCTGCCTGTGATGCGCCGCGCTGGCGCTACAACACCGGTCTGAACATCAACGTGGAAGCTGCCATGAACGGTCAAACCGTGCAGGACCTGATGGCGCGCGGGCACCAGTTGGACATCATCAACGACTCTTACCAAGACTTTGGTGCTGGCCAGTTCATCTGGCGCATGGGCGATCCGGGCGTGGAAGGCTACATGGCCGCCAGCGACCCACGCCGAGATGGTCAGGCTGTGGGTTTTTGATGCGTTGTGGAGTTATTTCAACCCACGGGGCTGGGGCAATATGGCGCTGAGCGCACAGAGCGCACAGAGCGCACAGAGCGCTCAAAAGCCAGTGCCCGCGTTTTGGGCCATTGACACGCTGGACCCACTGCACGGGGCGGCATCAACCGACATGTATCAAAAATTGCCCGCCCGTCCTGACCGCCGGTACCTGGTGGTGCGCGCCAACCACGCGAACACACCGGAGTTGGCAGCCGAAGACTTGCTGGTTTGGGTGCTGGCTCGAACTGGGCGTTGAACCATGTCGTCTCAAAAAACCTCCCATGTGACGACCGGTTTGCTTTTGGCCGTTGCAGGCTCCATCGCTTTCAGTGGCAAAGCCATCATCGTCAAGCTGGCTTACCGCCATGGTGTGGATGCTGTCACCCTGATCATGTACCGCATGCTGTTTGCATTGCCCTTGTTCGTGCTCATGGCCTGGTGGGCCGGCCGCGGCAAAGCGCCACTGACACCGCGTGACTGGCTGGGCGTGTTGGGCTTGGGCTTTTGCGGCTATTACCTGTCGAGTTTTCTGGATTTTTGGGGGCTGGAATACATCAGCGCCTCCTTGGAGCGGTTGATCCTTTACCTTAACCCCACGCTGGTGCTGGTGCTGGGCTGGGTCCTGTTTAAAAAGCGCATCAGTCAGCGTCAGGGTGTGGCCATGGTCATCAGTTATTCGGGCGTCCTGCTGGTGTTCGGCCACGAGGTGAGCCTGGCCGGAACGCATGCGGCTTTTGGGGCTTTTTTGGTTTTGCTCAGCGCCATCACGTATGCCGCTTACCTGACCTACAGCGGTCAATTGGTCCAGCGCCTGGGCGCTTTGCGCCTGGCGGGCTTAGCGACCACCGTGGCGTGTTTTTTCTGTATCCTGCAGTTTGTGCTGCTCAGGCCCATGGCCAGCGCGCAGGTGCCCGAGCAGGTGCTGTGGCTGTCCTTGCTCAATGCCACCGTGTGTACTGTGCTGCCCGTGCTGCTGGTCATGATGGCGATTGAACGCATCGGGCCAGGGCTGACCGCACAAACCGGCATGATCGGCCCGATGTCCACATTGCTGATGGGCGTGTGGTTGCTGGACGAGCCTTTCAACATCTGGATCATTGCGGGCACCGCATTGGTTCTGAGTGGCGTATTTTGGGTAACGCGGCCAGTGCGCCGCACAACATGAACTTCAGGAGATCAACATGGATTTAGGCATCGCAGGCAAGTGGGCTTTGGTGGGTGGCGCAAGCAAGGGCCTGGGCTGGGGTTGTGCCCGAGCGCTGGCGCTGGAAGGCGTGAACGTGGTCATGGTGGCGCGGGGCGCCGAGCTGTTGAACCAGGCCGTGGCCGATTTGCGGGTGGAAACCGGTGGCCAAGTGCAACTCATTGGCGTGGCGGTGGACATCACCACCGAAGCGGGACGGGAAGCCATCTGGAACGTGGCAGGTGGCCCCGGCAAGGACTACGACATCGTGGTGACCAATGCAGGCGGCCCGCCACCTGGTGACTTTCGCGATTGGGACCGCGATGCCTGGATCAAGGCCATCGACGGCAATATGCTGACGCCCATCGAGTTCATCAAGACCACGGTTGACCGCATGGCGGCACGTGGTTTTGGCCGCATCGTCAACATCACCTCCAGCGCCGTCAAGGCACCCATTGATGTGCTCGGCTTGTCCAACGGCGCACGCAGTGGTTTGACAGGTTTTGTGGCCGGTGCCTCGCGCAGCAAAATCGCTGCGCAAGGTGTGACCATCAACAACCTGTTGCCTGGCAAGTTTGACACCGACCGCATTCGCGCCACACTGCCCGCCATGGCGCAAAAAGCAGGCAAGACGGTGGAAGAGTTGCGCGTGATTCAGCAAGCCCAAATCCCGGCAGGCCGCTACGGCAACCCTCAGGAGTTCGGCGCCATCTGTGCTTTTTTATGCAGCCAGCAAGCCGCGTACATGACGGGGCAAAACGTGCTGGCCGATGGCGGGGCGTATTCGGGGACTTTTTAAGGTCCTTTGCGCCGATTCGACGGCGCACTGTCCCGCTCTAGCGCCGAGACGACACCCATATTCCACCGACGATGAGCGCAAATGCCAGCCCGTGATAAAGGTGTGGCAACTCGCCTAAAAATGCAGCCGAAAAGATGGCGGCAAACAGCGGCGTGAGGTTGGCAAAGAACCCCGCCACCGCTGGCCCCGCCTGCTGAATGCCCAGACCCCAGCAGCGGTAGGCCAGCACGGCAGGACCTATGGCCACAAAGGCCAGCGCGCTGATCAGTGGCCAGCCCCAGGTGATGCGGGCGTCGGTCAGGCCCCATTCCATGCCGGCAAACAGGCCCGACCAAACCAGACCAAAAACCACTTGGCCCAGCAAGAACGCCGCCCAGTCTTGGCGGATGGCCTCCGGCTCGTCCTTGCGGCTGAGCAGCCAGCTGTACCAGGACCAGCAGGCAGTGGCCAGCAAAATGAACAAGTCACCGGCCACCAGCCGCACGGCCATGAGCTGCGCCCAATCGCCCCGGGACAGCACCACCAGCACGCCCAAGATGGACAGCATGGCGCCATGGATTTGTGCGCGTCGCACAGGCGCCTGAAAAAACAGCGCTCCGATGGCCAGCATCCACACCGGGCCGCTGGCCGCCACCAGGGTCACGTTGAGCGGGGTCGAGGTTTGCAGGGCCAGGTATTGCAGGGCGTTGTAACAGCCCACACCCAGCAGGCTGAGCAGGGCAAAGCGCTTCCAGTGTTGCCACAGGCCGCTGCCGGGGCGAAGAACCCAGTAGGCCAGTGGCAGCAAGATAACCAAGGCCACGGCCCAACGCAGCAAGTTGAGTGTGATGGGGGGCACCAGATCGCTGACCAGGCGACCCACCACGGCATTGCCTGCCCACAGCACGGGGGGCACCGTCAGCAACAATGCCGTCATTGGCGATAGTTTTTGAGACATGAGGCACTGTATCGGCATCCGGGTTTTCCCGCTGTCGCCGACCTGTCCCTCCGAAGGCTTGTCCTTTGCACGAAAGCATGGGTTTCATGGCAAAGTCAAGCTTTGCTTGCATTTACCCCACAGGAGAATTCGATGAGCCTAGCAGTCCAGATTGACCAGAACGGTGGCCCGGAAGTCATGAAATTTGTTGACGTGAACGTGGGCGAACCCGGCCCCGGTGAGATTCGCATTCGCCACAAAGCCATTGGCCTGAATTTCATCGACGTCTATCAGCGCAGTGGCCTGTACACCTTGCCCATGCCGCTCAAGCTCGGCATGGAAGCCTCGGGCGTGGTCGAAGCCGTGGGCGAGGGCGTGACGCACCTGAAAGTGGGCGATCGCGCCGCCTACGCCAGCCAGCCACCCGGCAGTTATTGCGAAGTGCGTGTGATGCCTGCCAAGTGCGTCTGCAAGCTGCCCGATGCCATCTCGTTCGAGACCGGCGCAGCCATGATGCTCAAGGGGCTGACGGCGCAATACCTGCTCAGGCGAACTTGGCCACAGGGTGGCCTGAAAGCCGGTGACTTTGTGCTGTTCCATGCCGCTGCAGGGGGCGTGGGCTTGATCGCATGCCAGTGGGCCAAGGCTTTGGGCTTGCGCCTGATCGGCACCGCAGGCAGCGATGCCAAGTGCGCATTGGCCAAAGCCAATGGTGCGGAGTTTTGCATCAATTACTCGACCGAAGACTTCCTGGCCAAAGTGAAAGAGATCACCGGCGGCAAGGGCGTCAAGGTGGTGTACGACTCGGTGGGCAAGGACACTTGGGACAAGTCCATGGATTGCCTGGCACCGTTTGGTTTGTTGGCCAGCTTTGGCAACGCATCAGGCCCTGTGGCACCTTTTGCGCCGGGTATTCTGGGCGCCAAAGGATCAATTTACGTGACGCGACAGACCCTGTTCAATCACATCACCACACGCGAAAACACCCAGGAGATGGCCGATGAATTGTTTGACGCGGTGGTCAGTGGCAAGGTGAAAATCCACATCGACCAGACGTTCCCACTGTCGCAGATTCAGGAAGCGCACAAGGCATTGGAAGCGCGCAAAACCACCGGCTGCACCATCATCACGCTGTGACGGCAGGGCCTTGGCGCTTTGGTGCCGAGCGCATGACCCTGTGAAAAAAACCGCTGAGCTTTGGGTTCAGCGGTTTTTTTATTGAGCGAAGAACGCCCAGGATCAAGCCGCCAGCTTGGCCTTCGGGGCGATGGTTTCGAGCGCATCGCGCAATTGCTGCAGCGTTCGCGGCACGTTGTGCCACTTTTCCAGACCGAACAGGCCCAGCCGGAAGGTGCGAAAGTCGGCGGGCTCGTCGCATTGCAGCGGCACGCCAGCAGCGGTTTGCAGGCCTTCGGCCAGGAACTTTTTGCTGGACTGGATGTCGGGGTCGGTGGTGTAGCTGACCACCACGCCGGGCGCTTCAAACCCAGGGGCCGCCACGCTGGGAAAGCCGCGCTCTGCCAGCAACTGGCGCACTGAACGGCCCAAGGCCATTTGTTCTTCGCGCACCTTGTCAAAACCATAGGCATCGGTCTCTTGCATGGCTTCGCGCAGGTGCAGCAGCGCGTCGGTGGGCAAGGTCGTGTGGTACATGTGGCCACCGCCCTCATAGGTTTCCATCACTTGCAGCCACTTTTTAAGGTCCATTGAAAAAGTGGTGCTGGTGGTGCCATCGATTGCCTCACGCGCGCGTGCGCTCATCATCACCATGGCGCAGCAGGGTGAACTGCTCCAGCCTTTTTGAGGCGCCGAGATGAGCACATCCACGCCTGTGGTTTGCATGTTGACCCACATGGCCCCCGAGGCGATGCAATCCAGCACCAGCAGCCCGCCTATGGCGTGCACCGCATCGGCCATGGCCTTGAGGTAATCGTCGGGAAGCATCATGCCGGCCGCGGTCTCCACATGAGGGGCAAACACCACGGCAGGTTTTTCTCGCGCAATGGCTGCAAGCACTTCGGCGATTGGCGCTGGTGCCCAGGCTGCTTGTGAACTTTCGGCAATGCGGCGTGCCTTGAGTACCGTGTGGCTGGCCGGGATATGGCCCATGTCAAAAATCTGCGTCCAGCGGTAGCTGAACCAGCCATTGCGAACCACCATGACATGTTTGCCGGAAGCAAATTGTCGAGCCACCGACTCCATGCCAAAGGTACCACTGCCTGGGACCAGTGCCACGCTGTGGGCGCTGTAGACTTTTTTGAGCAAACCGGAAATGTCGGTCATCACGCCCTGAAAGCGGTGGGACATGTGGTTCAGGGCGCGGTCGGTGTAGACCACCGAAAATTCGAGCAGACCATCGGGGTCGATGTGGGGCAGCAATCCGGGCATGGGGCACCTCGTTTAAAAAAATCAGGTGTAACAGCTTACATGAGATCGGCTCTGTGTGGGCTTGGAGCAGGCCAAATGCTTATTGGGCTCAGTCAACGCCCACGCCGCACCCGCAAAATTTCGTCCAGAATCAACAGCGCAGCGCCCACACTGATGGCGCTGTCGGCCACGTTGAAAGCCGGGAAGTGCCAGGCGCCCCAGTAAAAGTCTAGAAAGTCGACCACGTAGCCATGCAGCAGTCGGTCGAGCACGTTGCCAATGGCGCCGCCCAAGATGAGCGAGATGGCCAGGCTGAAGAGTTTTTGGCCGGGGTGGGCACGCAGCATCCAGACCATGAAGATGGCCGCCGCCAAGCCTATGCCGGTAAAAAACCAGCGTTGCCATCCACCTGCCCCAGCTAAAAACGAGAAGGCTGCGCCGTGGTTGTGCACCCGAACCAAATTGAAAAACGAGGTGATCGGGGTGCTGTCGCCCAATTGGAAAGCGCCCAGAACCAGCACTTTGGTGAACTGGTCAAGCAGCAAAACCAACAGGGCGATACCGAGCCAGAGCGCCAAGCCCTGGCTTTTGCTGGTGCCGTTTTGACCGAATTTTTTGGAGATGGCCATATGCTTTTCGGGGGTTACAGATCAGGCGATCTGGCGGATTTCGCCAACGCCGTGCAGGTTGCTCACGCAGCGGCCACAGATCGTGGGGTGGTCGGCATGCTGGCCAACGTCGTCGGTGTAGTGCCAGCAGCGCTCGCATTTGACGGACTGGCTAGCGGCGACACTCACCGCCAGTTGTTCACCCGCGTGCAAAGTCACTTTGGAGGTGATGAACACGAACTTGATGTCCGCCCCCAGGCTGGCCAGCAAGGCATGGTCGGCGGCAGGCGCATGCAGCGTGATGTCGGCCTGCAGTGACGCACCCACTTGGCCTGCTGCACGCAGGTTCTCGATGTCCTTGTTGACCAGATCGCGGATTTCGCGAATGCGCGCCCACTTTGCCAACAGCGAGGCATCGGGTGTGCCGAATTCGCTGAAGGTTTCCATGAAGATGGATTCGGAGGTGCCGAATGTACGCCAGGCTTCTTCGGCCGTGAAGGACAGGAAAGGTGCCATCCAGCGCAGCATGCCATGGGTGATGCGGTAAAGCGCGGTTTGCGCGCTGCGCCGGGCCAGGCTTTTGGGCGCAGTGGTGTACAGGCGGTCTTTCAGGACGTCCAGGTAAAACGCCCCCAGGTCTTCCGAGCAGTAGATTTGCAGCTTGGAGACCACCGGGTGAAATTCATAAACCTGAAAGTGGGCCAGGATGTCGGCTTGCAACTCGGCCGCGCGGCTGAGGGCAAAGCGGTCGATCTCGAGCAGCTGGTCATCGGGCACCGTGTCAGTGGCTGGATCAAAGTCGCTCACGTTGGCCATCAAAAAGCGCAGGGTGTTGCGGATGCGGCGGTAGGCATCCACCACGCGGGCCAGGATCTTGTCGTCGATGTTGAGGTCGCCCGAATAATCGGTGCTGGCCACCCAAAGTCGCACGATTTCGGCACCCAGCTTGCTGGTCACGGTTTGCGGATCGACCGTGTTGCCCAGTGATTTGCTCATCTTGCGGCCCTGGCCATCGGTGGCGAAACCGTGGGTCAGCAAACCGCGATAAGGAGCGCGGTCATAAAGGGCGCAGCCCAGCAAGAGCGAGCTGTGGAACCAACCTCGGTGCTGGTCGTGCCCTTCCAGGTACAAGTCGGCCTCGGGCCCTTCACTGTGAAAAGGTGGCACACCATAAGCATCCTTGTGGCTGCCGCGCAGCACATGCTGAAAGGTCGAGCCTGAGTCGAACCATACTTCCAGGATGTCGGTGCTCTTGGTGTAGTGGGGGGCATCGGCTGCGCCCAGAATCTCTTCTACGGTCACGCGGCTCCAGGCTTCGATGCCGCCTTTTTCAACAATGGCCGCGGCCTGGTCCAGGATGGCCATGGTGCGCGGGTGCAATTCGCCGCTGTCTTTGTGCAGGAAAAACGGCACGGGAACGCCCCACGAGCGTTGGCGCGAGATGCACCAGTCAGGCCGGTTGGAGATCATGTCGCGCAGACGTGACTTGCCGTTTTCCGGGTAGAACCGGGTTTGCTCGATGGCATCCAGCGCCAGCTGGCGCAGGGTCTTGGCGGCTTTGTCCTTCGTGAACACGCCAACGCCTTCGTCCATGCGCACAAACCACTGGGCCGCCGCGCGGTAAATGACGGGCGTTTTGTGGCGCCAGCAGTGCGGGTAACTGTGGGTGATGGTCACGGTCGACAGCAGTCGGCCCGCGTTGCGCAGGGCATCCAGCACCACAGGAATGGCTTTCCAGATGTGCAGCCCGCCAAACAGCGGGAAGTCGGCTGCGTAGGTGCCGTTGCCTTGCACCGGGTTCAAAATATCGTCGTACTTCATGCCATGGGCGATGCATGAGTTGAAGTCATCCACGCCATAGGCAGGCGAAGAATGGACAAGCCCAGTGCCATCGCTGTCGCTGACGTACTCGGCCAGGTACACCGGCGACAGGCGCTGGTAGCCTGCGTCCACGTCGTGCAGCGGATGGCGGAAATTCAGACCGCCGAGTTGGGTGCCCATGGCGGTGGCCAGCACTTGCCCGCCCTGCAGGCCGAAGCGTTCCAGGCATTTTTCCACCAGCGATTCGGCCAGCACCAGGCACCCTTTGTCGGTTTGCACCAGGGCATAGCTCAGCTCGGGGTGAGCGTTCAGGGCTTGGTTGGCGGGGATGGTCCAGGCGGTGGTGGTCCAGATGACCGCAAACGCGCTTTGGCCAACGGGCAAAGCGCTCAGGCCAAAGGCGGCCGCCAGTTGCACGGCGTCATCGGCCTCGAAGGCCACATCCAGGGTTTCGCTTTTTTTGTCCTGGTATTCGATCTCGAATTCGGCCAGGGATGAGCCGCAATCAAAGCACCAGTAAACGGGCTTGAGCCCGCGGTACACAAAGCCGCGTTCGACCACGCGTTTGAAGGCGCGGATTTCCCCAGCTTCATTGGTCGGGTCCATGGTGCGATACGGGCGTTCCCAGTCGCCCAGAACGCCCAAGCGCTTGAAGTCTTCGCGTTGTTGCTCAATTTGCTCGGTGGCAAAGGCGCGGCTTTTGGCCTGCATGTCATCCCGGCTCAGGTTGCGGCCATGCAGCTTTTCGATCGCGTTTTCGATTGGCAACCCATGGCAGTCCCAGCCGGGGATGTACTGCGCGTCAAAGCCTGACAACTGGCGGCTCTTGACGATCATGTCCTTGAGGACCTTGTTGAGGGCGTGACCGATGTGCAGTTTGCCGTTGGCATAGGGAGGGCCGTCGTGCAGCACAAACAGGGGGGCGCCCTGGCGGGCAGCGCGCAGCTTTTTGTACAGGCCGCCTTCGTTCCAGTCATTGACCCAGTTGGGCTCGCGCTTGGGCAGGTCCCCCCGCATGGGGAAGGGCGTGTCCGGTAGGTTCAATGTGGCGCGGTAGTCAGTGCTTTGTTCGGTCATAAGGTACTTGGGGCCTGAAGTGCTTCGACAAGCTCAGCCCGAACTCTGGGGTGTTCGGAGAGATCAAAAGGGGAGCGGCCGTTGGGGTCGTTCGCTCTGAGCCTGTCGAAAGGCAGCAAACGAGGGCCGGAGCGTCAAATTCGGTCGCGGGTGGTTTGGCGGCTCATCGATTGGGCATTGTGGCCTTGGCGCGAAGCAAACCATGCCTGTGCTTGCGCGCAGTCGTTGGCAATGCCCTTTGTCAGGGCGTCCAGACCGTCGTATTTGAGTTCGTCGTGTAGTTTGTGCAGCAGATCCACACGAACGATTTTACCGTAGCCCCCTTCAGCCCCCAGTTCTGCGGGCCAGTCAAAGGCATGGGTCTCCAGCAGCACCCGTCCACCGTTGATGTCATTTGGGTCCAGAGAGGGCCGAATGCCAAGGTTGGCCACACCGTTTAGCGGGCGGCCCAACAGACCGTGGACTTCAACCACAAAGATGCCGCTGGCAGCGGGTTTCCAGTGCGAAAACCGCAGGTTCAGGGTGCGAAAGCCATCGCCCGCCCCCGGCTCGGTGGCGGCCAGTTCGCGCCCGAGCTTGCGCCCGTGCACCACATGGCCGCTGATGCTGTAGGGCCGACCCAACAGGGCTTGCACGGTTTGCAGTTGCCCATCGGCCAAGGCTTTGCGTACGGCCGAGCTGGACACGCGAAGGCCGTGGACTTCATAGCTGTTCATGCGGGCCACATCGAAACCCAGCCGCTGACCGGCGGCATCCAGCATGGCGTAATCGCCCGAGCGCTGGGCGCCAAATCTGAAATCATCTCCCACCTGCACATAGCGTACGCCCAGGCCCTGAATCAGGACTTTCTGGATGAAGTCCTCAGGCGACTGGTTGGCCAACCGGGCGTCAAATGGCAAAACGACCACCTGGTCCACGCCGCAGCGCTCGAGCTCGCGCAGTTTGTCGCGCAATGTGGCGATGCGGGCGGGGGCCAGTTCAGGTTTTTTGAGCAGCTGGGCAAAGTAGTCACGGGGGTGGGGCTCAAAAGTCATGACACAACTGGGCACCCCCCGGTGTGCGGCTTCGCTGCGCAGCAGCGCCAGCATGGCCTGGTGACCCCGGTGCACGCCGTCAAAGTTGCCGATGGTCAGGGCGCAGGCAGCAGCCAGATCAGGGTGATGAAATCCGCGGAAAACCTTCATGTCGCTTGGGTGTTGGCCCGTCTTGCTGGCGTGGCGCCAACTGCAACGGTTTTGTCAAAGTAAGAGGGTATATTGTGACTGAGCCCGATCCTCCTGGCCGTGCCCTTTTGTGGCTTGCGATAGCGACTGCTTTTGGGCCGTGCTTGACAGGATCGAGACAGAACTTTTCGTGTCAGTGGTCCTTGTACTGTTGGATGGAGGCTTTTGTGAAGGTTTTGAAACTCTCAGCCCAAGGGCTGCCGCAATCGTGGATTTCACTTGAGCAGGCAGTCACCCACTACGCAGCCGACGAAGTGCGCTGGGAAGCGGGGCAGCAAGTGGCCGTTTTTCATGGCGGGCACAACGCGCTCACTGGCCGCCAGTCCATCATCACGGTCAACAGCATCATCGGGACCCAGGGCGTGCCACGCATTAACCCTTTTGGCATGCGCCCGGGCCTGACCAATACCAAACTGTTTGTACGTGACCGCAACCTTTGCGCTTATTGCGGCGGGCATTTTGATGAGTCGGTGCTCACCCGCGAACACATTGTTCCTTTGTGCCAGAACGGCCCTGATCACTGGATGAACGTGGTCACAGCCTGCCGCTCTTGCAACCATCGCAAAAGCAGTCGAACCCCTGAGCAGGCCCGCATGCCTTTGCTGTATGCACCTTATATCCCCAGCCTGTGGGAAGACTTCATCCTTCGCAACCGCCGCATCCTGTCTGATCAGATGGCTTTTTTGATGGCCCATGTGCCTAAAAACTCCCGCTTGATGGGTTGATCCCCAGGGTTTTGCATTTCCGCTTGCGCTGGCGTGCAAACCGCCGCATCATGGGTTTTTTGAAAACAAAAGGCCAAGCTTAAGACGCTTGTAGCCTTCTGGGAGACCCACCATGCCGACCCGTGAATTTGAAAATGCATCAGTCACCCAACAGGTGGATTCACACCCTAAAGCGCAGGGGCTGAACCGACGCCATGCTTTGGGTTCGCTGCTCATCGGCCCATGGCTGCCGTGCCTTGCCTGGGCCCAGAATGAACGGGTGTCTACGCAAGGAAAATCGCGGGCGCAATTGGCCACGTCTTGGCCGCCCAGCCGATCACCCCAAGGTTTTTTCGTCAGCGAAAAATTCGATGGTGTGCGCGCCATCTGGGATGGTCAGGTCGTGCGTTTTCGCAGCGGGCGTGTCCTGTCGGCGCCGTCCTGGTTTGTGGCGGCTTTGCCGGAAGTGGCGCTGGATGGAGAACTCTGGATCGGGCGGGGGCAGTTTGACCTCTTGTCGGGCGTGGTGCGCAAAGAGGTGCCCGATGACGCGGCGTGGCGCGCTGTGAAATACCTGGTGTTTGATGCACCAGGCCATGCAGCCCCTTTTGCAGAGCGCGTGCGCTTTGTTCAATCGACTCTGGCGTCAAAGCATGTGTCCTGGCTGATGGCGGTCACGCAGGATGTGGTGACAGACACCTTGGCATTGCAGACGCGTTTAAAACAAACCGTGAGCCAAGGGGGTGAGGGCCTGGTGTTGCACCGGTCCGATGCACTGTGGCACCCAGGACGCACAGATGCCTTGTACAAGCTCAAGCCTGAACCCGACGAAGAAGGTCAGGTGGTGGGACACCAACCCGGCAAGGGGCGATTAAAGGGGCAGACGGGTGCGTTGATCGTGAAGATGTCCTCAGGCCAGCGGTTTGCTTTGGGATCGGGATTGAGCGATGCACAGCGCCGTGAACCACCGCCTATCGGCGCTTGGGTCACTTACCGCTACCGAGACCGCACATCCTCTGGCCTGCCGCGTTTTGCCAGCTTTTTGCGGGTGCGTGACCCCGAATGAAGGCCCGTGAATGAAGGCGCTGAAATGACGGTGCTGAAATGAACAAGGGCTCCTGTTGGAGCCCTTGTTTTTGACAAGTCCGCAAGAGCTGATCAGGCAAACACCCCAGCGCTGTCTTGCATGCGTGCGGACACTTCACCCAGTTGGTGCAATGTGTCGCCAAACGCCATGTCCAGTTGCGTCAGTTTCTTGAAGTAGTGGCTGACGATGTACTCGTCTGTCACGGCAATGCCACCGTGCAGTTGCACCGCTTGCTGGCCAACGAAGCGCATGGACACGCCCAGTTGGTACTTGGCACGGGCCATGGCGCGTCGGCGCTCTTCCTTGGGTGCGCTCAGCTTCAAGCTGGCGTAGTAGCTCATGGAGCGGCCCAACTCCAGTTGCATTTTCATGTCAGCCACGCGGTGGCGCAGGGCCTGAAAACTGGCGATGGCGACACCAAACTGTTTGCGCGTGTTCATGTAGTCCACGGTGATGGCCAAAGTCTTGTCCATCACGCCCACAGCTTCAGCGCAGGCGCAAGCCATGCCAATGTCCACGGCTTCTTCGAGGGCACTCAGGCCGTTCAGTGTGACAAGCTGCGCCGATGCCTGGTGGAGCACCACTTCGGCGGCGCGTGAGCCGTCTTGTGTGATGTAGGCTTGTGTGTTCACTCCACTGGCATTTCGTTCCACCAAGAACAGTGCGATCTGGTTGTTGACAGTGGCAGGCAGCAAATAAGCATCGGCCTGGTCGCCCACGGCCACCAAGCTTTTGGTGCCGCTCACGGTCCAGGCACTGCCCGATTCGATGGCCTGTGCGGCGCAACGGTCCAGTTGGTAGCGGGCACCACGCTCCTGATAGGCCAGCACCACGATCGCTTCACCTGAAGCCATTCGGGGCAGCCAGGCGGCTTGCAAGGCCGCTGGGGCGTGGGTTTGCAGTGTCGCGCTGGCGATCAAGGTCTGGGTCAGAGGTTCGATCACGATGCCGCGTCCAAGCTCTTCCATGGTGACCATGGCTTCGGTCGGGCCCATGCCCATGCCGCCATTTTCTTCGCTCACATACAGACCGGTCAGACCCAGCTCGGCCATCTCGCCATAGGCAGCGCGGTCAAAACCACCAGCAGCCACAATGGCGCGCCGGCGATCGAAGTTGTAGGCCTTGTCCACCCATTTGCGCACTGCATCACGCAGCTGTTCCTGGTCGTCAGAAAAATCGAAATCCATTTTGAAATCCTTTCGGGTCAGCCGAGCACGGTTTGCGCGACGATGTTGCGTTGCACTTCATTGCTGCCGCCATAAATGGTGGTCTTGCGCATGTTGAAGTAGTTGGCAGCCAGTGGTGCATTGGCCAGCACACCGCCAGGGAAATCACCTTGCCATCCTGATTCCATGGCTTCAAAAATGCAGGGCAGGCTAAAGGGGCCAGCAGCCAGCATCATCAGCTCGCTGTAGCGCTGCTGGATTTCACTGCCCCTGATCTTCAGCAGGCCTGCGATGTCCAGCGAATTTTTGCCCGACTTCTCGGCCGACAGCACCCGCAGCACCAGCATTTCGAGGGCCACGATGTCGACTTCGAGCTTGGCGATTTCGTCGCGAAAGCGCGGGTCGTCGTAAACCCCTTCGGCCTTGGCGATGCGCTTCAAGCGCTCGAGCTCGCGCTTGGCCCGGTTCACGTCGGCAATATTGGTGCGCTCGTGCGCCAGCAGGTGCTTGGCGTAGTTCCAGCCCTTGTTTTCTTCGCCCACCAGGTTTTCTGCAGGCACCTCGACGTTGTCAAACCAGACTTCGTTGACTTCGCACTCGCCGTCCAGCAGTTTGATGGGTCGCACAGTGATGCCGGGCGTCTTCATGTCGATCAGCAAAAAGGAGATGCCGGTTTGTGGCTTGCCTTCGTTGCTGGTTCGCACTAGGCAGAAGATCCATTCACCATATTGACCCAGGGTGGTCCAGGTTTTCTGGCCGTTCACGATGTATTTGTCACCCACGCGTTCAGCGCGGGTTTTCAGCGATGCGAGGTCCGAGCCTGAGCCCGGCTCACTGTAACCCTGGCTCCACCAGACTTCGCCGCTGGCGATGCCGGGCAAAAAGCGTTTTTGTTGCTCGGCATTGCCGAAAGCCATGATCACGGGCGCCACCATCACGGGGCCAAAAGGAACAACGCGGGGTGCACCAGCCAGAGCGCACTCTTCTTCAAACAGGTGTTTTTGAATGGCCGTCCAGCCCGGACCGCCAAATTGGCTGGGCCAACCCCAGCCCAGCCAGCCTTTTTTGCCCAATATTTTTGCCCAGCGCTGCATGTCTTCGCGTGTCAGGCGCATGGCGCTGTGCACTTTACGGGCCAGGTCTGAAGGCAAGTTGTCCTTGACCCAGGTGCGAATCTCGTCGCGGAATGCGAGCTCTTCGGGGGTGAATGCCAAATCCATGGGGAACTTTCTCCGGTGGGGTGGTGGGGTGTCGGTTGGAGGCAGCGCCATCAAAAACAAACGGTCGTGCTTTTTATCATGCGGCTTGCGAGGCAGCCTGTCCTTGGGGTGACAAAAGCCAGTTTGTCGCCAGTGTGCGGGGATAATTCAGCCCTGCATGAAAAACATTGTCATTTTAATTTCCGGCTCGGGCTCGAACATGGCGGCCATCGCGCACGCTGCCGAGCAAGACCATTGGGCCGAACGATTGAACGCCCGCGTGGTGGCCGTTTTGAGCAACAGGGCCGATGCCCAGGGCTTGCGTGTGGCCCAAGCCCATGGCCTTGCCACGGGTGTGCTGGACCACAAGGCTTTCGACAGTCGCGAAGCATTCGATGCCGCCTTGATCGCTGAAATCGACCGGTTTTCCCCGGATTTGGTAGCGTTGGCCGGCTTCATGCGCATCCTCACGCCTGCTTTTGTGGCGCATTACGCGGGGCGTCTGCTCAATATCCACCCGTCCCTGCTGCCCGCATTCCCGGGGCTTGACACGCACCAGCGGGCCATCGATGCAGGTTGCCAGTTTGCCGGCGCCACGGTGCACCAAGTCACCCCCCAGTTGGACCATGGCGGCATTTTGGCTCAGGCGGTGGTGCCCATCTTGTCCGGGGACACGGCCAACGACCTGGCGGCTCGGGTGCTCACGCAAGAACACCTCATTTATCCACGTGCTGTGGCCCATTTTTTACGCTCCATAGACTCAAGCCGGGCCTAAACGTGCCTGTCGGTGGGCACTTTCAATCACCGATCCGTTCAAATCGGGCTTGCAACTTGCCGTTGAATTCGGCCACATCCGCAAACATGGCGGCGGGCCGAACCCACTGGCCCTGCTCGCCATAAAGGGCTTGGTACAAGGTCATGGGCTGCAGGTCTTCGCTGTGTCGCACCGTGCCCAATACTCGGTACAGGCCGCCTTTGTAATGGCGGTAAAGGCCTTTGGGTGTTTCGATGAATGGTGGCATTGGCTCGGACATGGGCGCTTTCTCGGGTAGGGTTAATTCTGTAAGGGCTGGGATGGGACAATAGGCACCATGCATCCAAAAGCCCTTTTAGACGCCTGTGCCGATCTGGTCAGGCTGTGCCTCCAATTTGAACATCCTGCTGACTCCGTGGTGTCGCGCTATTTTCGCGAACACCGTGCCCTTGGCCCCCGTGAGCGTGCCACCTTGGCTGAAACGGCTTTTGCCGTGTTGCGCAAAAAACTGCTGTTTGAGCAGTTGGCCCGCTCGGGCACAGGCTCCAAAGAACGCAAGCTGGCGATTTTGGGGTTTTTCGGCCCACGCGACTTTTTGGCTGTCGCACTCAACGAGACAGAAAAAAAATGGCTTGCCAGTTGCGATGCCATACCTGCCGATGCCCTGATGGCCCCGCACCGCCACAATCTGCCCGAGTGGATGGCGCAAGCCCTGCAAGCCCAGTTGGGAGAAGATTTCTGGGCATTGGCCGAGAACCTGCAACAACCGGCGCCACTGGACCTGCGGGTCAACATGCTGCAATCCAAACGCAGCGAGATTCAAAAAGAGTTGGCACAAGCAGGCATCGCATCCAAACCCACGCCTTACTCGCCTTGGGGTTTGCGGCTAGAGACCAAGCCTGCCTTGCAGCGCACCGAGGCCTTCACCCGCGGCGCCATCGAAGTGCAAGACGAAGGCTCTCAATTGTTGGCTTTGCTGGTGGATGCACATCGGGGTGAAATGGTGGTGGATTTTTGTGCGGGCGCTGGCGGTAAAACGCTGGCTTTGGGCGCGTCCATGCGCAGCACCGGGCGCCTGTACGCTTTTGATGTGTCTGGCCATCGCCTGGATGCGCTGAAACCCCGCCTGGCCCGCAGCGGCTTGTCCAACGTGCATCCGGCGGCCATCGCGCATGAACGCGATGACCGCGTCAAGCGTCTGGCGGGCAAGATCGACCGTGTGCTGGTCGATGCCCCTTGCTCGGGCTTGGGCACCTTGCGACGCAACCCCGACTTGAAATGGCGCCAAAAGCCCCAAGCTGTTCAAGAGTTGACCGAAAAGCAAACTGCTATCTTGCAAAGCGCCTCCCGGCTGGTCAAGTCCGGCGGTCGCTTGGTCTACGCCACTTGCAGCGTATTGCCGGAAGAAAATGAGCAGATCGCGCAAGCCTTTGGCGCCGCCAACCCCGACTTTGTTCCCTTGAATGTGGCCGAGGAACTGGAGCGGCTGAAGGTGGTGGACGCCGCCAGTTTGTGCACACCTGCGCCATCGGGCGATGCCAAGCCCGATGCCGCGCCTGGTGGTACGTTCCTGAGGTTGTGGCCTCATCGCCATGCAACGGACGGTTTTTTTGCCGCAGCATGGGTCAGAAAGTAAATTTTCTGCTTCATTTCCTTTGGATTCGGTCGAAATTGCTGTCTTTTAGATGGCGATAAACTTAAAATTGACGAATTGCCTGAAATCAGGCGTCAGTAGAAAGACAAACGCATGTTATTGCCTGATTGGGCCTTTTTGGATGCCGTGATTCAGTGGATGGGCCATGGCCTGTTCGACCTTGCCTGGTGGCAAATGCTGTTGATCACCTTGGGCCTGACCCACATCACCATCGCCAGCGTGACCATTTTTCTGCACCGTCACCAAGCGCACCGTGCCTTGGATTTGCACGCGATTCCTTCACACTTTTTCCGTTTTTGGCTCTGGCTGACCACGGGCCAGGTGACCAAAGAGTGGGCGGCCATTCACCGCAAGCACCATGCCAAATGTGAGCAAGCTGAAGATCCTCACAGCCCGCATGTGTACGGCATCAAAACTGTGTTGTTGACCGGTGCCGAGCTTTACCGCAAGGAATCGAAGAACCAAGAGACGCTGAAGCGCTTTGGACATGGCACGCCAGACGATTGGCTGGAACGCAACCTTTACACCCGTTTTTCGTGGCAAGGCGTTGCCCTGATGCTGATCATTGATGTGGCTTTGTTCGGATTTTTGGGCCTGACCGTCTGGGCTGTTCAGATGGCCTGGATCCCGATCACGGCCGCAGGCATCATCAACGGTGCTGGGCACTATTGGGGGTATCGTAATTTTGAGGCGCATGACGCCAGCACCAACGTGTCTCCTTGGGGCATCCTGATTGGTGGCGAAGAGCTGCACAACAACCACCACACTTACCCCACATCGGCCAAGCTTTCGGTCAAACCGTACGAATTCGACATCGGCTGGTTGTACATCCGGATTCTTGAAACCATGGGGCTGGCTACTGTTAAGAAAACCCCGCCCCGTCTGGCATACGGTGATATCCGTCCGGTGGCTGATGAGAAGACGCTTGAGGCCTTGATTGCCAACCGCTACGAAGTCATGGCTGGGTATGCCCGCAATGTGCGCACCGTGATGCAGCAAGAAGCCAGCAAGCTCAAGCTGGATGCGAATGCATTGCAGGCGGCGCAGCGCTGGTTGCATCGTGACAGCGCCAAGGTTCCTGCTTCGGCCCAAGCGCAGCTCAGGCAAGCCCGAGCAGCCAGCCCAGTGCTCGACAAAATGGTACAAATGCGTGAAGAACTCAGTCAGATCTGGCTCAACACCTCGCACTCGCGTGAGCAACTGGCGGCTGATCTGCAGGCTTGGTGCCGCCGTGCCGAGGAAAGTGGAATCGCTGCTTTGCGCGACTTCTCGGTGAAGCTGCGTGCTGTTCGCCAAGTCGCCTGACGCTCAAGCGCTCTTTCACAGCGTTCAGACAGACAGGGCCTTCGGGCCCTGTTTACATTTGGGCGATGGGGCCTGAAAAAAGTGTCTGCCGGGTGGCTGCGCTGGGCCAAAAAAAACCCGCTGTGGACACAGCGGGTTTTTTGGAATGCCAAGTTCAGACTGAATTACTTCAGCTTGATTTCCTTGTACTCAACGTGCTTGCGAGCTTTGGGGTCGAACTTCATGATCGACATTTTCTCGGGCATTGTTTTCTTGTTTTTGCTGGTCGTGTAGAAGTGACCAGTGCCAGCTGTGGATTCCAGCTTGATTTTTTCGCGTCCGCCTTTGGTTGCCATGGTGTATGACTCCTAATGTTCTGGGTTTAGGCTTGGCCACGTTCGCGCAGGTCTGCGAGAACGGCATCAATGCCATTTTTGTCGATCAGGCGCAGAGCGGCGCTGGAAACGCGCAGACGCACCCAACGGTTTTCTGTTTCAACCCAGAAACGACGGTATTGCAGGTTCGGCAAGAACCGGCGCTTGGTTTTATTGTTGGCATGGGAAACATTGTTTCCCGTCATTGGGCCTTTGCCCGTTACTTCGCAAACGCGTGCCATGAGGACACTCCGATACTTTTAAACAGCTGGTGCCGATGGGTCTCATGCAGACTTGCATGGGGCCTGGCGCTCCAGCCTCACCTCGCCAAGATGGGTGGCGGTATCCCAAATCACTGCATTCAATAGACTGGGTGAAAAGCCCAGGTCAAAGCAGCAAAGCCTTGGATTATAGCCAGAAAGCTGGGCTTTTGACGCTTAAGCTTTCCGTTTTTGACAAATGGGGAGGAGCTTGACCCACGGTGGTGCGGTGGTGTGGGCGCGTGCCGGGGTTCACATGCGCTTCGCTTTGCCACATCACCCCGGCAGGCACCCACACGGACTTTGCTGGGGTTCGTTGTCGAGTTCTGGTTACTTGTGCATCGCCCCCTGGCGTATCGTCGTCAACCGTTGTTCTGTTCCAGAAAGCGCTGAGCGTCCAGTGCGGCCATGCAGCCAGTGCCTGCGCTGGTGATGGCTTGGCGGTAGACGTGGTCCTGTACATCGCCAGCGGCAAACACACCGGGCACAGAAGTTTGGGTTGCAAAGCCCTTCAGGCCGCTTTGGGTCACGATGTAGTTGTTTTCCAAGCTCAGCTGCCCCTGGAAGATGTCGGTGTTGGGGGAGTGACCAATGGCAATGAAGCAGCCCTTGAGTTCAATGTCCTGCAGGCTGCCGTCCGCGGTGCTCTTCAGGCGTACACCCGTCACGCCCGAGGTATCACCGAGCACTTCTTCCAGGGTCTGGAAGGTCTTGAGCTCAATCTTGCCTGCGGCGACTTTTTCCATCAGCTTGTCCACCAGGATGGGCTCGGCCTTGAATTTGTCACGGCGGTGGATCAAGTAGACCTTGCTGGCAATATTGGACAGGTACAAGGCTTCTTCGACAGCGGTATTGCCGCCGCCGACCACGCAGCAAAGCTGGTCTCGGTAAAAGAAACCGTCGCAAGTGGCGCAGCCGCTGACGCCCCGGCCCATGAAGGCTGTTTCAGAGGGCAGTCCCAGGTATTTGGCCGAAGCCCCCGTGGCAATGATCAGCGAGTCGCAGGTGTAAGTGCCGCTGTCACCGATCAGGGTGAAGGGGCGTTGGTCGAGCTTGACGGTATGGATGTGGTCGAACACGATTTCGGTGTTGAAGCGCTCGGCGTGTTCCTGAAAGCGTTGCATCAATTCCGGGCCCTGCACGCCATGAACGTCAGCTGGCCAGTTGTCCACTTCGGTGGTGGTCATGAGCTGACCACCTTGGGCCATGCCTGTGATCAGCAGTGGTTTCAAGTTGGCGCGGGCCGCGTACACAGCGGCGGTGTAGCCAGCAGGGCCGGAGCCGAGGATCAAGACTTGGGCGTGTTTGGTAGTGGCAGACATGTTGGCAATCGGGTTATGCAGTTGGGTTAAAGACGAAAGGCAGGTAGCGTGTTGGTGGGTGTGATTGTAAGAAACCCCCAAAGGCAAGATGTTGTCAGGGTCTCAGCAAGGGGTGAGCAATGCCGCAATGGCTGCTTGATCGGGTAAGCTTGAGGGCTAATTTATGACCTATTCACTGCACACATTGACCAACCCTGCGGTCCAGGCCAAGGCGCTGGATGCACCACAGTCTTTCTGGGCGCGATTTGCACAAGAAATCGGCTTGCTGATGGGGGGCGCCTTACTCTTGCTGTGCCTTTTGGCCTTGCTCAGTTATCAAGCTGCCGATCCCGCTTGGTCCACCTCTGGCAGCGGGCAAGGTGTACGCAATTGGATTGGCCCTGCAGGGGCCTGGTTGGCGGATCTGGCTTATTTTGCGTTTGGCTATTCCGCCTGGTGGTGTCTGGCTGCCGCTGCCCGTGCCTGGCTGGTGGGCTTGGCCCGCTGGATGCGCGGCCCTTCGGATGACGTCGAGTTTCCTTCAGCGGATGACTGGCGGCATAACCGTTGGATTTTTTGGCTTGGCTTGGTGGTCTTGGTGGCAGCCAGTGCGAGCATTGAATGGGCCCGTTTGTACCGCCTGGAGGCACATCTGCCAGGGCACAGTGGTGGCGTGATGGGGTATTGGGTGGGCGCAATCAGTGTGCAATGGTTTGGCTTTACCGGCGCGGCATTGATCGGCATCGCGCTGGTGGTGGCGGGGGCAGCCATGGTCTTTCGCTTTTCATGGGGCCAGTTGGCCGAGTCTGTCGGAGCCCGCATTGATGGTCTGATTCAGTCCCGCCATGTGAAGCGTGAAATCCAGGAAGATCTGGCATTGGGCCAAAAAGCTTTGCGTGAACGTGAAAAATCCATGCCCATGCAAGCCATCGAACCTCAATGGGACATGGACCATTTGCCCCTGGCACCCGATGGGCAGCTTGATTTGGAGCCAGTGCCTTTGCCCATGCCTCACGCAACACCGATGGTGATTGAGCCGGCGGTCATGAACGTGCCGCGCAGTGATCGGGTGGTCAAGGAGCGCCAAAAACCATTGTTCACTGAGCTGCCAGACAGCAAACTTCCACAGGTGGATTTGTTGGACAGCGTTTCGACCCGTCAAGAGACGGTGTCTCCTGAAACGCTGGAGATGACCAGCAGGTTGATCGAGAAAAAACTCAAGGACTTTGGGGTCGAGGTGCGTGTGGTGGCAGCAGCCCCAGGCCCGGTGATCACACGCTACGAAATCGAGCCTGCCACAGGTGTCAAAGGATCACAGGTGGTCAATCTGGCCAAAGACCTGGCACGTTCGCTGAGTCTGGTGTCCATCCGTGTCATTGAAACGATACCCGGTAAAAACTTCATGGCGTTGGAGTTGCCCAATGCCAAGCGACAGTCGATCAAATTGAGCGAAATTTTGGGATCGCAGACTTACCACGAAGCCAAGTCCATGCTGACCATGGGTCTGGGCAAAGACATCATCGGCAACCCGGTGGTAGCCGATCTGGCCAAGATGCCACACGTGCTGGTGGCTGGTACCACCGGCTCGGGCAAATCGGTGGGTATCAACGCCATGATTTTGTCGCTGCTCTACAAGGCCGAGGCACGTGATGTGCGCTTGCTGATGATCGACCCCAAGATGCTGGAGATGTCAGTCTATGAAGGTATTCCACATCTGCTGGCCCCGGTGGTCACCGACATGCGGCAGGCTGCAAACGGTCTGAACTGGTGTGTGGCCGAGATGGAAAAACGCTACAAGCTGATGAGCAAAATGGGCGTGCGCAATCTGGCGGGCTACAACGTCAAGATCGACGAAGCCACAGCCCGTGAAGAGTTCATTTACAACCCCTTCAGCCTGACGCCTGATGATCCTGAGCCGCTCAAGCGTTTGCCGCACATCGTGGTGGTGATCGACGAGCTGGCCGATTTGATGATGGTGGTGGGCAAGAAAATCGAAGAGTTGATTGCCCGATTGGCCCAAAAAGCCCGTGCTGCGGGCATTCACTTGATTTTGGCCACCCAGCGTCCCAGCGTGGACGTGATCACGGGTCTGATCAAGGCCAATATTCCGACCCGGATCGCGTTCCAGGTGTCCAGCAAGATCGACAGCCGCACCATCCTGGACCAGATGGGGGCCGAAGCCCTGCTGGGCATGGGTGACATGCTGTACATGCCCTCTGGGACAGGTTTTCCGATCCGTGTGCACGGCGCTTTTGTGAGCGACGAAGAAGTGCATCGGGTGGTGAGTTACCTCAAAAGCCAGGGCGAGCCCGATTACATCGAGGGCGTGTTGCAAGGCGGCACAGCGGACGACGATGGCGGCATGCTCGGCGAGGGCGAAAATGATGAAAAAGACCCGATGTATGACCAAGCAGTTGAAGTGGTCCTGAAAAACCGAAAAGCCAGTATTTCACTGGTGCAGCGACACCTCAAGATCGGCTACAACCGCGCAGCCCGCTTGGTAGAGGACATGGAAAAAGCCGGCTTGGTCAGTAGCATGAGCGGCAGCGGCCAACGAGAAATTCTGGTCCCTGCAAGGGCCGAGTGACCACTATGCATTTAATTTTCTGCGTGCGTCGCACCGCGATGGCATTTCTGGGCAGGTGCTTTTTGGTTTGTGGGGCTTTGGTCTTTATGGTTCCGGTGCAAGCCGATGGACTGGACCTGTTGGCGCAGTTCATGAAGCAGGCCCGCAGTGGGCGTGCGCAGTTCGTCCAGGTCGTCACTTCGCCCAGCCGCGCTGGGCAGACGCCTCGGGCTAAAACATCGAGTGGCAGTTTTGAGTTTCATCGGCCTGGAAAATTCCGTTTTGATTACCGCAAGCCTTTTGTGCAAACCTTGGTTGCCGATGGTCAGACCCTTTGGTTGCACGATGTGGAGCTGAACCAAGTCACGGCACGCAAGCAATCTCTGGTGCTGGGTTCAACCCCGGCTGCCTTGTTGACGGCAGCCGCTGACTTACAGGCCCTGAAAGCCGATTTCCAATTCGCGCCAGAGCCCGAGCGGGATGGGTTGCAGTGGGTACGTGCCACACCACAATCGCCAGACGGACAAATTCGCTCGGTGTTGGTGGGCTTGCGAGCTACCGCCGCAGGACCCGAACTGGCCGTGCTGGACGTGCAGGACAGCCTGGGACAGCGTTCGGTGCTGACGTTTTCGGCCTTTGAAATCAACCCGGTTTTACCCGCAGGCACATTTTTGTTCAAGGCCCCAGCGGGCGTTGATGTGATCAGGCCCTGAAGCACGAAAGGGTTGGATGAAAGCGGTTAACTTGTCGCCCCATGCCCCCTTGGCTGAGCGCTTGCGCCCGCGACACCTGGGAGAGGTGTTTGGCCAGCAGCATTTATTGGGCGAGGGCATGGCTTTGCGCCTGGCGTTTGAGTCGGGTCAGCCGCACAGCTGCATTTTGTGGGGTCCTCCAGGCGTAGGCAAAACCACCATCGCCCGCTTGATGGCAGATGCCTTTGATGCCCAATTTCTGAGCATCAGCGCGGTGCTGGGTGGCGTTAAAGACATCCGTGAGGCCGTCGACAAAGCCGAGGCCGTGCGCACCGGGTTGCACCCTCAGCGCACCATCATGTTTGTGGACGAGGTGCACCGCTTCAATAAAAGTCAACAGGACGCATTTTTGCCGCATGTGGAAAGTGGCTTGTTCACTTTCATCGGCGCCACCACGGAAAACCCCTCTTTCGAAGTCAACTCGGCCTTGCTCTCGCGGGCTGCTGTGTATGTGCTGCAGCCTTTGTCTGAAGAAGACTTGCAAAACATCGTGCTTCGTGTGCGCGCCATCAACGCGATTCCTGACCTAGAGCCGGAGGCTTTGGCACGCTTGCTGGCTTATGCCGATGGTGACGCCAGGCGCTTGCTCAACACGCTGGAAACTTTGTCGATGGCGGCCAAGCAAGAGGGCGTCGACCCCGTGACCGACGCTTGGCTGATGCGTGTGCTGGGCGAACGCATGCGCCGCTACGACAAAGGCGGAGAGCAGTTCTACGACACCATCAGCGCCTTGCACAAGTCCGTACGGGGTTCTGACCCAGATGCCGCGCTGTATTGGTTCGTCCGCATGCTCGATGGTGGTGCAGACCCGCGTTACCTCGCGCGCAGGTTGATCCGAATGGCGAGTGAAGATGTGGGCCTGGCCGATCCGCGTGCTTTGCGCATGGCCCTCGATGCCGCTGATGTCTATGAGCGCCTGGGCAGTCCCGAGGGCGAGTTGACTTTGGCGCAGTGCGTCATCTACCTGGCGATGGCGCCCAAATCGAATGCAGCCTACAAGGCTTTCAACGAGGCCAAGGCCTTTGTCAAAAAAGACGGCACTCGCCCTGTGCCGATGCACCTGCGCAATGCCCCGACCCGGTTGATGAAAGACCTGGACTACGGCAAAGGCTACCGCTATGCCCACGATGAAGAAGATGGCTTTGCTGCGGGGGAGCGCTACTTGCCCGATGGCATGGCCGAACCCGGCTTTTACAGGCCGGTGCAAAGGGGTCTGGAAATAAAAATTGCGAACAGACTGTTAGAACTGCGAAAACGAAATTCATCCACAGGGTAAGTCCTGAGCTTATTCAAACGGGACAGGGCACTTTCTTTCACTACAATCCGGCCACCCCGCCAGACACTGCGCTTTTCTGGCGGGTTTTTTGCTAGTGATCGGGACAAACTCACAAGGTGATTCCCGGTGTGACAACAACAACCGACGCCAAGACCCGCTAAGAGCAGGTCAAAACACGGAGAAATATATGGACGTCTTCTTGCAGCAGGTCATCAACGGCCTGGTCATGGGCAGCATGTACGCCTTGGTGGCCCTGGGCTACACCATGGTCTACGGCATCATCAACCTGATCAACTTTGCGCACGGAGAAGTGCTCATGGTGGGGGCTCTCACAAGCTGGACAGCCATCGGCATGATGCGAGACGCCATGCCCGGTGCGCCGGGCTGGATCATCCTGATCTTGGCCACCCTGATCGCCTGCGTGGTGGCCGTCATTCTGAATTTTTCGATAGAAAAAATTGCCTACAGGCCATTGCGCAACAGCCCCAAGCTGGCCCCTCTTATCACGGCCATTGGTGTGAGTATCTTGCTTCAGACGCTGGCCATGATCATCTGGAAGCCCAACTACAAGGCTTATCCCACATTGCTGTCGAGCACGCCCATCAACATGGGCGGTGTGGTCATCACGCCCACACAGATCATGATTTTGGCTGTGACAGCCGTTTCCTTGGCGATCTTGATGTGGTTGGTCAACTACACACGTTTGGGCCGTGCCATGCGTGCCACCGCTGAGAATCCGCGCGTAGCAGGCTTGATGGGTGTGAAGCCCGATATGGTGATTTCTGCCACCTTTGTGATTGGTGCCATCCTGGCGGCCATTGCGGGCGTGATGTACGCTTCCAACTACGGCACAGCGCAACATGCCATGGGCTTTTTACCTGGCCTGAAGGCCTTTACTGCGGCGGTTTTTGGCGGCATCGGCAATTTGTCAGGTGCGGTCATTGGCGGCATTTTGCTGGGTCTGATCGAAGCCATTGGTTCGGGCTACATCGGGCAACTGACGGGCGGTGTGCTGGGCAGTCACTACACCGACATTTTTGCGTTCATTGTGTTGATCATCGTGTTGACCCTGCGCCCTTCGGGCCTCATGGGTGAACGTGTGGCCGATCGCGCTTGATGGAGGTGAAACAGCCATGAAACACAACAAAACACTTCAATACATTCTGATTGGGGCCGCCCTCATTGCCCTGCCCTTGGTCCTTCAGATTTTTGGCAACGCCTGGGTGCGCATCGCCGATATGGCCTTGCTTTACATCTTGTTGGCCATTGGTCTGAACATCGTGGTGGGCTATGCCGGCTTGCTGGACTTGGGTTACGTCGCCTTCTTTGCAGTGGGCGCTTATATGTATGGCCTGCTGTCGTCACCCCACCTGACCAATACGTTCGAGTGGATTGCAGCCATGTTTCCTTCTGGCATGCACATGCCCATCTGGCTGATCGTTCCTGTGGGGGCCGCGCTGGCGGGTTTGTTCGGCATGTTGTTGGGAGCGCCCACGCTCAAGTTACGAGGCGACTATCTGGCCATCGTCACCTTGGGGTTTGGTGAAATCATCCGCGTGTTCATGAACAACCTGGACCACCCGGTGAACATCACCAACGGTCCCAAGGGTCTCGATCAGATCGATCCGATCTCCATTTTTGGCCTGAATCTGGGCAAGAAACTGATGATCGGTGATTTTGAAATTGCCTCGGTCTCGCTCTACTACTACCTGTTTCTCAGCTTGGTGCTGGTCACCATCTTGATTTCGCATCGACTTGAAGTTTCCCGCATTGGTCGCGCCTGGATGGCGATCCGTGAAGACGAAATCGCGGCCAAGGCCATGGGCCTGAACACCCGGAACCTCAAGCTTCTGGCGTTTGGCATGGGGGCCACTTTTGGGGGGGTGTCCGGCGCGATGTTTGCTGGCTTCCAGGGTTTCATCTCGCCCGAGTCCTTCAGCCTGATGGAGTCGGTGATGATCATCGCCATGGTGGTGTTGGGTGGTCTGGGCTATTTGCCAGGTGTCATTTTGGGCGCCATTCTGTTGTCCGCCTTGCCGGAGGTGCTTCGGTATGTGGCCGGACCTTTGCAGGAGATCACCGGAGGACGCCTGGACGCCTCCATCATGCGCCAGCTGTTGGTGGCATTGGCCATGATCGTGATCATGTTGATGCGCCCTCGCGGCTTGTGGCCTTCGCCTGAGCATGGCAAATCGCTCACGACGAAATGAAGGAGCCCACCTTGAATCCATCATCCAACCAAGACACCGTTCTTAACGTCAGGGGCATCTCCAAAAAATTTGGCGGCCTGCAAGCCCTCTCTGATGTGGGCATCACCATCCAGCGGGGCCAGGTTTATGGCTTGATCGGTCCTAACGGAGCGGGCAAAACCACTTTCTTCAACGTCATCACGGGCCTTTACACCCCAGACAGCGGCAGCTTTGAGCTGGCAGGCAAGCCCTACCAGCCCACGGCTGTGCACGAAGTGGCCAAAGCGGGCATCGCCCGCACTTTCCAGAACATCCGACTTTTTGCAGAAATGACGGCCCTCGAAAACGTGATGGTGGGCCGGCATGTGCGCACCCATTCGGGTTTGCTGGGCGCGATTTTTCGCACACCGAGTTTCAAGGCTGAAGAAGCCGCGATCGCCCAGCGTGCGCAAGAGTTGCTCGACTATGTGGGCATCGGCAAGTACGCCGACTACAAGGCCCGTACTTTGTCCTATGGTGACCAGCGCCGTCTGGAAATCGCACGTGCGCTGGCCACCGATCCGCAATTGATCGCCCTGGACGAACCTGCTGCGGGGATGAATGCGACTGAGAAAGTGCAACTGCGCGAACTGATTGACCAGATTCGCAAGGACAACCGGACCATCTTGCTGATCGAGCACGATGTGAAGCTGGTCATGGGTTTGTGTGACCGTGTGACTGTGCTCGACTACGGCAAGCAAATTGCCGAAGGCACGCCTGCCGATGTGCAGAAGAACGAAAAAGTGATTGAAGCCTATCTGGGCACGGGAGGACACTGAGATGGCCGACATCCTTTTGAAAGTCAAAGATCTGCAAGTTGGCTACGGCGGCATCCAGGCAGTCAAGGGCGTGAGCCTCGAAGTGCGCGAAGGCGAACTGGTGTCGCTGATCGGCTCCAACGGTGCAGGCAAAACCACCACCATGAAAGCCATCACCGGCACTTTGCCTCTGCAAGCGGGAGACATCGAGTACATGGGCAAGAGCATCCAGGGCCAGGGCCCCTGGGACCTGGTCAAACAAGGGCTGGCCATGGTGCCTGAAGGCCGTGGTGTGTTCACACGGATGACCATCACCGAAAACCTGCAGATGGGTGCTTACATCCGTTCGGACACCGCAGAGATTGCCAATGACATCGAGAAGATGTTCACCATCTTTCCGCGTTTGCGTGAACGCAAGGACCAGCTGGCGGGCACCATGTCCGGTGGCGAGCAGCAAATGCTGGCCATGGGCCG
>NZ_JBIKHV010000122.1:0-5780 GCF_044361985.1 Limnohabitans sp. | reverse complement strand
GGCACGCACAGCGCCAGCAGGCCCGAGTCGCGCATGTCGTCGTAGTTGGCAAACGGGAACTGTGCGTCGCGGTCGAGCTGCGCGGCACGCGGGGCGAACTTCTCGCGCCCCAATTGCCGAGCCAAAGCCATCAGCTTTTGCTGTTTTTCGGTCAAGGGGTAGTCGTCGCCACAGATGGGCATGACATCTGGTTGAGAGGGGGCTTGCACGTCGGTCATGGTTTCACGTCCTTCAGGAATTTTTCGAGTTCAGCATTGAACGCCTCGGGCTGTTCGTAATGCAGCAAATGCCCAGCCCCGGCCAGACAGGCATAGCGCGCGCCAGGGATCTTTTGCGCCATGCGTTCCATCACGGTGGGCGGTGCGGTGCGGTCATGTTCTGCGGCCAGGCACAGCACGGGCACAGTGAGGGTGGGCAGAGCGGCGCGTTGCTCGAACTGCACCAGCGCATGCAGCGCGGCGCGGTAAGTGGCAGGCGGCACAGCCGACATGCTTTGGTGCGCCGACTTCAGATTGGCGGGGATCGTGTGGGCGGCATCACCACCGGGCGCGGCCATGGTGGGGATCAGCTTGTCGGCGATGTCGCCCATGGTTTTGCCCGCTTCCAGTGGGGCCAGCCGCTGGGCCAGAAACTGCTTTTGAAAATCGCCGTCGCTGTTGCCAAAGGCCGGGCTGCTGGCTGCCAGCACCATGGCCATGATGCGCTCGGGCATCTGCGTCCAAGCTTGCAAGGCCACCATGGCGCCCATGCTGTGGCCGACCAACACCACTTGGTGGATGTGCGCGGCATCCAGCATCTGCCACATGGCCAGGGCGAGGTGCTCAAAGTCATAAGGCGTGAGCATGGCGCTTTCGCCATAGCCCGGCATGTCCCAGGCCAGACTGCGCCAGCCCAGGGTGGACAGGTGCATTTGTTGCTGGGCCCAGCCATGGCGTCCACCGCCCACGCCGTGCAGGAACACCACGGTCGGTTGACCTGACGTACCCACGTCTGTGAAAAAAGGCGTGCTCACATGAAGCCTTGTTTCAAAGAGCCACAATTTGAAGCACTCATGCCAGCGCAGCCTGTTGCACCACACCCGCGTCCACCACCACCGTGTCGTCCAGCATGATGGTGCAGTTGCGCATGGGCAAATCAAAATGGCCCAGTGTGTGGCGCCCTGCCACCTCATTGGCACCCGTTGAGTACAGGAAGTTGCCGGCAAACGCCCGCAGTTCGGTGCCATTGCAATCGCGTTTGTCGTAAAACGCCATGGCATCCCAGCGCGCCGCCGGGTTCAGGCCAAAGCCCACATGCGAGACCGCATAAGCTGCACGGTGGCCTTCGGCGTCTTCCCAGGCTTTCCAGTAGCCACGCATCATGTCCACATCCACCCCGACGCCATCGATTTGGACCACGCTGTCGTTTTCAACCGTCAGGCGAATCGTGTCGCGCAAATAGCTTTTGAAGGTCAGATTCACATCCCCTGGCGCCATGACCAAGGTGCCATTGACGCTGCCCGCTGCCGGAAAAGCCAGCGCCAGCCCGGCGGGCCAATGCGAGACCATGCCCGGCTTGGGGCAAAAGCCCCACACGCCGCCGACCACCGCCTTGTTCAAGGCAATGCGCAAATCCGTGCCGGCACCCGAGGTGACGTGCATGAACTGAGCCCCCCGAAGCTTCTTCATGGCCGCACGCACCAACCCTTCGAGCGCGGGGTCGGGCACCGTTCGTTCCAGAATTTCCGGGTGCTCGTTGGACACCATCAACAGGCGGGGCATGTGGCCATCAACGCCCTTCATGATGGTGGGCAACTCAGGCGCGTGCAACAAACCCTCTACGGTGCAATCGACCACCATATCAACCCGGGCCAATGCAGCGATCACCGGGCCAAGCTGGCCAATCGCATCACTGGCGCCCGTGGACCGCACCGGCGCGGGTGCCGTCAGGGCAGGCGAGGTCAAGGTCACCTCAAAAACTTTGGCGCCCATGCTCTCCAGCGCCAAGCGCGCCAAGTCCACGTTCACACGGCGCGATTGCGTTTCAGCCAAAATAGCCACCACTTCGCCGGGCTGCACTTTGCACAGGGTGAATGTGCGAACGAACGCTGCCAGCCACTTGTGCTCAATTTTTTCCACCAACATGTTGTTCTCCTGAACGGATGGGTAGGGGGCCATAAAAAACCCGCCCCCATTTGAAACAGTTTATATGAATATTCATGTAAAAACATCCATAATCACCCTATGCGCGCGCCCTCACCTAACCTGACCCTGCCCCTTGCCCCTGACTTTGAGCCGACCCATTTCAGGCAGGCGCTGTCCCGATTTGCCACAGGCGTGACCGTTATCACCACCTTTGGTCCAGGGGCGTCAAAAGGGGCCACACACAGCAGCCAATTTGTGGGCATCACAGCGAGCTCGTTCAATTCGGTCTCGCTGACGCCGCCCTTGGTGCTGTGGAGCCTGGGGCAACGCGCCAGCAGCTTGCCGCTGTTTCATGCGGGCACACATTACGTGGTCAATGTGCTGGCGGCAGATCAAGCCGATCTTTGCCAGCGCTTCGCAACAGGCCAGGGCGACCGCTTTGCCAATACCGACTACACCCTCGGACAAGCCGGTCTGCCCATTCTGAACGGTGCACTGGCCTGGTTTGAATGCCACAACCGCAGCCGCCATGAAGAAGGTGACCATGTGATTTTTGTGGGCGAAGTCGAACGATGCGGCTTCACGCAGGCCAGCGCGCCCCTGGTCTATCAAAACGGCCAGTTCACCACAACACACGCGCTGCCATGACCGCTAACTCAGGATTTGTGGATGACTACCTGGCTTACCTGCTGGCGCGGGCCAGTCACCTGATTTCGAGCGAATTTCATTTCGTGGTCGAAGCCAATGGCCTCAGCCTTATCACTTGGCGAGTCATGGCCAGCCTGTCGGGAAAAGACGCTTTGAGTGTGGGCGAACTGGCCGACATCGTGCTGGCCAAGCAACCCACCGTGACCAAGCTGATTGGCCGCATGGAGCAAGACGGTTGGGTCAAACGCTGTGACGCAGCGCATGACAAACGCCAGTCGTTGGTCAGCCTCACACCCGCTGGTCGCCGCAAAGTCAAACCCCTTTTGGCCTTGGCGCGGGCACACGAATCACAGGTCACTGCCGACATCGGCGCATCCGAAGTCGCGCTGCTCAAGCGGGCGTTGGAGCGAATGATCGCCATGCGGGGCTGAACGCCCTCAGGACGGCACCACCGCTGTGACTTCAATCTCGACCTTGGCCCGATCCTCCACCAGATCGGCCACTTGCACCAGCGTCATGGCCGGGTAGTTCTTGCCTATGACTTCCTGGTAGACCTTGCCCAGCTCACGGCCGCGTGCCAAGTATTCCTTCTTGTCTTTGACATACCAGGTCATGCGGGCCATGTGCTGCGGGCCCGCCCCTGCGCAGGCCAACGTGTCGACGATGTTTTGCAAAGCCTGCCGGCACTGCGCAACGAAATCGTCGGTTTCGAATTGAGCCTGTCCGTTCCAGCCAATCATGCCCGCGACAAACACCATGCGACCACGCGCTTCGATGCCGTTGGCATAGCCTTTGGCGGGAGCCCAGCCCTCGGGTTGCAAGACGTTGAACATGGTGCGCTCCTTAAGAATTAATTTGACGCAGCTTGAACCGCTGCAGTTTGCCGGTTTCGGTGCGCGGCAAGGCATCCAGAAAGACGATCTTGCGCGGGTATTTGAACGGGGCAATGGTTTGCTTGACGTGATCTTGCAAGACTTTCTCCATCCCTGCGTCCGGCACATGCCCTGGCTTGAGCACCACGTAGGCTTGCACGATGTGCCCGCGGTCTTCGTCCGGCATTCCGACCACGCCACATTCGGCCACGGCAGGGTGCTGCAACAAAGCCCCCTCGACATCAGGGCCGGCAATGTTGTAGCCCGCCGAGATGATCATGTCGTCGTTGCGCGCCTGGTAGCTGAAGTAGCCATCGGCATCCATGACGAAGGTGTCGCCGGGCAGGTTCCAGCCGTTTTTGACATAGTCTTGCTGGCGCGGGTCGTCCAGGTAGCGGCAGCCGGTGGGGCCGCGCACTGCCAGACGGCCCACGGTGCCAGGGGAAACGGGCTGCATGTTGTCGTCCACAATCTGCGCCACATACCCAGGCACGACTTTGCCAATGCTGCCGGGGCGCACTTGATCGCCCGCACTGGAGATGTAAATGTGGATCACCTCGGTACCACCTATGCCATCGGTCATTTCGATGCCGGTTGCATGCCGCCACAACTGACGGGTGGCATCGGGCAAGGCCTCGCCTGCTGACACGGGGTGCTTCAAGCTCGACAGGTCGAAGTTGGACGCAATCGCCGCCATTTGGCGGTACATGGTGGGCGCGGTGTAGCACTGCGTAGCGCGGTATTTGGCGATGGTCTGCATCAAGGTCTCGGGCGTGTGCTTTTCCAGCAGCACAGTGCTGGCGCCGAAGCGCAATGGAAATGCCAGCAGGCCACCCAAGCCAAAGGTGAACGCAATCGGAGGGGTGCCGCAGACCACGTCGTTTTCGTCCATGCGCAGGATGTGGCGCGGAAACAGGTCGCACATGGCCAGCACGTCACGGTGAAAGTGCATGGTGCCCTTGGGCTTGCCCGTGGTGCCGCTGGTGAAAGCAATCAGGCACACATCGTCACGGCTGGTCGGGTGCGCGGCGTATGCACCACCCTGCCGCGCCATGCGTTGCTCCAGCCCATCGGCGGTATCGCTGCGGAACAGCACCCTCTGTTTCATGCTTTCGACATGGCTGGCGTGGCCGGGCGTCATGCAGTGCTGCAACTCGTCGGCCAGCAAGCTGTCGCACAGCGCGGCGCTGACCTGCGCCTTGTCGATGATCTGTGCCAGCTCGCCTGCACGCAACAGCGGCATGGTCGGCACCGCTACCAGCCCCGCCTTGAGCGCGCCCAACAAACAAGCCGCCATCATGGGGCTGTTGCCGCCGCGCAGCAAAATGCGGTTGCCGGGCACCAAGCCCATGTCCCAGGTCAGCACCTGGGCGATGCGGTTGCTCTTGTCCTGCAGTTGGGCATATGTCCAACTGAAGTCGCCCGAACTGCTGGCGAAGTCGCTCACACCATGCAGCGCGATGCGATCGCCTCGCCCCTCGCTCACCTGCCGGTCCACCAGTTCCACCGCGCAGTTGAGCACCTCCGGATAGTCCAGCTCGGGCCGGTCCGCCATGAACACGGGCAGTTGGTCCTTCGGTGGCAATCGGTCACGCGCAAAGCTGTCTGTGTGGCTGCTGGGCAGCAGTTCGTTCCAGTCCTTCATGTTGTTTGTCTCCTTTTTTTTCTGCTGTGCAGTGCTTGCTGCACCACGCTGTCGAGATGCCCCGGGGGCGGAGGCCGATTTCTGCGTACCCCCGCAGCATGAGGTCCCCGCCCCCGGGGCACCTCGGCAGCTCACCCATCCGGCTGGGATTGGCTTTACCCTTTCAGCACATCCTTGCCAATGATCAGCTGCTGCACTTCGGTGGCACCTTCGTAGATGCGCAAGGCCCGAATTTCACGGTACAGCGACTCCACCATCACGCCTTTTTTCACCCCCATGCCGCCGTGCATCTGCACGGCCATATCGATGATTTGTTGCGCGTTTTCAGTCGCGGTCATCTTGGCCATGGCCGCTTCACGGGTGATACGCTGACCTTGATCGCGCAACCAGGCGGCGCGGTAAGTCAGCAAGGTGGCTCCGTCAAGCATCGTGGCCATCTGGGCGATCTTGGTCTGGGTGATCTGGAAATCACCCAGGCTCTGGCCAAACATC
>NZ_JBIKHV010000121.1:0-5829 GCF_044361985.1 Limnohabitans sp. | reverse complement strand
GTCAACTTGTCTTGTGCGTTCTGCGGTGGCTCAGGGGCCTGTAATTCGCCGACCCTTCCCACCATTTCGCGGGTGGCTGTGGCAGAAGCTTTCAGCGGGGCCTGGGCCAAGCGCCTGGCGTAGGCGGCAAAGTCCACGCTTTGCGCGAGCACGGTTTGATGGGCTTCTTCGGCGGGCACTTGTGCCGCGTCTTGCGCGTTGGGCAGCTGAACTTGCGCGCCCTCGCGCAACAGATTCACATTGCCTTCAATGAAGGCTTCCGGGTTGGCTCTGACCATGGCCAGCAGCATTTGGTCAAGGGAGACACCCACTGGCATTTTTTGCAAAACCAGTCGGGAGGCGGTATCGCCAGACCGCACGGTGATCGTTTCTTTTGCGTCTTTGCCTTTTGTGTCCATCTCAGGCAAGGCGACCGATGCCAGGGCTTTGGGTGACACCACGGGTGCAATAAGCGTTTCATCACCCCTTGCTTTTTCCCCAGAGGCCTTGGGTGTCCCTAGAGGTGAGACCAGCAGGGTGTAGTTCATGGCCAAGCGACCCGAGGGCCACTGCGCCTGCACGATCACATCCATGAAATGGTCGTTCACGGGGGTTTGGCCGATCAAGGCAATGTAGGGCTTGCCATCGCCACGAAACTCCAATTGAGCCTGCAAGCCATTCAGGGCCGGGTGAAACGCCATGCCAGCTTGTTCAAAACTGGCGGCGTCAGCCAATTGCACCTTGAGTTTTCGAAGGTCTTCAACCTTGTAGTGCGTGATCTCAATGGCTGCCCGAAGGGGTTGACCCAAGCCCGACTCCACCGAAAAGTGGCCCAAGGTCAGGGCCTTGGCAGGCAAGCTGGCGCAGGCCAACAGCGAGGCCACAGCCCAATACTTGGCGAGTTGTTGGCTGCGGTGGTTAGGCAAGGGCATGCAATGTGTTTTCTTCAGGTTGTGACCGCTGGGCATGGGTGCAGCAGGGGCATCAAGCGTCCAGCAAGATGCTCAGCATGCGGCGCAGCGGCTCGGCCGCGCCCCACAAAAGCTGGTCTCCCACGGTGAATGCGCCCACGTATTCGGGGCCCATGGCCAGCTTGCGCACACGACCCACGGGAATGGTCATGGTGCCGGTCACGGCCACAGGGGTCAAGTCCTTGACGGTGGCTTCGCGGGTGTTGGGCACCAATTTGACCCACGCGTTGTCGGCGGCGATCATGGCTTCGATGTCGGCCACAGGCACGTCTTTTTTCAGCTTGAAGGTCAGGGCCTGGCTGTGGCAGCGCATCGCGCCGACGCGCACACAAAAACCGTCGACGGGGATGGCCGCAGAGCTGAAGCCTTCGCCCAGACCCAAAATTTTGTTGGTTTCGGCCATGCCCTTCCACTCTTCCTTGGACGTGCCCCAACCGGGCTCGTCCCGGTTTTTGCCCACACCCAGGTCTTTGTCGATCCAGGGGATCAGCGAGCCCCCCAATGGCACGCCAAAGTTGGCGGTCTCGGCCGCAGTGAGGGCGCGTTGCTTGGCGACCACCATGCGGTCGATTTCCAAAATGGCACTTTTGGGGTCGTCCAGCAGGGCTTTGACTTCGGCGTGCAGAGTGCCGTATTGGGTCAGCAACTCGCGCATGTGTTGTGCGCCGCCACCCGAAGCCGCCTGGTAAGTCTGGGTGCTCATCCACTCGACCAGACCGGCTTTGTACAAAGCGCCCACGCCCATCAGCATGCACGACACCGTGCAGTTGCCACCCACCCAGTTGTTGCCGCCGTGGGCCAAGGCGTTTTGGATCACAGGCATGTTGACCGGATCGAGAATAATGACAGCGTCTTTTTCCATGCGCAGGGTCGAGGCCGCATCGATCCAATGGCCTTTCCAGCCCGCTGCACGCAGCTTGGGGAAGACTTCAGTGGTGTAGTCGCCGCCTTGCGCTGTGATGATGATGTCGCAGCGCTTGAGCTGCTCGATGTTGAATGCGTCTTGCAGCGTGGTTTCGTTCTTGGCCATTGCCGGGGCTTTGCCGCCTGCATTGGATGTAGAGAAGAACAATGGCTCGATCAGGTCAAAGTCTTTTTCCTGAGTCATGCGGTCCATCAACACCGAGCCGACCATGCCGCGCCAGCCGACCAAACCTACTAACTTGCTCATTTCAACGCCCTTTCAGTTTTTAAAACAGTGTTTGACCTGACTGTTTGCCCGGCTCGTCTGGCCGGGGGGCGCACGACGAACCAGGCTGCTCAGCCCTTAATGGTCGTGGTTTTTGTGGAAGTTGCACGCGCGCCAACCACTGCCTTGGCGGCAACAGCGAAGTTCTGGGAAAACAGGCGGGCGTGAAACATGAATGAAATTGTAATGGATGCAAGCTGAGCCCAGCCTGACAGCGGATTCAGCCGAGCGCTTTGACCACCGCATCACCCATCTGCGCGGTGCCCACCTTGGTGGTGCCTTCGCTCCAGATGTCTCCAGTGCGCAAACCCAGGGCCAGCACCTCTTGCACAGCCGCTTCGATGCGTTGGGCGGCTTCAGGCTGGTTCAGGCTGAAACGCAACATCATGGCGGCGCTCAGGATGGTCGCCAGCGGGTTGGCCACGCCTTTGCCCGCGATGTCGGGGGCGCTGCCGTGGCTGGGCTCGTACAGCCCCTGATTTTTCGTGTTCAGGCTGGCCGAAGGCAGCATGCCGATGGAGCCCGTGAGCATGGAGGCTTCGTCGGACAGGATGTCGCCGAACATGTTGCCGGTAACCACCACGTCAAAGCGCTTGGGCTCCTTGACCAGTTGCATGGCGGCGTTGTCCACGTACATGTGGTCGAGGGCGATGTCGGGGTACTCTTTGCCGACCTCGGTGACCACATCTTTCCAGAACTGGAAGGTCTCCAGCACGTTGGCTTTGTCCACGCTGGTCACGCGGCCTTCTTTGCCTGCCGCCTTGCGCTTGCGCGCGGCCTGGAAGGCCACATGCGCAATGCGCTCGATCTCAGGCTTGGAATAGCGCATGGTGTCAAAGGCTTCTTCGGCACCTGGGAAGTGTCCGTCGGTGGCGATGCGACGCCCGCGCGGCTGGCCAAAATAGATGTCGCCCGTCAGCTCGCGGATGATCAGGATGTCCAGGCCCGAAATCAGCTCGGGTTTGAGGCTGGAGGCACCCACCAATTGTTCGTAGCAAATGGCAGGACGGAAGTTGGCAAACAAGCCCATGTTTTTGCGCAGGCCCAAAATCGCTTGCTCGGGGCGCAGGGGTCGGTCAAGCGTGTCGTATTTCCAGTCGCCGACGGCGCCAAACAGCACGGCGTCAGACGCCATGGCCAGCTTAAGGGTCGCTTCGGGCAGCGGGTGGCCATGTGCGTCGTAGGCGGCGCCTCCGACCAAGGCGGTTTCCATTGCGAACTTCAGCTCGAGAACGTTCAGGACTTTGACGGCTTCGGCGACGATTTCGGTGCCGATGCCATCACCGGGAAGGACTGCGATTTTCATGGGGATTCCAGACTTCTTTTTATGCGTTGACGGCGGTGTGCGCCAACCAGGGCTTGGTGGCCAGGCGCTCGGCTTCAAAGGCCTTGATCTTCTCTGCGTGGCGCAAGGTCAGGCCGATGTCGTCCAGACCATTGATCAAACAAAACTTGCGAAAGGCCTGCACCTCGAACGGGATTTCTTCGCCTTGGGGGCGCACGACCACTTGGCGTTCCAGATCCACGGTGAGCTGGTAGCCGGGGAAGGCCGCCACTTCGTTGAACAGCAGGTCCACGGCGGCCTCGGGCAGCACGATGGGCAGCAGACCATTCTTGAAGCAGTTGTTGAAGAAAATGTCGGCAAAACTGGGTGCGATCACGCAGCGAAAGCCGTATTGGTCGATCGCCCAAGGGGCGTGTTCGCGGCTGGAGCCGCAACCGAAGTTCTTGCGGGCCAGCAAGACGCTGGCGCCCTGATAGCGCGGCTGGTTCAGCACGAAATCTGGATTGGGCTTGCGGCTGGCCGGGTCTTGGCCGGGCTCACCCGCGTCCAAGTAGCGCCAAGCGTCGAACAGGTTGGGGCCAAAGCCGGTTTTGCGGATCGACTTGAGGAACTGCTTGGGGATGATGGCGTCGGTGTCCACGTTGGCACGGTCCATCGGGGCCACCAAGCCTTTGAGAAGGGTGAATTTCTGCATGGTGATTATTTGGCTGATTTTTCGATGGCTGAACCGGCTTTTCCAATGTCCTGGCCAATACCGCGGACGGTGTTGCAGCCCGACAGGGCCAGCAAGCTGAGGGCGATTAACAGGCACGATATGGTTTTCATGAAAAGTCTCCAGTGATTCAGGAAAATTGACGAATGTCGACAAAGTGACCATGCACCGCAGCGGCTGCAGCCATGGCGGGGCTGACCAAGTGGGTGCGACCACCCGCACCCTGACGGCCTTCGAAATTGCGGTTGGAAGTCGATGCACAGCGCTCGCCGGGTTCCAGGCGGTCAGCATTCATGGCCAGGCACATGGAACAACCGGGCTCGCGCCACTCGAAGCCCGCCGCCTTGAAGATCTCGTGCAGGCCTTCGCGCTCGGCTTGCTCCTTGACCAAACCGGAGCCGGGCACCACCATGGCCAGCTTGACATTTTTGGCGACTTTTTGGCCCAGCTTTTTGACAATGGCCGCGGCCTCTCGCATGTCTTCGATGCGGCTGTTGGTGCATGAGCCGATGAAGACCTTGTCGACGCTGATGTCGGACAAGGCCTTGCCGGGCTGCAGACCCATGTAGGTCAGTGCACGCTCAATGGCATCGCGCTTGACGTCGTCCTTTTCCTTGTCCGGGTCGGGCGTATGGCCGTCGATGCCCAGCACCATTTCAGGCGAAGTGCCCCAAGTGACTTGCGGCACGATGGTTCTGGCGTCGAGTTCGATCGTGGCATCAAACTGGGCATTGGCATCCGACTGCAGGGTCTTCCAGTAGGCCACGGCGAGATCCCATTCCACGCCTCCGACAAACTGGCCAGTTTTCGGGTCTGTCCCGGGTGACAGCAACCGGCCTTTGACATATTCAATGGTCTTGTCATCCACCGCCACCAGACCTGCGCGTGCGCCGCCTTCAATGGCCATGTTGCAGACCGTCATGCGGGCCTCCATGCTCAAGGCCCTGATGGCCGAGCCGGCAAATTCAATGGTGTAGCCGGTGCCGCCCGCCGTACCAATTTTGCCAATGATGGCCAACACGATGTCTTTGCCCGTGAGACCTTTGGCCAGAGCGCCCTCGACCTTGATGAGCATGTTTTTGGCTTTTTTGGCCAGCAGTGTTTGCGTGGCCATGACATGTTCGACTTCCGAAGTGCCGATGCCGTGGGCCAGTGCGCCGAATGCGCCATGTGTGGAGGTGTGTGAGTCGCCGCAAACCACGGTCATGCCGGGCAGGGTGGCACCGTTCTCAGGGCCAATGACGTGCACGATGCCCTGGCGCTTGGACAGGAACGGGAAGAACGCGGCCGAGCCGTATTCCTTCATGTTGGCGTCGAGTGTGGTGATCTGCTCTTTGCTGATGGCGTCGGTGATGCCGTCGTAGCCCAATTCCCAACCAGTGGTGGGGGTGTTGTGGTCGGCGGTGGCCACGATGGAGCTGACACGCCAGACTTTTCGACCGGCTTGGCGCAGGCCTTCAAAGGCTTGGGGGCTGGTGACTTCGTGCACCAGATGGCGGTCGATGTAGAGGACGGCGGTACCGTCTTCTTCGGTGTGGACGACGTGTTCGTCCCAGATTTTGTCGTAAAGCGTACGTGCCATGGTGCTTCCTTCAGTGCAGCTCGCCATTTTATGCGGATCCCATGGCTTGTTTGTCACCCTGGCTCGTGACGTCTTAAGCTTTGAGGGACTTGTGGTGGCAGCGCCGTGGCC
>NZ_JBIKHV010000120.1:0-5912 GCF_044361985.1 Limnohabitans sp. | reverse complement strand
AGGTGACACCACCGTGGTGGACGCGTATTTGTCGCCCATCCTGCGCCGTTATGTCGACCAGGTGGCCAGTGAGATGCCTGGTGTGAAACTGATGTTCATGCAGTCCTCGGGCGGCTTGACGGACGCCCAGGTTTTTGCAGGCAAGGACGCGATCCTGAGTGGTCCGGCAGGCGGCATCGTGGGCATGGCCCGCACCGCCCAGTTGGCCGGGCATGCCAAAGTGATTGGCTTTGACATGGGGGGCACCTCCACCGATGTGTCGCACTTTGCAGGTCAGTTCGAGCGCGAGTTTGAAACCCAGGTGGCTGGCGTGCGCATGCGGGCGCCCATGATGAGCATCCACACCGTGGCCGCTGGCGGCGGCTCCTTGTTGGCCTATGACGGCGCGCGTTTCAGGGTGGGGCCGCAAAGCGCTGGGGCCAATCCGGGCCCGGCCAGTTACCGCCGGGGCGGGCCTTTGGCCGTGACCGATGCCAACGTGATGGTGGGCAAGGTGCAGCCGGGGTATTTTCCGTCGGTGTTCGGGCCGCAAGCCGACCAGCCGCTGGATGCCGATGTGGTGCGCAGTCATTTTGAAAAAATGGCCGACCAAATGGGCCGACCTGCCGAAGACGTGGCGCATGGCTTCATCCAGATCGCTGTGCAGCAAATGGCCAATGCCATCAAGAAAATTTCGGTGGCACGCGGCTACGACGTGACGCGTTACACCCTTCAGTGCTTTGGCGGTGCAGGCGGGCAGCACGCTTGTCTGGTGGCCGATGCTTTGGGCATGTCGCAGGTATTGGTGCACCCGCTGGCGGGCGTGTTGTCGGCGTATGGCATGGGCCTGGCCGATCAAAACGTGATGCGCGAAGAATCCATCGAGCGCCGCCTGGATGCGGCGGCCATGACGCTCATGGCCGAGCGGCTGCAAGCCCTGGGTGAAGCCACACGGCAAGCTCTGCTGGCCCAGATCGGCCAGGGCGCTGACGAGGCCATCGCTGCACCGATCGAGTTGCGTCAACGCGTGCATTTGCGCTACGAGGGCACCGATTCTGCTTTGGTGGTGCCATGGGGCGACTCAGCCCAATTGGTGGCTGGCTTTGAAGCGGCCTACCGCCAGCGCTTTGCTTTCCTGATGCAAGGCAAGGCCCTGGTGGTCGAGGCGGTATCGGTCGAGGCCGTACTGCCAGGCGATGCCCCCGAAGAGGCCCGCATGGCTTTGCACCCCCAGCGTGAAGTGCCGCGCCGTGACACGGTGCGGGTCTATGCGGCCAACGCTGCTGGCCAGCCCCAGTGGCAAGAGGCAGCCTTGCTGGTGCGCGAAGACATGCGCCCGGGCGACGTGATCGACGGCCCAGCCATCATCGCCGAGAAAAATGCGACCACCGTGGTGGAGGCCGGCTGGCAGGCGCGCCTGACCGAGCTGGACCATTTGCTGTTGGTGCGTGTGCAGGCCAGAGCGGTGCAACACGCCGCCGGCACACAGGCCGACCCGGTGTTGCTCGAAGTGTTCAACAACCTGTTCATGAACATCGCCGAGCAAATGGGCCTGCAACTGCAGAACACCGCTTACTCGGTCAACATCAAGGAGCGGCTCGATTTTTCGTGTGCGCTGTTCAGCGCCGAAGGGCATCTGATCGCCAATGCGCCGCACATGCCGGTGCACTTGGGCTCCATGGGCGAAAGCATCCAGACCGTGATCCGGGACAACCAAGGTCGCATGCGCCCAGGCGATGTGTTTGTGCTGAATGACCCCTACCACGGCGGCACGCATTTGCCCGACATCACCGTCATCACCCCGGTCTACCTGGACGCTCACGCCGAACCGGTTTTTTATGTCGGCTCCCGAGGCCACCACGCCGATGTGGGTGGCCTCACGCCAGGCTCCATGCCGCCTTTTTCCACCCGCATTGAAGAAGAGGGCGTGCAGATCAACAACTTCAAGCTGGTCGAAGCGGGGCACCTGCGTGAAGCCGAAATGGTGGCGCTGCTTGAAAGTGGCGAATACCCTTCGCGCAACCCCCAGCAAAACATGGCCGACCTGAAAGCACAAATTGCGGCCAACGAAAAAGGTGTGCAGGAACTGCGCCGCATGGTCGATCAATTTGGTCTGGATGTGGTGCAGGCCTACATGCGCCATGTGCAGGACAACGCCGAAGAGTCGGTTCGCCGCGTCATCACACGGCTGAAAGACGGCGCATTCACCCTGCCCTTGGACAATGGGGCGCAGATTCAGGTGGCGGTGCGGGTGAACGCCACACAGCGCACGGCCGAGATCGACTTCACGGGTACCAGCGCCCAGTTGCCCAACAACTTCAACGCGCCCCGCGCGGTGTGCATGGCGGCGGTGTTGTATGTGTTTCGCAGTCTGGTGGACGATGACATTCCTTTGAACGCAGGCTGCCTGAAACCCCTGAAGGTCATCATCCCGGCGGGCTCCATGCTCAACCCGAACCCCCCAGCTTCGGTGGTGGCGGGCAATGTGGAAACCTCAACCTGCATCACCAATGCGCTGTTCGGCGCCTTGGGCGTGATGGCGGGCAGCCAGCCCACCATGAACAATTTCACTTTTGGCAACGCCCGCGTGCAGTATTACGAAACCATTTCGGGCGGCAGTGGTGCAGGCGGACGCTTTGATGCACAAGGCCAGCAGGTCGGGGGCTTTGATGGCACATCGGTCGTGCAAACCCATATGACCAATTCGCGCCTGACCGATCCCGAGGTGCTGGAGTTCCGCTTTCCGGTGCGCCTGGAAAGTTATGCGATCCGCCAAGGCTCTGGCGGCGCTGGGCGCTGGCATGGGGGTGACGGGGGCGTGCGCCGTGTGCGCTTTCTCGAGCCTATGACGGCGGGTATTTTGTCCAATGGGCGGGTGCATCCAGCCTTTGGCATGGCCGGGGGGCAACCTGGTTTGCCCGGCATCAACCGGGTGGTGCGCGCCGATGGCACAGTGCAAGAACTCTCGCACATCGGGCAGGTCGACATGCAGACGGGAGATGTCTTTGAAATTCACACGCCAGGTGGCGGTGGATTTGGTGAAGCTTTGACATAAGCCCTGCCAGGGCACTGGCCCTGCGCCGACCCCTTTGTCATTGATTTTCAGGGCGTCAGGCCATCAATTGTGTTGGGGCGTTGCAGCGTGCTTGGGTTTTGCAACGGGTGAGGCGCCAGGCGCTTGTGCATAGCCCAAGCCTTTGACTTGCAAACCCTGTTCTGAAAGATGGGCGGCTTTTTTGGGGCCAATGCCCTTGATGCGTTGCATCACATCTCGCCAATCGCGAAAGGGCCCTTGTTGCCGCTCGGCCAGGATGTACCGTGTCGTCCTCGGGCCCAGACCATTCAGACCATCCAGCTGAATTTCTGTTGCCTGGTTCAGGTCAATCTGCCCCCAAACCATGCCCACAAACAAGGCGGCGACCAAGCTGGCCGTAGGTTTTTTCAACATGTGCATCCCTCCCGGTGTTGTGCCTGCAGCGCGCTGCAATGGGGCACATTGTGGGTCGGGTGGTTTGATCAGAACAAGGGCTTGGGCACTTGACTTGAAACAAGCTGTTTCAAGCGGGTGTCAAAGTTCTTCAATGCGCCGCGGCGGATAGCTGTCCCAGGCCTGGCAGCCGGGGCAATGCCAGAAATGCTCTTTGGCTTCAAACCCGCAAGCCGCACAGCGGTAGCGGGCCAAAGGCCTGATGGCCTGTTCCAGTGCTTTTTGAACCGGGGCCGGCAAGGGGTGCGCATCGCTGCTTTCCTGGGTCAGCCAACGGGTAGCGGCCATCAAGGAAGCCTGCTTGTCCAAATGCCTGAGGTAGCGTTGGGGCGATGCGGCAGCGCCCTCAGCTGTGCCTTCTTCCAGTGCTGTGATGGCTTCCAGCACATCAATGCAGGGTTGTTTTTCGTAGTGGCTTTCCAGCAGCTGGATGGCCGGTTTGAGCAACGAAGCTGCTTGCGCGGCCTTGGCCAAACTGGCCGCGGCCAGCGGAGCCGCCACATTGGCCTTTTCAAACAACACAGCAAGGGTCTCAAAAGCCTGTGCGGCTTTTCCTTGCGACAGTTGCACCTGTCCGAGCAATATGCGCGGCCTGGCTGCTTCTGGCGTAGTCTGCACCGTCTCAGTCAGTATTTGCTGCGCCTTGGCCGCATCGCCTTGCTGAATGGCTTCGCGCGCTTGCTCGCATTGGTAGTGGGCCATGCGGATATCAAACTTGGCTTCGCCCGAATTTTCAAGCAGTCGGGCGACCCGCGCAGCTTCAGGCCATTCGCGCGAGCGCTCATAAATGGCCAGCCTTGCCAGGCGCGCCTGGCCTTCGTAGGATGTACCTTCGAGTTTGCGCAGTGCTTCTTCAGCACGGTCCAACAAGCCGGCTTTCAGGAAGTCAAGGGCCAAGCCATGCTGGGCGCGTTGCCGATCGGCACCGCTCAAATCTGCCCGAGACAGCAGGTGCTCGTGCACCCGCACAGCGCGGTCGTATTCGCCCCTGCGGCGAAACAGGTTGCCCAGTGCAAAGTGCAACTCGGAGGTGTCGGGGTCGTTTTGCACGGCTTCAATGAAGGCGTCAATGGCCTTGTCTTGCTGCTCATTGAGCAGGTAGTTCAAGCCTTTGAAGTAAGCACGTGGCGCTTGCCGATTGGCGATGCGCATCTGGCGCAGGTCCAAGCGTGAAGCAACCCAGCCCAATGCAAAAGCAGCGGGCAGACCCAACAAAATCCAGGTCAGATCAAGTTCCATGAGGGGGCTGAGGCGAAGAAGTGGTTTCGGCTGTCGGAGGTGTCGTCATGCGCAGGGTCTGGCGGTGACGCCACCATCTGGGCACCATGCCCAGCACACCCACCACCACACCCAGGCTGAACGCACTGAGCACCACCAAAACGGTAGGCGCAGACCAAAACGTGCCAAAAAAGAAATTGACACGTGTCTCTTGCTGGTTATTCAGCGCAAAAGCGAAGAGTGTAAAAAAGACAGCTGCTTTCAGTAGCCACTGAAGCAGCCGAAGCAGACGTTTCATGGAAGCCCTCGGAATCAGGCTTCATTCTAACGGGGGGCTTACCCCTTGAGATAAGGCCTCATGCACTGAGGTGGGCATAGGGCACTTCGCCGATTGACCGGCGCAAAAAATCAGGCTTTGGCCTTGACCTTGCCTGGGCTGACCGCACCTGCATCCACGGCTTCGCGCAAGGCTTTGCCAGGTTTGAAATGGGGCACCCGTTTTTCCGGAATCTGCACGCTTTCACCCGAGCGCGGGTTGCGCCCAACGCGCGGCGGACGGCGGTTGATCGAAAAGCTGCCAAAACCACGAATCTCGATGCGGTGACCTTTGACCAGCGCGTCGCTCATGGCGTCCAGCACCGTTTTGACGGCCAGTTCGGCGTCACGGTGGGTCAGCTGTGCAAAGCGGGCGGCGAGTTCTTCCACCAGATCGGAGCGGGTCATGTGTCAACCTCGTTGTTATTGCGGCTTGAAATTGTCTGGCACCATCCTGAAAAAAGCCTGCCCCCATGACAGGGGCAGGCTTTTCAGACAGCAAGTGTCTTCAGACCGATCAGATCAGTTGTTGTCCAGCTTGGCACGCAACAAAGCGCCCAGGCTGGTGGTGCCTGCGTTTTCACGCGAAGACTGCTGTGACAAGGAAGCCATGGCTTCTTGTTGGTCCACAGCGTCTTTGGCTTTGATGGACAACTGGATGTTGCGGGTCTTGCGATCCACGTTCACCACCACGGCCGTCACTTCGTCGCCGACTTTCAGCACATGGCTGGCGTCTTCCACGCGGTCGCGCGAAATTTCGCTGACACGCAGGTAGCCGATGATGTCTTCGCCCAAATCGATTTCAGCGCCCTTGGCATCCACCGTCTTGACCTTGCCGGTGACGGTTTGGCCTTTGTCGTTGATCGACACGAAGGTGGTGAAGGGATCGGAGTCGAGCTGTTTGATGCCCAAG
>NZ_JBIKHV010000048.1:0-19458 GCF_044361985.1 Limnohabitans sp. | reverse complement strand
GGACGCCCAGGGCGACACCGTTCCCAAACGGGGGCTGACCACCAGCACTGGGCCGTCGGTGGCGCCTGAATAAGGCTCGCCATAAGTGAGCAGTGCCGACAGGGTTTGCTTTTGGGTGTCTTGTAAGAGCGCCGTGCTGGCTACCAAATGCACGAAACGGGCTGAAATGCCTTGAATTTGCGGTGAGATGGCTGCCAGTCGCGCCAGAAGCTGGGTCATGCGAAAGCCGCTGAGTGCGCTTGCGCCTTCGAAAATCGTGATGTGCAGGGACACGGGGTGGCCTTGTAAAGGGACGGATAACCGCAGCGCCGGGGCCGCTGACTGGGACCGACCGGCAAAGCGGCTATTTTAGCCGGGGAAACCCTGATTCGGAGGGCCTCCGGCACGGCAAGCCGAAGCATTTGAGCAAGCCAAGAGCGACACCCAAGACGCACGCACCCATGCGCGCTCGGGGTGTCCACACAAGAACGCTTGTGCAGGGTAAGGCTCTGTGCAAGTGACCCGAAAAACAAATGCCAGACCGAGGCGGCCTGACGCCACTGTTCCCCGCGCAGATCAACCCAAAACCGACGTAGCCTCCATCTCGCGCCGGATTTTGTAGGCGTGCGTGCTGGTGTCCATGGCAACGTCGTCCCAGCTGAGGCTTTGGCCTTTGGCCACGGGCCGCAAGACTTTCACCCCATGTGCCAGGCCCAGAGGCACACCGCCCATGCGCTTTGAAGTGGCTGCAGGCAGCAACTTGCCCCAAACGGTGTAGCCGCCCTCGCCGTCCAGCATGTCGCCGGGTTTCAGGTCGCGCTTGGCGGTGGCCACCACATCGGCGTTCCAGCCGATGGCCACACCGGTCGGTTCATTGCGCAGGGCCACGCTGGCCACGCTCACACCCACTTCCAGTCCGATCAGGTGCCAGCGTTTGTAGAGGGTGAAGTAGCGGCCAGATGGATCGGTGTGGGCGTTGTACTCTTCAAAACAGTTTTTGATGTAGTCGGTCTCGGCCTCCACCGTGACCCACACGCCCATGCGGATGTCATAAGGTATTTTCCGGCCATCTTTTTCTAGGCTGGAGATCACCTCGACCATGCCTTTGCGCTCCAGCAGACCACCTTCCGAGATCGGCCGGGTGACATACGGGATGTCCTCTACGCTGGCCGGCGGGTACAGCAAGCCATTGCTGGGCACACCCAAGCCCGTGGCATTGGACACGGCCGTGCTCTCGATCGAGGGTTTGGAGCCGTCCAGAAAGCTGTTGAACATTTTGGGGTTGAGCCCACCGCGCTCAGCCTGCTCAGGTGACAAGCCGTAATAGCCCCAGACCGTTTCGGGTGTGGACTCGCAAAAGTGCGGCAACCATTTGTGGCCACGGCCAGCCGCCACCACCGGGAAACCACAGGTACGCGCCCAATCCACCAGATCACAAATCAGGGCAGGTTGATCGCCAAAAGCCAATGAATACACCACGCCCGCCGTTTGCGCCCGGGTGGCCAACAGGGGGCCGCAAAAGGCATCGGCCTCCACCGTCACGTTCACCACGTGTTTGCGGTTTGCAAATGCCTCCAGGATGTGGTCCACCGCATGCAGGGGCGAGCCTGTGCATTCGACAATCACGTCCACCGCCGGGTGGCGCACCAGGCTTTGCCAGTCGTCACCCACGTGGGTGCTGCCCAGTTTGACCGCTTCGTCCAGGCTTTTCGCGCTCAGGCGCTCGGCGGCCCAGCCCACGCGGGCCAAGTTGGCGCGGGCGGCAGTGGGCGACAGATCGGCGATGCCCACCAAATGCACACCAGGGGTGCGCGGAATCTGCGCCAAATACATGGAGCCGAATTTGCCCGCACCGATCAGGCCGATGCGGATCGGGCGGTTTTCTGCAGCGCGTTGCAGGAGTTTGGCGTGCAGGTTCATCAGGCGGCTTTCAGTTCTTCGAGCGAGGTTTCAAGGGCACTGGCGGGCATGCCGTTTTTCCAGGGCAGATCGACTGGATAAGGGTTCAGCAGGCAATCGTCGGGCAGGCAAGTGATGGGCGTGAAGTCGCGGTGCGCGATGTATTCGGGGCGCTTGTGACGGCGGATGTGGTTGGACACCGCGCACAAGCTCAGGTAAACGCTCACGCGGTTCCAGGGCGACAGGTTGCTGGTGGAGGCGTGCACCAGGCAGCTGTGGAACAGGATCATCGATCCTGCGGGGCCGGTAGGGCTGACGATGCCGCCGTCTTTGTCACCGGCGCGTTGCACCAGCTGGCGAATCAGGTTGTTGTCCACTGTCCACAATGGGTAGCTGGTGGTGGACAGGTCGTGTTTGGCTTCGACCACGCCTTTTTTGTGGCTGCCGGGGATGAACATCAGCGGGCCGTTGAAGGCGTTCACATCGTCCAGAAAAATCGCCACGTTCATGGCCCGCTCGGTGGGCATGTGGTCGTCGTTCAGCCAAGTGCCGTAGTCTTGGTGCCATTGCCACACATCACCCTCGAAGGCCATCTTGCCGTTGATTTTGAATTGGTGCATGTAGAGTTCTTCGCCAAACAAATCTTGCACGGGCTCGATCATGCGGGGGTGGCGGGCCAGCTTGGCAAAAGGCTCGCTGTACATGTGGGCGGCAAAGTTGGTGCGCACGGCTTCGCTGCCTTTTTCGCGCACGTTGAAAGCCTCTCGGCGGCTGTACAACTCAGGAACGGCATCGTTCAGGTTTTTGGTTTCTTCAGGTGTGAACAATCCCGGGAAAAAAAGATAGCCATCGCGGTCAAATTGCGCCAATTGTTCAGGTGTGAGTTTCATGCTCGTGCTCCAGGTTATGGTTTGAATGAGAGTTGCTCTGACAGTCGTGCCGTGAGTTGCACGCTGGCTTCGTGTGCGTGTTCTTGCACCAGGCGCACGGCCAATTCAGCGTCACCTTGGGCCATCGCTTGCGCAATCGCTTCGTGTTCGTCCCAAACGGTTTGGCGTTGGTGCGAAGACTGCAGCACCGCACCCATGACACGTTTCAGGTGGTGCCAGTGCAGATCGATGCTCTGCGCAATCAGGGGGTTTCCCGAGGCTTGGTAGACGGCCCGATGAAAGGCCAGGTCGGCATCGACCATGGCTTTGACGTCTTGGCTCGATTCGGCCTGTCGGCCCTGCGTGAAGATCTCAGGGTCAAGTTTTGCCCCCCGTTCGGCGGCCAAGCGCACCGCCAAAGCGTCCAGAGTGCCCCGTACCTGATAGACCTTGGCAATCCACGCCACATCAAGCTGGGTCACTTGCACACCCCGACCAGGCGCATCTTCTACAAAACCATCTTTTTTCAGCAAGCGCAGTGCTTGCAACACAGGTTGGCGAGACACCGCAAATCGTTGCGCCAGGTCTTCCTGGGTCAGGCGTTCGCCCGGCTGCAGTGCCCCTTCGCTGATGGCGTCGAGCAAACGGGCATAAACCTGTTCGACCAGATCAGGGGCTGTGGCCAGTTGGATGAGTTGAGCTTTCATGTCTGTATACAGAATACAGTGAATCCTGGATCGCCCTAATCCGTGTTAACCCGCAAGTCCAGGGTTCAGGACTCCAAAAAGCAGGAAGACCTGCAAGCCAGCGCTTCAGGTGAGTCGATGGGATAATCTATCTCCTATGACGATCACCCTCAAAACAGCTGCTGACATCGAAGGCATGCGCGTAGCATGCCGCCTGGCTTCAGAAGTCCTCGACTTCATCGAGCCCTTCATCAAACCGGGCATCACCACCAACGAAATCGACAAGTTGTGTCACGACTACATGGTCGATGTGCAGCAATGCATCCCTGCGCCGCTGAACTATGCACCGGGTGGCTACAAGCCTTACCCCAAGTCCATCTGCACGTCGATCAACCACCAGGTCTGCCACGGCATACCGAACGACAAACCCCTTAAAAAAGGCGATTCGCTCAACATCGACATCACCACCATCAAAGAAGGCTGGCACGGTGACACGAGCCGCATGTTTCATGTGGGCGAAGCCCCCATCGCAGCCAAACGGCTGGCCACACTGACGTACGAAGCCATGTGGAAAGGCATCGAGCAAGTCAAGCCCGGCGCCCATCTGGGCGACATTGGCCATGCGATTCAGAAATTTGCCGAGGGCCATGGCTTTTCGGTGGTGCGTGAGTTTTGCGGCCACGGCATTGGCCGGGGCTTTCACGAGGAACCGCAAGTGCTGCATTACGGCAAACCAGGCACCTTGGTGCAACTGGTGCCCGGCATGATTTTCACCATCGAGCCGATGATCAACGCTGGCAAACGCGACATCAAGGAAATGGGCGATGGCTGGACCATCGTGACCAAGGACCATTCTCTGTCCGCCCAGTGGGAACACACCGTGGTGGTGACTGAAACCGGCTACGAAGTGCTGACCTTGTCCGCAGGCAGCCCACCGATTCCAGCCTTCATCACCGACAAAGCCTCAGCTTGAGATGAACCCCCAGGACCCGTTGGCCAAGCTGGCCTTGTTGCGCGACACTTACAAGCACGACAAAGCGGCTGTGCTGCTCTCCCTGGCCAACAGCGGTTCGGCGGCGCGGGGACTCAAACAGACCCTGAAGCAACTGTCCATCCTGGCCGATGGTTTGCTGATCCAGTTGTGGCAGAACGCAGGCTTTTCTTCAGAATTGAGCTTGGTGGCCGTGGGCGGGTTTGGCCGAGCCGAACTGTTCCCGTATTCCGATGTCGACGTGCTGGTGCTGCTGCCTGACGGCCAGTCGCCTGAAAACACCCCCGAACTGCAAGGCCAGTTGGAGCGTTTTATTGGCAGCTGTTGGGACACTGGCCTTGAGATCGGCTCCAGCGTGCGCACCCTGGGTGAATGCTTGGCCGAATCCGCCAAGGACATCACGGTACAAACATCTCTGCTCGAGTCACGCCGAGTGACCGGCAACACCCGCTTGTTCACCGAATTTCAAAAGCACTTTCAGGCCGCCATGGACCCGCAGGCTTTTTTGATCGCCAAAACCCTGGAGATGCGCCAACGCCACACCAAGTTTGAAGACACGCCTTACGCGCTGGAGCCCAATTGCAAAGAGTCACCGGGTGGCCTGCGCGATTTGCAGGTGATCTTGTGGGTGGCCCGTGCAGCGGGTCTGGGACACAGCTGGGATGAGCTCGCCCGCAAAGGCCTGGCCACCCCCCTGGAGGCTCGTCAAATCAAACGCAATGAAGCCCTGATCGGCTTGATCCGAGCCCGGTTGCATCTGCAGGCCAAACGCCGTGAAGACCGTCTGGTGTTTGACCTGCAAACCAATGTGGCCGAGTCGTTTGGCTACACCTCGGACGTGACGCCCGAGGGCCGCCTGGCTTTGCGCGCCAGCGAAAAGCTGATGCGCCAATACTATTGGGCGGCGAAAGCGGTGACGCAGCTCAACCAGATTTTGCTGCTCAACATCGAAGACCGTTTGAAAGCGGACCGGGGCGAAGACGTCAATGATTTTCGACCTTTGAACGCGCGTTTTTTTGAAAAGGCAGGCCTGATCGAAGTGGCCAGCGATGACCTGTACCAAAAGCACCCGCACGCCATCCTGGAGACCTTTTTGCTGTACCAGGCAACGCCAGGCGTGAAGGGTTTGTCGGCCAGAACGCTGCGTGCGCTGTACAACGTGCGGGCCATCATGAACGGGCGTTTTCGCAGCGATCCCGTGAACCGCCAGGTTTTTTTGCAGATCTTGCAACAGCCCCAGGGCATCACGCACGCGATGCGCTTGATGAACGAGACCTCGGTGCTGGGGCGTTACCTGTGGGTGTTCCGGCGCATTGTGGGCCAGATGCAGCACGATCTGTTTCATGCCTACACGGTGGACCAGCACATCCTGATGGTGCTGCGCAATGTGCGGCGCTTTTTCATGGCCGAGCACACGCACGAATACCCGTTTTGCTCTCAATTGGCGGGCGGCTGGGACAAGCCCTGGATTTTGTACACTGCCGCGCTGTTTCATGACATTGCCAAAGGCCGAGGCGGCGACCACTCCAAACTGGGCATCACTGAAGTGCGCACCTTCTGCCGCCAGCACCAGATCGACAAGGCCGATGCACAGCTGATCGAGTTCCTGGTGGGCGAACACCTGACGATGAGCCACGTCGCACAAAAAGAAGACCTGAGCGAACCAGAAGTCATTGGCCGCTTTGCACAACGCGTGGGTGATGAACGGCGCCTGACCGCGTTGTACTTGCTGACAGTGGCCGACATCCGGGGTACCAGCCCCAAAGTCTGGAACGCCTGGAAAGGCAAGCTGCTGGAAGATTTGTACAAATCCACCCTGCGCGTGCTGGGGGGCCGCGCACCCGACGCCAATGCTGAAGTGGAAGCGCGAAAGCGCGAGGCCTTGATTGAATTGGCCCGCCAAGCGGAGCCCCATGAGGGTCACAAGGCTTTTTGGGACACGCTGGATGTGGGCTATTTCATGCGACACGATGCCTCCGACATCGCCTGGCACACACGGCAACTGTCGCGCCATGTGGCGCTGCCCAAGCAAGATCAGCCCCGCACCATCGTGCGGGCGCGTCCCTCGCCTGTGGGCGAAGGCCTGCAGGTGCTGGTGTTCACACCCGACCAGCCCGACCTGTTTGCCCGAATTTGCGGCCACTTCGACCAATCAGGGTTCAGCGTGCTGGACGCCAAAATCCACACCACCCGAACCGGCTGGGCACTGGACACCTTTCAGATCGTGACCACCCTGCTGCCCGAGCACTACCGCGAGTTGATGACCATGGTCGAGTCGGGCCTGACACAAACCCTGGAGCGCCAAGGCCCCTTGCCCACACCCACCAAAGGCCGGGTATCACGCCGGGTAAAAAGCTTTCCCGTCACCCCAAGGGTCACGCTCAAACCCGATGAAAAAGCACAAAACTGGCTGTTGAGCATCTCGGCCAGTGACCGCAATGGCTTGCTCTACAGCATCGCCCGCGTGCTGGCCAAGCACGGCATCAACCTGCAACTGGCCAAAATCAGCACCCTGGGTGAACGGGTGGAAGACAGCTTCTTGATCAGTGGCGCCGAGCTGCAGCAAAACAAAGCGCAGATCGAGATCGAGACGGAACTGCTGGCAGCGCTGCAGCCCGCTTAAGAACGAACTGCACGCGCTTGCGCCTCAGCCCTTTTTGCGCGGTGGCAATCCAGTGTGCTGAGTCAGGATCTGCCCTTTTTTAGGCGGAACTGAACGCTTGGGTGTGGTGGACAAAGACACCGAAGAATTGGCCCCCGCCCCTGTGCTGTTTTTACGCCGGGCGCTTTGGTAGCCGTCTTCGGCCAGCGGCTGCCAGCTCGGAATCAGGTGGTGTTTGCCATTGCCGATCAAATCGGCGCGGCCCATGGCCTTGAGCGCTTCACGCAGCAGCGGCCAATTGCTCGAATCGTGGTAGCGCAAAAACGCCTTGTGCAGACGGCGGCGTTTGTCGCCTTTGACCACGTCCACCTTTTCACTGTCGCGAGTGATCTTGCGCAGCGGGTTGCGGGTGGAGTGGTACATGGCCGTGGCTGTGGCCATCGGGCTGGGGTAGAAGGTCTGCACCTGGTCGGCTCTAAAGCCGTTCTTCTTGAGCCAGATGGCCAAGTTCATCATGTCGTCGTCACTGGTGCCAGGGTGCGCTGCAATGAAATACGGAATGAGAAACTGCTTTTTGCCCACCTCTTCGCTGTATTTGTCGAACATCGACTTGAAGCGGTCGTAGGTGCCGATGCCGGGCTTCATCATCTTGGACAGCGGGCCACCCTCGGTGTGCTCGGGCGCGATCTTCAGATAGCCGCCGACATGGTGCTGCACCAGTTCTTTGACGTACTCGGGCGACTGCACGGCCAGGTCATAACGCAGGCCCGAGCCGATCAGGATTTTCTTGATACCCTGCAGATTTCGGGCCCGGCGGTACATGTTGATCAACGGGCCGTGATCGGTGGTCAGGTTCTGGCAGATACCGGGGAACACGCAACTGGGTTTGCGGCAGGCCGATTCGATTTCGGGGCTTTTGCAGCCCAGACGGTACATGTTGGCCGTGGGGCCACCCAGGTCTGAAATCACACCGGTGAAACCCTTGACCTTGTCGCGGATTTCCTCCACTTCGCGAATGACGGATTCTTCGGAACGGCTCTGGATGATGCGTCCTTCGTGCTCGGTGATCGAGCAAAAGGTGCAGCCGCCGAAACAGCCGCGCATGATGTTGACACTGAACCGAATCATCTCCCACGCAGGAATTTTGGTGGTGTGGTCGTGGCTGCCTTGCTCGTCGGCATAACGTGGGTGCGGGCTGCGCGCATAGGGCAGGTCAAACACATGGTCCATCTCTGCGGTGGTGAGCGGGATGGGTGGCGGCGTGATCCAGACGTCGCGGGCGGTGGTGCCCTCGCCGTGCGCCTGCACCAGGCAGCGTGCATTGCCGGGGTTGGTCTCGAGGTGCAGCACACGGTTGGCGTGGGCATACAACACCGGGTCGGACTTGACCTGCTCGTAACTGGGCAGACGGATTACGCTCTTGTCACGCGGCGGGACTTTGTGGGTGCCTTTGCCACGCAGCGCGGGGTTGGGCACAAATGTCAGGGGCTGAATGGCCGATTGAACGGCGCGTGCCTGGGCTACTGCCGCCGACAAATCGCTCTCGACGTTTTGGGCGTTGTGGGTATTGGCCACTTCCTTGGCTTCTTCTTCCCGGGCGCACGTGGCGCCCTGCTCCCGCGCTTGGTCGGAGATCATCAAATACGGGTTGATGTGCGCCTCGACGTGTCCGGGCGAATCCACGCTGGTGGAGTTGATCTCGAACCAGCCTTGGGCCGACTCGTCGCCCTGGCGACGCACAAAGGCGGTGCCGCGCACATCGGTGATCTGTTGCACGGGTTCACGGGCGGCTAGGCGGTGGGCGATCTCCACAATCGCCCGTTCAGCGTTGCCGTACAAAAGCAAGTCGCATTTGCTGTCCACCACCACCGAGCGGCGCACCTTGTCAGACCAGTAGTCGTAATGCGCGATGCGGCGCAAGCTGCCTTCGATGCCGCCCAGCACAATGGGCGTATCCGGAAATGCTTCACGGCAGCGCTGGCTGTAAACGATGGCTGCGCGGTCCGGCCGCTTGCCGCCCACGTCACCCGGGGTATAGGCGTCGTCGGTGCGGATTTTGCGATCAGCGGTGTAGCGGTTGATCATGGAATCCATGTTGCCGCTGGTCACGCCCCAAAACAGGTTGGGCTTGCCCAGCGCCTTGAAGGCTTCGGCACTGGTCCAATCGGGCTGGGCAATGATGCCGACCCGAAAACCCTGGTTTTCGAGCATGCGGCCAATCACGGCCATGCCGAAACTCGGGTGGTCCACATAGGCGTCGCCAGTGACCAGCACGATGTCGCAGCTGTCCCAACCCAGTTGCGTCATTTCCTCTCGGCTCATGGGCAACATCGGGGCCGTGCCGAAGCGCTGCGCCCAGAACTTGCGGTAACTGGTCAGCGGCTTGGCATCACGCGGAAAAAAGGAGACGTCGACAAAGGCGTTCATGGGCTGGATATCGGGATAACCCGCTAGTGTAGGGGCTTGGGGGTGGGCTTAAGAAGCCAGCGGGTATTCGGCCAGCCTCATCCATTTCAGGACACCTAGGACATCCAGGACAATGACCCCATGCCTTTTTCCCTTGCGCAGCCTGCCCAGCACGAACTGGTCATCAAAAAAAGCCGGTTTATCGCCTGCGTGGAACCCGTTGCCGGGCGCGAGGCAGCGCAGAGACGGGTGGCGCAACTCAAGGCCGAGCACCCGGACGCGGCCCATGTGTGCTGGGCGCTTTTGGCCGGTGGGCAATCGGCTGCGAATGACGATGGCGAGCCTGGCGGCACGGCGGGCCGACCCATGCTGGAGGTGTTGCGGCACCATGACCTGCAAGGCGTGATGGCCTCGGTGGTGCGTTACTTTGGTGGCGTCAAGCTTGGCGCAGGTGGGCTGGTGCGGGCCTACACCGACGCCGTGGCGCAGGCCCTGCTGACGGCCAAGAAGATTGCGCTGATTCAAACGGTCCAACTGGCCTGCAGCGTGCCTTATGCCCTGGAGGGCTGGGTAAGGCGCGAGTTGGATCTGGCCCAGGCACAGTTGCAGACGGTCACACACGCCAGCGTGGTGAGCTTGCTTTTCGCGCTGCCTGAAACCCGGGCTGTGGCCTTGTCTGAGCGCCTGAGTGAGGGCGGCCGCGGCCAGTTGCTGTGGCTGGACGCCAAGGAATTTGCAGAAACACACAGGGATAATGCCCCCCATGCCTGAAACCGCCTTGCTGAATCGACCCCATTCCAAAACCGATATTTTTGTGTCGTTCACCCTGTTGGCGCTGCAGGGTTTTGGAGGTGTATTGGCCGTGGTGCAGCGCGAGATGGTCGAGAAAAAACGCTGGATGACCAACGAGCAATTTATCGAGGACTGGGCCGTTGCGCAGATCATGCCGGGCCCAAATGTGATCAACCTGTCGCTGATGATCGGTGGCCGCCACTTTGGATTAGCCGGGGCTTTGGCGGGGATGGCAGGCATGCTGACCGCCCCCATGGTGGTGGTCTTGCTGGTGGCTGTGGCCTTTGGCGGCGTATCAGATCAGACATGGGCACAAGGCGCTTTGCGCGGTATGGGGGCGGTGTCTGCCGGACTGATCGCGGCCGTCGGCCTCAAGTTGATCAGCGCCCTGCGCAGCAACCCGATGGGCATGCCGATGTGCATCGCGTCGGCCACCGCCAGTTTTGTGGGGGTGGGCGTGTTGCGCTGGCCGCTGGCCTATGTGCTTTTGGCCACCGGTCTGGTGGCGTGCAGCTGGGCTTATCTGCAATTGGCCCGGCAGGCCAGCCGAACATCGGGCACGCCATGAACCCTGTGCTGCAACTGTCGCCCCATGATTGGCTGAGCCTGTTCAACCACTTTGCGTCTTTGTCGCTGCTGGCCGTGGGGGGCGCCATCACCACAGCGCCCGACATGCACCGCTTTCTGGTGGACGAAACCCATTGGTTGAGCGATGCCCAGTTCACCTCGTCCATTGCCTTGGCGCAAGCGGCACCGGGTCCCAATATTTTGTTTGTGGCTTTGATGGGCTTCAACGTGGGGCTGAATGCCGGTGCAGGTTTGGGGGGCGGCTGGGTCAGCGTGGGTCTGGCCAGCCTGGGGGTGGTGGTGACCATGCTGGGCATCATGCTGCCTTCTTCGGTGCTGACCTATACGGCCACGCGCTGGGCGCACCAGCACCGTGAGAAGCTCGGCATCCGGGCTTTCAAGTCGGGCATGGCTCCCATCGTGATCGCCCTGTTGCTGGCCACAGCCTGGCTGCTTACGCTCAGCCACAACCACCCTGCACGCGACTGGCCGCTCTACGTGCTGACGGCCCTGACCACGCTGGTGGTCTGGCGCACACGCGTGCACATGCTGTGGTTGATTGGTCTGGGCGCCCTGCTGGGTGCCCTGGGCTGGGTCTGAAACGGCTCAGCGCGGGTTCTCGAAGAACACCGTATTCGAATAATCGCTGACCTCGAAATACACCTTCTTTTCGTCCGGATCGACCAGCATGTTCAGGTTTTCATCGAGCACGCCATAACCGTAGCGGTAGGCACGGGGCGACTTGTCGTCGGTGCCCAGAGCGGTGCTGATCTTGTCGACTTTCAAAAAGCGACGCACCAGTTTGTCCCCGGCATAGACCTCCATCACACCATTGGTGCCCGTCCAGTTTTGGATGTCGCGGCTGATCTTGTTTTGCTGCTCTTGCGTACAGGCCGCAACCAAGCTGGTAGCCAGCACAGCGGTGACCACAGCGAGGCGAGTGAAGGTTTTTTTCATGGCTTGATCTCAGGGCAAAAGGGGGATGGCAGCTCAGGTTCTCTGTCGCAAAGCTTCGTAGAGACAGACACCACTGGCTACGGAAACATTCAGGCTTTCCACCGCCCCGCGCATCGGGATGCTGACCAGTTCATCGCAATTTTTGCGGGTCAGTTGGCGCATGCCAGCGCCTTCGGCACCCAAAACCAGTGCGGTGGGCACCTTCAGGTCGGCCTGGTAAATGGTGCGTGGGGCATCGTCGCTGGTGCCCACCACCCAGATGCTGCGCTCCTTGAGTTCGCCCAAAGTCCGAGCCAGGTTGGTGACCATGAAGTACGGCATGGTCTCAGCAGCGCCGCTGGCCACCTTGGCCACGGTGGCATTGATGCCGGCAGCATGGTCTTTGGGGGCGATGACGGCATGTGCACCCGCGCCATCGGCCACGCGCAAGCAAGCGCCCAGGTTGTGCGGATCGGTGACGCCATCCAGTACCAGCAACAAGGGCGGGCCTTCCACAGTGTCGAGCAGGTCGTCCAGCGAATGGTTTTGAGGCATGGGCGCAACCATGGCCACCACGCCCTGGTGACCGTGACCACCGGCCAGCTTGGCCAGGCGCTCACCGTCCGATTCGATCATGCGCATGCCGGAATCGCGGGCCTTGTCGATGAACGTCCGCATGCGGGCGTCGCGGCGGGTGACCTCGTAATGGATTTCTACAACGGATTGGGGGGCGATCTTGAGGCGAACGCCCACGGCATGGAAGCCGAACAGCACTTTGTGGGATGACATGCCCAGGATTATCGTTGGTCCAAGCTACTGTCAGCGCCAACGCTGGCAAACGGTGCCTGCCTTTCATCCTGATCAGCCACGGCTTCCGACAGGCGACCAGCCTGAATCACCAGCATGCGCTCACAGCGGGCCGCCAGTTGGCGGTCGTGCGTGACAAGCACCAGGGTGGTGACTTGCTCACGGTTGAGCGCAAACATCAGGTCCATGATGGCCTCGCCGGTGGCATGGTCAAGGCTGCCCGTGGGCTCGTCGGCCAACAACAAATCAGGTTGCACCACAAAGGCCCGAGCCAAGGCAACGCGCTGCTGCTCGCCCCCAGAAAGCACCTTGGGCAAGTGTTTCAGGCGCTCACCCAGGCCCACGCGCTGCAGCATGGCCGTGGCCGTGCTGCGGGCATCGTGCCGATCGGCCAACTCGAGTGGGAGCATGACGTTTTCAAGCGCGGTCAGATTGGGCATGAGCTGAAAGCTCTGGAACACAAAACCCACATGCTGGGCCCGAACCGCCGCGCGCTCGTCCTCGGACAAATCGAACAGCGATTGCCCTGCCAGCAGCACCTGGCCGGAGCTGGGTGTATCCAGCCCCGCCAAAATGGCCAGCAAGGTGCTTTTTCCAGAACCGGAAGCACCGACAATAGCGGCTGTTTCACCGGCATTCAAAGAAAAGTCGATGCCGCGCAAAATGTCCAGATGGCCACTGGCATCCTGCACACTTTTTGAAACGCCACGCACAGCAATAATGGATTCAGGCATGCACAAACCTTTGTTAAGACGACGCCACTTTAACTGTAGCCTGCTGGCCCTTGCCTGCTGGGGCTTTGTGGCGCCCGTTGCTGCTGCGCCAGCGCAGCGCGTTTTGGTGGTGGGTGATTCACTGAGCGCCGAGTACGGTCTCTCGCGCGGCACGGGCTGGGTCGCCTTGCTGCAAAAAAAACTGGCCCAGGAAAAACCCGGCGTTGAGGTGCTCAACGCCAGCATCAGCGGCGAAACCACATCTGGTGGCCGCTCACGCATGGCTGCCCTGCTGCAAAAACACCAACCCAGCCATGTGGTGATCGAATTGGGCGGCAACGATGCCCTGCGCGGTCTGCCTTTGAGCATGACGCAAGACAACTTGCTCACCATGACGCGCCAGGCCCAGGCGGCAGGTGCCCAGGTGCTGCTGCTGGGCATGCAAATGCCCCCCAATTACGGCCCCGACATGGCGCGCCAGTTCGAAGCCGTCTACGCCCAGGTGGCCAAAAAGCAAAAGGCGTCACTGGTGCCATTTTTTCTGAAAGGCATTGGCGACGACCCCGAGCCTCTGAAATGGTTTCAAGCCGACCGCATTCACCCCAACGAAGATGCGCAACCGCGCATGCTGGCCAATGTCTGGCCCACTTTGAAGAAACAATTGAAATGAGCGTTCACCTGATCCCGGCCACAGAAGCCATGGCCAAATTGAACCAGTTTGATGCCATCTTGGACGCTCGCTCTGAAGGGGAGCATGCCGAAGACCACTTGCCTGGCGCCCTGAACTGGCCATCGTTGAACAACGAAGAGCGCATCAAGGTGGGCACGCTGTACAAGCAGGTCAACCCGTTTGAAGCACAAAAAATGGGGGCCGCCCTGGTGGCCAGAAATATCGCCCAGCACATTGAAACGCATGTGATGGACAAACCCAGAACCTGGCAACCCCTCGTTTATTGCTGGCGCGGTGGCAAACGCAGCAACTCGCTGGCGCTGATCCTGGGGCAAATCGGCTTCAAGGTGCACCTGATCGAAGGCGGCTACAAGGCCTTTCGCAAAGCCGTGGTGGACGACATTCCCCGTCAGGCGCAACGCCTGCATTTTCAAGTGCTGTGCGGCCCCACTGGCTCCGGTAAAACCCGCTTGCTGCAGGCTCTGACGCAAGCAGGTGCCCAGGTGTTGGACCTGGAGGCCATCGCCTGTCACCGCAGCTCGGTGCTGGGCTTGATTCCAGGCACGCCGCAACCCACACAAAAAGCTTTTGACACGCAAGTGTGGGATGCATTGCGCTCGTTCAGCACCGATCGGCCGGTTTTTGTAGAAGCAGAAAGCAAGAAGGTGGGCAACCTGACGGTGCCCGCCGAATTGATGGTGGCCATGCGCGCCAGTCCTTGCTGGCGGGTGGATCTGTCGCTTGAAAACCGGGTGAACTTGCTGCTGGAAGACTATGCGTTTTTCACGCAAGATCGTGCCCTGTTTGCCGACCGTCTGGAACGCTTGACAGCGCTGCGCGGCAAAGCCGTGGTGGCAGCTTGGCACGAAAGAATTGAGCGGGGTGAAATGCGCGAGGTAGTGACCGAACTGCTGTCAGGTCACTACGACCCGGGTTATGAAAATTCAACAGGGAACAATTTTGTGCATTACGCCAAAGCCCCCCTGATTGCCCCTGCCAGTCACAGCATGGCCCACATGCTGGCACTGGCCCACAGGCTGGTCCAAGCGCCGCAGTAAAGCCGGCGCTGATGCACGGTCAGGCGCTGGGGTTTTGTGTGACGGGCGCGTCTGGCGCCGATGGCTCGTCAGGGGCGGCTTGTGGATCGTCTAACTCGGTGCCATCTTCAGAAAAAAGACCAGACTTGCGGTCGGACTTGGCTTTGAGCTTGTCTTCTTTTTTGCGTTTCTTGGCCAGTTCTTTCTGGCGTTTTTCGAATCCGTAGTTGGGTGTGGCCAAGATGGCTCCTTTAATTTGTGCTGCCCAATGTAACAGCTTCTTCCGGGCTTTCTTGCCACTCGACACTGCAACGGTATGCGTGCCAACTGGCATGCCCGAGCCACGGCCCCACCAAGACAATGCCCAAGGCCCATGGCCACAAGGCAGCCAGCACCAAGGCACTCAACAAAAGCCCCCATAAAAGCATCACACCAGGGTTGGACAAAACCACGCGCATGCTGGTGATCCCTGCGGAAATGGCATCGGTGTCGCGGTCGAGAATCATGGGGATAGAGACCACCGACAGGCCAAATACCAGCACGGCAAAGACGCCCCCCACAGCCAGATAAACCATCAGGAATTCGATATTTTGCGGGTTGAAGACCGCCTGGATGACGCCCGTGGTCGATGGCATACCGGTGTTGAAAAAAACGGCAAACACCACCAGCGAGGCTCGTCCCCAAAGCAAGGCCATCAGCATGAGCACCAAAACCAGCATGCCCATGCTGCGGATATGTCGATCCCAGCACATCAAGGACGAGGCCATGTCGGGCAACTCGCCCTGCTCTCTTTTGCGACTGACCTCGTACAAGCCCATGGCCAAAAAGGGCCCAACCAGCAAACAACCCGACACCAGTGACATGGTGTATTCGGGCTGGTGTTTGAAAACCAAGGCCAGCACTTGGGCCATGCCCCAAAAGCACAAACCATAAAACAAGGCGATGCCAGGGTGTTGCCGCAGGTCATGCCAGCCAAGGGCCAGCCAGCGAAAGGGGTCGGCAAAGCCCAAAACCAGAATACGCGACTGCGGACCCTCAGGCGGTGGGGGCACGTAGGGCGATGCCATGTTGGGCAACCCCTCGGGATGGGCTGAGTCGGGCTGACCCGTGGCCACCACCAGTTGCTGGGGTTCAGAGTTCATGGCCATCCAGAGGTGCGTGCATGCTGACCAGATTAGCCGACCCGTGCATCGCTGAACAGTCAGGTAACTACTGACTTTGCAAACACAAAACGGGTATCGGCCGAATTTTTAGGCGCGCCATCACACCAAGGGCAAATGGGCGCGCGCAGATTGATGCAAGTCAAGCAGCAGGTCTTGCGCCGACTCAAGGCCTGCAGAAAAGCGCACCAATGTGCCATTCTTCAAATGCGCAGACCAGCTTTGTCGCATCGACACCAGGTCATAAGGCACCACCAGACTGACCGGGCCACCCCAGCTGTAACCAATTTTGAACAGCTGCAAGCCATCGCAAAAGGCATCGACTTGGGCTTGGGTGTATCGGGGGGCGATCATCACGCTGAACAAACCTGCTGCCAATCCGGTGCCGGGCGCGCGGTGACACAGCGCTTGCCAATGGGCGTGCCCAGGCGAGCCGTCAAAGGCAGGGTGCAGCAGTTGAGCACATTGCGCTTGCTTTAACCACCAAGCGGCCAGTGTGCGTGCGGTCTGGTCGTGCGCGGCGTAACGCAAGGCGATGCTGGGCAAAGAGCGCAACACGGTTTCAGCATCGTTGGCCCCAACGCCCAGGCCCAATCGCATGTGGCACAACTTGATTTTCAGGTGCAACTTCGGGTCTTGCGTGACGATGCTGCCCATCAGCACATCGCCGCCACCGCTGGGGTATTTGGTGAGTGCATGGGCACTGATGTCCACGGCCAAACTGCCCTGTTCGCCAGACCCATCACCCAACAAGTCAAAGGGCTTGAAGGCCAGGCCCGCCCCCCAAGTATTGTCGAGGGCGCACAAAACGGATTGAGCCTTGCAGCGGCGCACCAGTTCGGGTAAGTCGGGAAACTCCATGCTGACCGATCCCGGCGCTTCCAACCACACCAAGCGTGTGCGGGCATTGATCTTGCCGGCCAGATCGTCTGGGTTCATCGGGTCGTACAGTTGGTGCGTGATGCCGTAGTGGCGCAACTCACCTTCAGCCAAAGCCTTGTTGGGGCCATAGGCATTGTCTGGCAGCAACAACTCATCACCGCTCTTGAGCAAGGCCAGGGCCACGGTCGCCAGAGCAGCCAGGCCACTGGGCACCAACACGCACTGCGCGCCACCTTCTAGGGTGCACAGGCGCTCTTCAAGCATGTAGGTGGTGGGTGTGCCGTGCAGCCCATAGGTGTAGGCCGATTTGTCTTTCCACTCCCGTTGGCGCATGTCGGCCACGCTTGGAAAGTACACCGTGGAAGCTTTGAACACGCCTGGCTGAGGGGCATCAAAACCTGCAGGTGGGGTGTAGGGATGATGGATCAGCTCGGTCATGCCCTTGGAGAAATTGGAATCGGTCATCTTGTCATCCTAAAGCAAACAGCCTCCCGAAGGAGGCTGCAAAAACATCCTGCGCGGCAGGTACACCTAGGAGGTCAGACGCTCCACTTTTCCAGCAACTTTTCTGGGCGCATGTTGTCGTAGGGCTCGAAAGGCTGGTGAATCCAGGGGTTGGTCGGCAAATCTTCCACCGAATAGTCGGGCTTGAAACTGGACACGCCTTTGGTCCAGATCACGGCGGTGCGCAATTCGGTCACAGGCTTGTAGTTGTTTTTCAGCTGGTCCACCACCGCACGCAGGGTGTGGCCGGTGTCGGCCAAATCGTCAACGAGCAGCACTTTGCCAGCGATCTCCCCCTTGGGCGTGGTGATGTAACGGGCGATGTCCAGGTGGCCTTGCAAGGTGCCGGCTTCAGCGCGGTAAGAACTCGTGGACATGATGGCCAGCGGCTTGTCAAAAACACGTGACAAGATGTCGCCTGGGCGCATGCCCCCTCGGGCCAGGCACAAAATATTGTCAAATTCCCAACCCGACTGGTGGATTTTGATGGCGAGTTTTTCAATCAGGTTGTGGTACTCGTCGTAACTCACATACAGGTGCTTGCCGTCTTCGGTCAACATGGGTTCTCTCCAAAAATAAAGGGGTTGAGGTCAATGTCTGCTTGCAAAACCAGACTTTCAGGCCGCAAAAGGGTTGTGCAACAAAATGGTGTGGTCGCGGTCGGGGCTGGTGGACACCACATGCACGGGCACGCCCGTCACTTCGGCAATGCGAGCCAGATAACGGCGTGCGGTGTCAGGCAGTTTGTCCAGGTCTGTCACACCCACAGTGGTTTCAGTCCAGCCGGGAATCACTTCGTAAATGGGCTTGCAACGGGCGATTTCGTCAGCGCCCATGGGCAAAATGTCGATGGTTTCACCATCCAGCTCATAGCCGGTGCACAGCAGCAACTCTTTCAGGCCATCCAGCACATCCAGCTTGGTGATGCACAAACCGGACAGGCCGTTGACCTGGGCACTGCGTTTGAGCAAGGCGGCATCAAACCAGCCACAGCGGCGTGAACGTCCGGTGGTCACGCCCTTTTCGGCGCCCACAGTGGACATGTGATAACCCGGGGTGCCTGGGGTTTCCCAATCGAGCTCGGTCGGGAAAGGGCCACCGCCCACGCGGGTGCAATAGGCTTTGGTGATGCCCAAGATGTAGTGCAGCATGCCCGGGCCCACCCCCGACCCGGCGGCGGCATTGCCCGCCACGCAATTGCTGGAGGTCACAAAGGGATACGTGCCATGGTCCACATCGAGCAAGGTGCCTTGGGCGCCTTCAAACAGCAAATTGGCGCCAGCTTTGTGCGCGTCGTTCAGCTCGCGCGACACATCGGCCACCATCGGCAGAAGCTCTTTGGCGTAGGCCATGGCTTCGTTGAAAGTGGCGTCAAAGTCGACTGGAGGTGCGCCCAAAATGTTGACCAGCACCTCGTTGTGCAACGCCAAATTTTCACGCAGCTTGGTGGCAAATCGCTCAGGGTATTTAAGGTCTTGCACACGCAAGGCGCGTCGAGCCACTTTGTCTTCATAAGCGGGCCCAATGCCACGGCCAGTGGTGCCGATCTTGGCAGTGCCCGCCTTCTCTTTGGCGGCCTCGCGGCCCACATCCAGCGCGACGTGGTAAGGCAGGATCAAGGGGCAAGCCTCGCTCACGCGCAGCCGCGAACGGACTTCAACCCCGGCTTTTTCAAGGCCGGCGATTTCTTCGAGCAATTTGGGCACCGACAAGACCACGCCGTTGCCGATGTAGCACTTGACGCCTGCACGCATGATGCCGCTGGGGATCAGGTGCAAGGCCGTTTTGACGCCATTGATCACCAGGGTGTGGCCCGCGTTGTGCCCCCCCTGGAAACGCACCACGCCCTGGGCGCTTTCGGTCAACCAGTCCACCAATTTGCCTTTGCCTTCGTCACCCCATTGGGTCCCGACGACGACCACATTACGGCCTTGCTTCATGTTCATGCTTGAAATGTT
>NZ_JBIKHV010000119.1:0-5922 GCF_044361985.1 Limnohabitans sp. | reverse complement strand
ATCAGCCATGGGCAGTCGGTTTGGGGCGCTTGCATAGGCATCAGCCTGGCATGGCCGTGGTGCAACAAAGCCGTGCCTTGGGCCTTGCTGATGCCTGCATATTGAAAGCAAGTGTTCGGGTCTGTGATGCGGGTGATTTTTTCCACCATTGGCGCATAGCTTCGTGCGTAGTTGAGCAGAGGCAACCACAAGCTTGTCAGCAGCAACCAGCAAAGGACCGCACCACCTGCGGGCAGCACCAGGCTTTTCCAGATGGCAGCGCGGTGGTAACCGGTGCGCCACCTCACCAGCATCGCCCAAGCCACAGTGGCTGCCAGTGCCAGGGCGAACGCAGCGGTTGAAAATTCGGGCACAAACTCCGGTGCCAGGCGCGCCACATTGGCCGCTGTTTTGGCAGGCATGCCAGTTTGCATGGCCACCCAGACCACCCACATGGCGAGTGCGCAGAAGCTGAAAAACAGCAAGGTGAACCAGTCGATCAATGCACCGAGGCTGCGTTTAAGCGTGGGCAGCGCCAAAGCCGCCAAAGTGGCAATGGCGGGCAATGAAGTCAGCAGCGCGCGGTCAGACAAACCCGTGAACCAGGTAGCGCCAATCGTGACCAGCGCAAACCACAGTGGCAAGCCCAGGTGCGGGTAGCGCCAGACTTGCGACAGTTGCCCACGCCAGCGCCACAGTGCCCACAGTGCCAGGGGCCAGGCAGGCCAGGTGAACCAGGCGAGCAACTTGCCCAGCAAGTGCAGGTCGAACATGCTGTGAGGCACTACACGCCAGCGCCACAAGTCCAGCGCACCGGCGGTGGTCACGCACAGCAGGCATATCAGGGCCAGCAGGCCCACATCGAGCATGCTCAAACGGCGTTGGGCGGGGTCAGCTTGCGCTGAAGCGCAAATGACCGAGCCCCCGATGCCCAGCCAAAGCGCCAAAGTGGGTGCACCAGACAGTGTCAGGCCCAGCATGCCCACGGTGACGGCCACAGCACTTTGAATGCGGTGGCGAGTCCATGTGGACAAGCCAAAAAACAGCAAGGCGGCAAAACACAATTGGCTGAGTGCGGGGGAGGTTTCGTGTGACAGCCGAGCCAAGCCCAGGCAGGCCAACAGCGCCAATAAACCCCCATCGGCCATGGCGCGGGCGTAGTCCGCTGGTTTGGCTTCGCCTCCAAATGCAAAGGCCACTGGCTGAGCCGCAGGGTGACGGGTCAGTGCATACACCGCATACCAAGTGGACGCCAAGGTGGCGCTCAACATGGCGATGAAGGGCAGTCGGGCAAAGACGTCTTCCAGGCCTTTGGGTGCCCATTGAATGAACAGGGCGCCCAACCAATAAGGCAGCAAGGCCAGGTTGCTGTCAGGGCTGCCCAACAGCATGGGTTTGAGCCAGCTGATGGCCTCGCCCATGCCGGGTTGTGCCAATTGCAACATGTAGCCAAAGGCTTCGATGTCTTGCGCTTTCCAAGGCGCCCGGCCCCAAAAGCCCGGCAGGACATAGGCCACACACAGCAAAAGCAAGGCCAGACGCGGCAGTCTGCGCACGGCGCTTTGGGCAACGATGGCGGGGGTGGGATGGTTCACAGGTTCAGAAGATATCAGTTTGCAGCCGCTTGGAAGAGGGGGGCCGTTATCAGGGGTGCGTGCACTGGCCACCGCAGCCCCCTTGGGGGTGCCTCAATACAAAAAGGGCAGGCCGGTGACCCGGGCTGCCCTTTGAGGGGTAACAAATAAAAGATTATTTGGTGACGGTGGTCTTGCCGAAACGGTTGCGGAATTTCTCCACGCGGCCACCCATGTTGTCGACCGACTTTTGTGTGCCGGTGTAGAAGGGGTGTGATTCGCTGGTGGTGTCCAGCTTGTACCAAGGCAGCTCGCGGCCGTCTTCCATCTTGATCATTTCCTTGGTGTTGGCGCATGAACGGGTCACGAACTTGAAGCCATTGGACATGTCTTGGAAGCAAATTTCACGGTAGTTGGGGTGAATGCCTTTTTTCATGATGAATCCTTTTATTTTCGCTACGGGAGCCACTCTTCAGCCTATCTGAGAGCACTTTCCGCAAAACCTGTCGATTATAGGGTATCAGCCGCCGCGTCGCATCATGTCGAAGAACTCGGAATTGTTCTTGGTCGCCTTCATGCTCTTCAAGACCATTTCCATGGCTTCGATCTCGTCCATGTTGTACATGAACTGTCGCAAGATGCGGGTTTTTTGCAGCACTTCAGCCTGCAACAGCAATTCTTCGCGTCGGGTGCCGCTGCGGTTGAGGTTGATGGCCGGGAACACGCGCTTTTCGTACAAGCGACGCTCCAGGTGGATTTCGCAGTTGCCGGTACCCTTGAATTCTTCAAAGATCACCTCGTCCATCCGGCTGCCGGTGTCGACCAGGGCGGTGGCAATGATGGTCAAGCTGCCGCCTTCTTCAACATTTCGGGCCGCACCAAAGAAGCGCTTGGGGCGCTGCAGTGCGTTGGCGTCCACACCACCTGACAACACTTTGCCCGACGAGGGCACCACGTTGTTGTAAGCACGGGCCAGGCGGGTGATCGAGTCCAGCAGGATCACCACGTCTTTTTTCAGTTCAACCAAGCGCTTGGCACGTTCAATCACCATCTCTGCCACGTGCACATGGCGCGAGGCGGGCTCATCAAAGGTGGATGAGATGACCTCGCCGCGGACGCTGCGCTGCATTTCGGTTACTTCTTCAGGGCGCTCGTCGACCAGCAACACCATCAGATGCACATCGGGGTAGTTGGCCGTGATGGCATGCGCGATTTGCTGCATCATCACCGTCTTGCCTGACTTGGGTTGAGCCACGATCAAAGCGCGCTGGCCACGGCCCAAGGGGGCAATGATGTCGATCACGCGGGAGGTGATGTTTTCTTCGCCTTTGATGTCGCGCTCAAGACGCATCTGCTCTGTGGGGAACAGGGGCGTCAAGTTCTCGAACATGACTTTGTGTTTGTTGTTCTCCGGCAAATCCCCGTTCACCTGGTCGAGCTTGGTGAGGGCAAAGTAACGCTCGCCGTCTTTGGGGATGCGCACTTCACCTTCGATCATGTCGCCGGTGTGCAGGTTGAAGCGGCGCACCTGGCTGGGACTGATGTAGATGTCGTCGGTGCTGGCTGTGTAGCTGGAGTCGGGGCTGCGCAAGAAACCAAAACCATCGGGCAGGATTTCGAGCACACCATCGGCAAACACCTGTTCGCCCGCTTTGGCGCGTTTTTTGATGATCGCAAACATCAGTTCCTGTTTGCGCATTCGGCCGGTGTTCTCGATTTCGAGCGTGTCGGCTTGCTTCAGGAGTTCGGACACATGAAGTGCCTTGAGTTCGTTCAAATGCATGGGAATGGGCCTGTGTCAAAACGGACCGTAAGGGGGCCGTTTTCAGATAACCGGGTGGAAATATTCAGAACCGGATGCCGCCCGGGGTTGGGGGCTGGGGCTTCCGGCAATCAAGGCGTTGGTCCCTGTTCGGGTTGCCTAGGCGAAATTATGACAGGTTTTAGAGTGGTCCAAAAAACAAAAAACCGGGCACTTAGGCCCAGTTTTGCATGGGGCCCCGAGTGACAGGGCCCAAGCCGGTATCAAACCAGTTGCTGGTCGATGAAAGCGGTCAATTGTGATTTACTCATGGCGCCGACTTTGGTGGCGGCCAATTGACCGTCCTTGAAGATCATCAGGGTGGGGATGCCGCGAATGCCGAACTTGGCGGGAATGTCGCGGTTGTCGTCCACATTCATCTTGGTGATTTGCAACTTGCCTTCGTAAGCGCTGGCCACTTCGTCCAGGATGGGGGCAATCATCTTGCAGGGGCCGCACCATTCGGCCCAGAAGTCAACCACCACCGGGTGGCTCGACTGGAGCACCTCGGCTTCAAATGTGGCGTCGGTAATGTGTTTGATCAGATCGCTGGCCATGGCCTTTTCCTTGTGAACATTGAAGATGCGGCTAAAGTCAAAGCTATTTTGACAGAATCCCTCTGCACCTACTTGTCAGAGTGGCGTTGCCAACCTATTCCCTCATGACTTTCTCTTCCGCACCTTCAGTTTTATCCGACGCCCCCGTACTCCAGGTCGATGTGGCCATCGTGGGCGGTGGGCCCGCTGGCTTGATGGCCGCAGAGGTGCTTTCGCAGGCCGGCGTGTCCGTTCATTTATTCGATGCCATGCCTTCCGTGGGGCGCAAATTTTTATTGGCAGGCAAAGGCGGCTTGAACCTCACGCACGCTGAGGCCCCTGAATTGTTCCGCAGCCGTTATGGCGCCCCGCAAGCCCTTGTGGGGCATTGGCTCGATCAGATGGGCGCTCAAGCCGTTCGGGACTGGGCTCAGGGCTTGGGGGTGGACACTTTCGTCGGAACTTCCGGGCGTGTTTTTCCTAAGGAAATGAAGGCGGCACCCTTGCTCAGAGCCTGGCTGCAGCGGCTGAGGCACCCGACTTCGGGGGTGTCGGTGCAGTTTCATATGCGACATCGATGGCAAGGCTGGGCGGGTGATGGTCTGGTTTTCCAGCCCACGGGCCATTCGGGCGTGACTCGGGTTCATGCCCGCGCCACTTTGTTGGCTTTGGGAGGAGCCAGTTGGCCCCGTTTGGGGTCGGACGGCGCCTGGGTCCCCTTGTTGGCCGATCAGGGCGTGAGCATCTCGCCTCTTAAACCGGCCAATTGTGGTTTCGATGTGCTGGGGCGTGAGGGTCAAGGCTGGACCGAGCACTTTCGTCAACGCTATGCGGGCCATCCGCTCAAGTCGGTTTCGCTGAGGGTCGGTGCTGCCGATGGAATTCAGGATGGGTTGGCGGGTGAGGCCAGGTTCGAACGCAAAGGCGAATTCGTCATCACCGACACCGGGGTGGAAGGCAGTTTGATTTATGCCGCATCGGCCATGCTGCGCGATGACCTGACCCGAGGGAGTGCCCATTTCGTTCTGGATTTAATATCTGATAAAACAATCGACCAGGTGCGAGAAGCAGTGCGCTGGCCGCGGGGTAGCCGGAGTTTGTCCAGCCATCTCAAAAGCCGTTTGGGCCTGGAGGGTGTCAAGATGGGGCTGGTGCATGAGCTGTGCTTAGCCGAAACCCTTGCCGATCCCGAGGCGTTGGCGTTCAGCCTTAAAAATTTGGCCGTACCCCTTAAAAATCCCAGACCTGTGGCTGAGGCGATCAGCACAGCGGGCGGGGTTAATTTGGCGGGGATAACGCTTGGCGGAATGCTGGCGAGTCGTCCTGGGGTGTATTGCGCAGGTGAAATGCTGGACTGGGAAGCCCCGACCGGGGGGTACTTGTTGACAGCCTGTCTGGCCAGTGGTTGGTGCGCGGGCCAGGGTATTTTGGCGAATTTGTAACAATCTCACACAAACGGTGTATGCCTGTTGGCTGGGTGCTGCGTTGTTATCGGGTGAGTAACTTCATCCATAGAACGAGGTCGATATGACGCCAGAAGCTTCCCAGGAATACCAGCGCGCCGTTGAAGAGGCTGCCAACGCTTTCATGAAAGTGATGGCTTTGCGTGGTTTCAATGTCCGCGATTACCCCCAGAATTTTGTGTCTCAAATGGCTGGCCAGACACGTTTGGCCTTTGAGATCAACCGCAATGGCGCCCACAAGAACGCCGATGTCCTGGTCTCCGAGTTGCTGCGCGCTGCCCCTGTTGCGCCGCAATTGGTGACTTCGGCCAAAGTCAAATCCTTGCCTTTTCCTGCGCTGCGTCGGCGAATGGCCTGATTCGGATTGGGATTGGGATTGGGAGATTTTCGATGCGCCAAGTGGGACTTGTCAGGTTGCAAGTGGCCTTGGGCATCTTTAGGAATGTAAGTTGACGAGCCTTGACCCCGGCACTGGCTCCACAGTTAGGGCTGCTTGGTTCCCCACCTGACCCGGTTGGCCGCTTCACCATGCGGGAAGGCCCGTCAAAGCAGATTGTAGGCGAGCCGGT
>NZ_JBIKHV010000047.1:0-19543 GCF_044361985.1 Limnohabitans sp. | reverse complement strand
TCACAGACCCGAACACTTGCTTTCAATATGCAGGCATCAGCAAGGCCCAAGGCACGGCTTTGTTGCACCACGGCCATGCCAGGCTGATGCCTATGCAAGCGCCCCAAACCGACTGCCCATGGCTGATAATCGACAGGGCCAACCTGTCCTTGCTGTCGGCCAAAATCCACTTGCTGGGATGGGTTGAACACGCCGCCGTCAAACGGCCCACTGATAATAACGAGACCCTGCTGATTTTCCGACCCGTCAACCCGCCAAATCCGCGGCCTGCACGCTCCGAAGAGACTGTGCGCTAAGCCATGTCAGAGCTGCGCATCATTGCCCGCCACGCAGGCACCGTGCTGGTGGGCCAACTGGCTGTGATGTCTTTTGGCATTGCCGACACCTTGATCGCAGGACGCTACAGCCCTCAGGCACTGGCAGTCTTGGCCCTGGCCTCGTCCATTTACATCAGTATTTATGTCGCACTGAACGGGCTGCTTCAGGCCCTGTTGCCCGTTTGGGCCGAGCTGCACGGCGGGGGTCGTCAGGCCGAGGTGGGGCGCTCGGTCCGGCAAGCGCTCTATATCGCAGGCGGTGCGGCGGTGATCGGCATCAGTGGTTTGTGGTTTCCAGACCTTTGGCTGTCAGCGACCGAAGTGCCCGAGGAACTGTGGCCCGATGTGCGCGCTTATTTGCGCATTCTGGCTGTCGCCTTGGTGCCGTCTTTGCTGTTTCGTTTGTATGGAACGCTCAACCAAAGTCTGGGCCATCCACGCTTGGTCACCTGGTTGCAGGCGGGTGCCTTGCTGGTCAAGGTGCCGCTGTCTTTTGCCTTGACTTTTGGTGTGGCTGGTTTTACAGGTCTGGGTGTGGTGGGCTGCGCTTGGGCCACGCTGATGGTCAACTCGCTCATGATGCTGTCGGGCCTGTGGCTTTTGCGCACGCAAGATATCTACCAACCCTATCGCTTGTGGCGGCGCCCCGAACAACCGGATTGGCCCGTGATTAGGCGCTTCTTGGCGCTGGGTGTGCCCGCAGGTTTGTCCATCATGGTGGAAGTCACATCGTTCACCTTGATGGCCTTGTTCATTGCACGCCTTGGCGCGGTGGCCCTGGCCAGCCACCAAATTGCAGCCAGCCTGGCCGCCGTTTTGTACATGGTCCCGCTGGCTTTGGGGATTGCCAGCAGCGCACGCACAGGCTACTGGCTTGGGGCTGGGCAAGCCAGCAAAGCCCGTCGCTCAGCCGCACTGGGCATTGGCCTGGCCATTGGCGCGGCCCTGTTGGGCGCGGCCCTATTGTTCATGGGGCGCGAGACCCTGGCCCACGCGTTCAGCACCGACCCGCTTGTGGTGCAAGCGGCCACGGTGTGGCTGGGCTGGGTAGCGCTGTACCACCTGGCCGATGCGGTGCAAGCTGTTTGCGCGTATTTGCTGCGCTGCTACCGCATCACGTTAATGCCCTTGCTGATCTACACCGCATTGCTATGGGGAGTGGGCCTGTATGGTGGCTACTTGTGGGCTTATCAAGGCATTGAGTGGGCTGACTGGCCCATGCGCGCCAGCGTGGACACTTTCTGGATCACCAGTACAGCCGCACTGGCCTTGGTGTCGGTGCTTTTCACGGTCATGGTGTGGCACGCCTCCCGACCTGCCCAAACCCAGGCAAAGTCTCCCTGAATGATGGCTTGCAAGCTGTGCTGGAAAAAGCCGCAAGGTGCCCAACCCGCGATGCGTTAAGGTGGAGGGCCAACTCACTTTGATCTTCATCACACCATGATCCTCGAACTCGCAGATATCCGCATCCATCCCGGACAGCAAGCTGAATTTGAAAAAGCCATTGAACTGGGCTTGAACACCGTGGCTTGCAAAGCCAAAGGTTTTCAGGGCGGCAAAGTCAACCGTGGCATTGAAAGCCCAGAGCGTTATGTGCTGCAAATATTTTGGGACACCTTGGAAGACCACACCGTGGGTTTCCGTGAATCCGAGCTCTTCACGCAATGGCGTGCCATCGTCGGCCCGTTCTTTGCCGTACCACCCCATGTTGAGCACTTCGAGCTGACGACCAAGTCGTCATAAACCAGACCTCAAGCACACCTTGGTCAGTGGCATCAAGGCACAGGATGGCCTGCCACCAAACGGCTGAGCAAGTGCATGAACTGCGCTTGCTCTGGCGGCTCAAGCGGCGACAAAATTTCCGCCTGCACATCTGCCACCGCTGACTTCATGCCTGCCAAAGCCTGTAAACCCTGAGGGGTCAGCACCAGTAACTTGCGCCGGCGGTCCACCTTGTCAGCGCACCGCTCGACCCAACCCTTGCTTTCAAGGCGTCCGATGACCGAGCCAGAGGTCGCCGGATCAAAAGCCACACGCTTGGCCAAGGTGATCTGGTCCACACCGGGGGAGTCCAGCAAGGCGTTCAATATCGCAAACTGGACCGGTGTGACGCCGGCTGTCGCAAGGTGTTCATTGAACAGTGCCACAGAAATTTGATGCGCCCGCCTGATCAAGTGCCCAGGTGCGACGGCAAAATCAAAGGCGTGGTTCATTTTGGGGGTCTCTCCATTAAATGCAGGGTTATCACCAGTCTCAGTCCTGGCGCACACTCCTATAGTAAGTGCGCTTGGCAAGTTTTTTTGACGCTGCCCGACTCGCCTCCCCCTGAAAGTGATTCATGAGTTTTGTTTTCCCGCCCACACCCACCGTTTCAGTACCCGTCGTGGGCCAGCCGAACCATTTTCCGGTGCACCGCATTTATTGCGTGGGCCGCAATTACGAAGAGCACGCCAAGGAAATGGGGTTCACTGGCCGTGAACCTCCCTTCTTTTTTCTCAAACCCACCGACAGCCTGGTGGTGGTAGAAACCGGCCAAACCGGCCAAATGCCCTACCCCAGCCTAACGCAAAACCTGCACCACGAGATCGAATTGGTGGTTGCCATTGGCAAAGGCGGGCGCAACATCCAGGCAGCCGATGCGGCCCAACACATCTTCGGATATGCCGTAGGGCTGGACATGACACGCCGGGATCTGCAAAACGAAATGAAAAAGCAAGGTCGTCCCTGGTGCATTGGCAAAGCCTTTGACCATTCGGCGCCGATCGGCCCCATCACACCCATTGCGCAAGCGGGTGATGTCAACCATGCCGAGATCAGCCTGCAAGTCAACGGTGCAGACCGCCAGCGCAGCAACGTGGCCAAACTCATCTGGAACGTGGCCGAAACCATCGAACACCTGTCGGCCGCCTGGGAACTCCAACCAGGCGACCTGATCTACACGGGCACGCCTGAAGGTGTGGCCGCCGTAGTCACCGGGGACACCTTGGTAGGTGAGCTGGCGGGCCTGGGCAGCTTAAAAATTAAAATTTCTTGAGCAAGGTAGAGGCCACAACGGTGTCCTGGTCTGACCAAAAAGCACTTTTAGCCGAAGAACAAAAGTGCACAAACACCCAAAAATAACGGGTTAACCCCTACAAAATAAAACCGAAGTTGCAACATAATTCATATAAATTGCGTCTAAGGGGTCTTTACTGCGCCCCACTCCGAGCGCTACTCGACCCGTTATATGCATTAACCGACCGCATGGTTGGTTTATCATCCCGTTTTTCAACCCATGATGGAGACAAGTCGATGAAGAAATTCCTGCAACAAACGGCCTTGGCCGCAGGCCTGATGGCCCTTGGTTTTGGCGTTAATGCCCAGACCATCACTCTGAAGGTTCACCACTTTCTGGGCCCACAGTCCATCCAGCACACCACCATGATGGGCGAATGGTGCAAGAACATTGCGCGCGACTCCAAAGACCGCCTGCAATGCCAAATCTTCCCAGCCATGCAGTTGGGGGGCACGCCTGTGCAACTGTTCGATCAAACGCGTGATGGCGTGGTCGATGTGGCTTGGACTTTGCAGGCTTACACGGCCAAGCTGCAAAAACTTGAAGTGTTCGAATTGCCCTTCATGATGACCAACGCCGAGGCCACCAGCCGCGCCGCTTGGGACTACGCCCAAAAGTTTGCTGCCGACGACATGAAAGACGTGAAGATGTTGGCCGTCCATGTGCACGGCCCGGGCAACATTTACACCAAGAATAAGGCTGTGGCCACCATGGCCGACTTGAAAGGCCTGAAAGTGCGCGCGCCCACACGACAGGTCAACAAAATGATCGCCATGATGGGTGCAACACCCGTGGCCATGCCCGTGCCGCAAGTGACCGAAGCATTGTCCAAAGGTGTGATCGACGGTGCGGTGATTCCTTACGAAGTCGCGCCCGGCCTGAAAGTGCAAGAGCTGACCAACTTCACCGCAGAAACAGACCGCTCGTACAACGCGCTGTACACCACCGTGTTCGTGGTGCCCATGAACAAAGCCAAGTACGACTCTTTGCCTGCCGATTTGAAGGCGGTGATCGACAAGAACTCAGGCCGTGAGTTCTCGGCCTTCTTGGGCAAAACCCAAGCCGGTCAAGATGTGCCCAGCAAGCAAGCGTTTGTGGATGCCAAAAACCAGAAAATCACCATCATCCCCAAGGCTGAACTGGAAAACTGGAAAAAAGCAACTGACTCTTTGGACGACGCTTGGGTCAAGGAAATGACAGCCAAAGGTATGGACGGCAAGGCCATGCTGGACGGTGCCACTGCTTTGATCAAGCAATACACCAAGTAAGCAGCTCAACCCCAGTAAAAAAGGGCGGAGTTTCTCCGCCCTTTTTCTCGATTCGCCATTCAAACGGCCTGGCTTAACTCAAGGAATGACTGTGGCCGAACTCATCGTCACCGATACCTCTCAATCAAGAGGCCCTGCCGGCAGGGTCATTGAGGCAGTTTGCAAATTTTTTGCCATCTGCTCCGGCCTTGTTCTGACCGCGATGGCTGCCATGTCGATTTTCAGCATCGTTGGGCGCACAGTTTTCAGCAGCCCCATCGTTGGCGACTATGAACTGGTGCAAGCCTTTTGCGCAGTGGCGGTCAGCCTGAGCCTGCCCTATACGCATTGGATACGTGGGCATGTGATCGTGGATTTCTTCACAACCCATGCCAACGCAAAGTTCAACGCCCTATTGGACTTGTTGGCCAACTTGGCCCTGGCCGTATTTGCTGCAGCCATCACATGGCGCCTTTGGCGAGGGCTTTGGGAACTCAAGGATTCGATGGAAGCGTCCATGTTGCTCGACATTCCCACATGGTGGAGCTACGCCCCTATGGTTCCATCCTTTGCACTGCTTTTCATCACGGCAATGTATGCCGCCGGTGCCGACCTTAGAAAGATTCAGTCATGACCGGTATTGAATTAGGCAGCATCGTTTTCATTGGACTGATCGCACTGCTGGCTTTGCGTGTCCACATTGGCATTGCCATGCTTCTGGCTGGCTCCATCGGTTATGTAGCCTTGTCGGGCATGGACCCCTTGCTCAATTACTTCAAGTCAGCGGCCTACACTCGTTTTTCGGTCTACGACCTGTCGGTTGTTCCTTTGTTTTTATTGATGGGGCAATTTGCCACCCATGGCGGTTTGTCGAAGGCGCTTTTCAAAGCGGGCAATGCCATGATTGGTCACTGGCGTGGCGGCATGGCCATGGCGGCTGTCACCTCATGCGCGGGATTTGGGGCCATCTGTGGCTCTTCACTGGCCACGGCAGCCACCATGGGCCAAGTGGCTTTGCCTGAACTCAAGGCACACAATTATTCACCCCGTTTGTCGACCGCAGTGATCGCCGCCGGCGGCACATTGGGCATCTTGATTCCCCCATCCGTGCCTTTGGTCATCTACGCGATCATTACCGAACAAAACATCGCCAAATTATTTCTCGCTGCATTCATTCCCGGAATCATTGCTGCCATTGGCTACATGGTAGTGATCGGCATCATTGCCCGCGTCAGGCCTGAAGAAGCGCCCCGTGGTGACCGTTACTCCTGGAGCCAGCGTCTGCAAGCCCTGGCCGAAACCTGGCCCGTTTTACTGATCTTTGCCGTGGTGATTGGCGGTATTTACGGTGGCCTGTTTACCCCCACAGAAGCCGCATCGATCGGCACCATTGCTACCGGGTTTGTGGCCTGGACATCGGGTGGCCTCAAGGGGAAAGGCTTTTTGGAATGCATGTACGGCGCTGCAGGTGCTACAGGCATGATTTTCCTGATCTTGCTGGGCGCCGATGTGCTGAACGTGTTTTTGGCGCTGACGCAGGTCAATACCGAATTGGCTAAATGGGTCGTTGGCATGAACTTGCACCCACTGATGGTGGTGTTCACGATCATTGCCATTTATTTGGTGCTGGGCTGCATCATGGACAGTCTGTCCATGATCTTGCTGACCGTGCCGATGTTTTTCCCGATCATCATGGGCATCGACGTTTGGGGCCTCGACGCGGAATCCAAAGCCATCTGGTTTGGGATTGTGGCCTTGATGGTGGTGGAGATCGGCCTGATCACCCCCCCCGTTGGCATGAACGTCTTCATCATCAGCAATATGGCCAAGGACGTGCCGATGAAAGAGACCTTCAAATACATCATTCCCTTCCTGATTTCAGACTTGATGCGCATCACAGCGATTGTTTTCTTCCCCAGCATTACACTGGTGGCTTTGAAAATATTCGCCTGACCATGTACAAACGAGAAGCCATTCGCCATTGCCGCGATTGCGGAGCGGCAGTGGCTTACCGCTTGCCTGACGATGGCGACACCAAACAACGGGCCATCTGCACCGCCTGCAACACCGTGCACTACGAAAACCCGCTGAACGTGGTGGGCACTGTGCCCCACTGGGGCGACCGGATACTGCTGTGCAAGCGCAACATCGAGCCCCGCAAAGGCAAATGGACACTGCCTGCTGGCTTCATGGAACTGGGCGAGTCCGCCTCCGAGGGCGCCGCCCGCGAGACCACCGAAGAAGCCGGTGCCCAGTTCATCATGGAGGGCCTGTTCACCGTGATGAGCGTGCCCCGGGTGGGCCAGGTGCACCTTTACTACCGCGCAAGGCTGACGAGCGATGTGTTCGACCCCGGCCACGAAACCATGGAAGCGCGCCTGTTCACCGAAGCCGACATTCCCTGGGACGAACTGGCCTTCAGGACGGTGAAAGAAACCCTGGAACACTACTTCGTCGACCGCCGTGCCGACCACTTTGGCACGCACGCCTTTGACATCGCCTGAGCGCCATACTCAAACGATCAAACGCTTAACACCAGACTTCACACATCAATCGCGGCAGCCGACCCCGCCTGCTTGCGCAACTCGAACTTCTGAATCTTGCCGGTGCTGGTCTTGGGCAACTCCCCAAACACCACCGCACGCGGCACCTTGAAGCCCGCCAAATGCAGCTTGCAGTGCGCCACGATCTGCTCAGCCGTGACCTGGGCGTCGGCCTTCAACTCCACAAAGGCGCAGGGCGTCTCGCCCCAGCGGTCATCGGGCTTGGCCACCACGGCCGCTGCCAGCACAGCGGGGTGGCGGTAGAGCACATCTTCCACCTCGATCGATGAAATGTTCTCGCCGCCCGAGATGATGATGTCCTTGCTGCGGTCCTTGATCTTGATGTAGCCATCGGGGTACTGCACTGCCAGATCGCCACTGTGGAACCAGCCCCCGGCAAAGGCCTCTTGCGTGGCCTTGGGGTTCTTCAGATAGCCCTTCATGGCGATGTTGCCCTTGAACATGATCTCGCCCATGGTTTCGCCGTCTTGCGGCACGGGTTGCATGGTTTCGGGGTTGAGCACACGCACATCGCGCTCCAGGTGGTAGCGCACACCCTGACGGGCGTTCAGCCGGGCACGCTCGCCAATGGGCAGGGCGTCCCACTCGGGGTGTTTGGGGCAAACGGTCGCAGGGCCATACACCTCGGTCAGGCCATAGACATGGGTCAAATCAAAACCCATCTCTTCCATCCCCTCGATCATCGACGCAGGGGGTGCAGCACCCGCCACCATGGCCTTGATGCCTGTTGGCACACCGGCCTTCATGGCGGCTGGCGCGTTGACCAGCAGGCCGTGCACGATGGGTGCACCGCAGTAATGCGTGACCCCATGCTGCCGCATGGCATCAAAAATGGTCTGCGCATCGACTTTGCGCAAACACACATTCACGCCCGCCCGCGCCGCCACCGTCCACGGAAAGCACCAGCCGTTGCAATGGAACATGGGCAGCGTCCACAGGTAGGCGGCGTGCTTGGGCATGTCCCATTCCAGAATGTTGGAAATCGCGTTGGTCGCGGCCCCCCGGTGGTGGTACACCACGCCCTTGGGGTTGCCAGTGGTGCCGCTGGTGTAGTTCAGCGCAATCGCATCCCACTCGTCGCCGGGCAGGCTCCAGGCAAAGGCAGCATCACCCCCGCCCACAAAAGCCTCGTAACTCACCGTGCCCAAGGCCTCGCTGGGGCCTTTGTAAAGCGCGTCCTCCACATCGATCACTAGCAAGGGCCGTGTGGACTGGCGCAGCGCCAGGGCTTTTTGCATCACCCCTGAAAACTCCGGGTCTACGATCACCGCCTTGGCCTCGCCGTGGTCGAGCATGAAGGCCACGGTCTCCGGGTCCAGCCGGGTGTTGAGCGCATTCAGCACCGCGCCGGCCATGGGAATGCCAAAGTGCGCCTCGACCATGGGCGGGGTGTTGGGCAACATCACGGCCACCGTGTCGTTCTTGCCAATGCCCGCTTGCGTCAGGGCGCTGGCCAGTTGGCGGCAACGGCGGTAAGTCGTTGCCCAGTCCTGGCGCAGATCGCCATGCAGGATGGCCAGGCGTGTGGGGTAGACCTCGGCCGTGCGCTCAATGAAACTCAGGGGCGAAATCGGGGCGTGGTTGGCGAGGGTCTGGGGCAAATCCTGGTCGAAGATGCTGACTTTGGTTTCTTGCATGAAGGCGTTCCGTTTTGTCTGTGGGTCCAATGCTGATCAGTTTGCCTGAGCTTGGACAGAAATCCATGCTGGTTTGCACCGAAACAAGTCCCTTCATCGGCCCAAAATAGCCCGCTCAATCAGCGAAAATAGCCCGATGTCCATCCCCCAGTCTTTTATTCAAGAGTTGCTGTCCCGCATCGACGTCGTCGACATCGTGGGCAAATACGTGCAACTCAAGAAAGGCGGCGCCAATTTCATGGGCCTTTGCCCTTTCCATGGCGAAAAATCTCCCAGCTTCAGTGTCAGCCCCACCAAGCAGTTTTTTCACTGCTTTGGCTGCGGCAAAAACGGCAATGCCATCGGTTTTCTGATGGAGCACGCGGGCATGACCTTCGTCGAAGCCGTCAAAGACCTGGCCCAGCAAACCGGCATGCAAGTGCCCGAAGAGCAACAATCCCCCGAAGACCGCGCCCGCGCCGCCGCTGCCAAGGCCAAGCAAGACAGCCTGAGCGATGTGCTGGAAAAAGCCGGCGAAGCCTACCGCGATCAGCTCAAGATCACGCCTCGCGCGGTCGACTACCTGAAGGGCCGGGGCCTGTCGGGGCAAATTGCCAAGCGCTTTGGCATGGGCTATGCCCCCGAAGGCTGGCGCTCTCTGGCCAGCATTTTTCCCAAATACGACGACCCCTTGTTGGCCGAGTCGGGCCTGGTCATCGTCAATGAAGAAGACGACAAACGCTACGACCGGTTTCGCGACCGCATCATGTTCCCGATCCGCAACATCAAGGGCGAGTGCATCGGCTTTGGTGGGCGGGTGATCGGCAGCGGCACCCCAAAATATTTGAACTCGCCCGAAACCCCAGTCTTCCACAAAGGCCGCGAGTTGTATGGCCTGTATGAAGCCCGCGAAGCCCTGCACAGCGCGGGCTATGTGCTGGTGACCGAAGGCTACATGGACGTGGTGGCGCTGGCCCAACTGGGCTTTGCCAACGCCGTGGCCACACTGGGCACGGCCTGCACCCCAGACCACGTACAAAAACTTTTCCGCTTCACCGATGCGGTGGTTTTCAGCTTTGACGGCGATGGCGCAGGTCGCCGCGCTGCGCGCAAGGCCCTCGACGGCGCCCTGCCCTACGCCACCGACGTGCGCAGCATCAAGTTTTTGTTTTTGCCCGCCGAGCACGACCCCGACAGCTACGTGCGCGCGTTCGGCCAAGACGCGTTTGCCGAGCAAATCAAGCAGGCCATGCCGCTGTCGCGCTTTTTGATCGAAGCGGCCAGCGTCGACTGCGACCTGCAAACCGCCGAAGGCCGTGCGCGCTTGTCCAGCCAGGCCCGGCCCTTATGGCAACTGCTGCCCGAAGGCGCTCTCAAGCAACAGCTGCTGTCAGAGCTGGCCCAACTGATTCAGCTCGAAACGGCTGGCCTTGAGCGCCTGTGGGGCCAACAAGCGGCCACCGACCAGCGCTTTGCACCCGGCGCCAGAAGCGCTGCGCCCTCGCCGCAAAATACCCCAAGCGCCTTCAACCAGGCCGCCGCCAGCAGCGACGAATACCCCAACTACGAGCCCCATTACGGCGAGCCCTCTGCTTGGGCAGGGGCCGGCGGCCACGGGCAAATCCCGGAGCCCGGTGGTGGCTACGGGGCTTATGGCGCGCCAGGCGGCTATGCAAACCCAGGGGCTTCAGGCAACAACTGGCCCCGCAAAAACCCCAACTGGACACCCAATAGCAAGTTCGGCAACAGCCGCTACAAACGCGAGCAGCCCCCGGTTTACACCGGCCCCCGCACCGTGCCCGCCAGCCGGGCAGACCACGCAGCCCGCTTGCTGCTGGGGAACATGGCACTCTGGGAAACGCTGGCTGGCGAAGACCACGCCATGCTCTGCGCCCTGCCGGCACCCCACGGGCCTTTGTTTGCCTGGCTCGAATCGCAGTTTCACGAACAAGGGGCGTTGGGTTGGTCTACTTTGCAAACTGAGATGCAAAGCCAGCCCTTTGCACAAGAGGCACAGCACTGGATGTCGCAAGACAAATTGAACCCTGTGGCCGGCAGCGAAGACGCCACCCCACCCGACCCGCAAGAAGCCCGACAAGAGCTGCGCGGGTTGTTGAATTTGTTGATGATTGACCGGCTGCAACAGCTCAAGAACAAGGCGCTGGTGCAACATCAAAGCGGCGAAGATCCCGATGCGCTGCAGCGCTACAGCAGCCTGGACAAAAGATGGCGAGAGCTCAAGGCAGCCGCCGCCTTGGCAGCCGTACAGTGAACCTCACTTGTCCAGCAACTGATTGAGCTGGGCCGCCTGAAAGGTTTCGCGGGTCGCGGCATCACCGGGCATTTGCACCTGCTGCTGGGCACACAACTGCTCAAGGGCTTGCCAGATCATGGCAATCTGGTGCTCATGCCCGGCAGCGTTGTCGATCAAGCCCCGCAAAGCCTGGCTGACCGGGTCATCGTCTTGCGTGATGCCATAGGCGCTGAACTTGCGCTCGGTGCCCGCCACATCCGCACTCTCACCGGCCTTGGACAGGATGATCCGGGCAGGAATGCCCACCGCCGTGGCCCCGGCGGGCACGGGTTTGATCACCACGGCATTGCTGCCGATCTTGGCCCCATCGCCCACCTCGAAGCCGCCCAGCACCTTGGCGCCAGCACTGACCACCACATCGCGGCCCAGTGTCGGGTGCCGCTTGGCCCCTTTGTAGAGCGATGTACCGCCCAGCGTGACACCCTGATAAATCGTGCAGCCATCGCCGATTTCTGCCGTCTCACCCACCACCACACCCATGGCGTGGTCAAAGAAAACGCGCTGCCCGATTTTGGCGCCGGGGTGAATTTCGATGCCGGTCAAAGCCCGCGACACATGCGAAATAAAGCGCCCCAGCCACTTGAACCCGTGATGCCAGCACCAATGCGCCCGGCGGTGCAGCACCAAAGCGTGCAGACCCGGGTAACAGGTCAGGACCTCCCAAGCGGTGCGCGCGGCGGGGTCGCGGTCGAGGATGCATTGGATATCGGAGCGGAGGCGAGAAAACATAAGCACCGAGTCTATCGCTTGGCGCTGGCCGTCTGGATCATGGCTTTTGCCACCCCGCGCAGGATGTGGATTTCTTCGGGGCTCAGGTCGGCCCGGTTGAACAACTGGTTCAGGCGGGGCATCAGTTTTTTAGGCGCTGCAGGGTCCAAGAAACCCAGGTCGGTCAATGCCTGCTGCCAGTGGCTCAGCATGCCCGCGACCTGTTGCGCATCGGCCTTGTCGGCCGGTGCGATCACGTTCTGCAACGGAAACCCGCCCAAGGCCACGCGCCAGTCATAGGCCAGCACTTGAATGGCGGAGCCCAGGTTGAGCGAACCAAACTGGGGGTTGGTCGGAATCGACAGCGCCACATGGCAGCGGTAAACGTCTTCGTTTTTCATGCCAAAGCGCTCGCAACCAAATAAGAATGCCACGCAGTGCTCAGGTGCACCGGCTTGGGTCAACTCGGCAAAATGCTCACGCGGCGTGCGGGTGGGCGGGCCAAAGTCGCGCGGTGTCATGGCTGTGGCGCACAAATGGGTCACACCGTTCAGCGCTTCGTCGAGCGTTGGCACCACGCGGGCCTTGGCCAGCACGTCATTGGCCCCGCTGGCCCGCTGAATGGTTTCTTCCTTGCGCAGCACATTCGGCCAGCGCGGGGCCACCAGCACCAGGTCGTCAAAGCCCATGACTTTCATGGCTCGGGCAGCGGCGCCCACATTGCCAGCGTGGCTGGTCTCTATCAAGATGAATCGCGTTTTCATACCCCGATTGTCCATGCTCCCATGCACTCACTCATGTGCGCCCTTTTGAGGCTCATTTTGCTAAACTTATCCAGTCCCACCGACTTGTAGGAGAACCCATGAAATTTGACCACCTGAAAGACTTGCCAAAAGCGGAAAGCTTGCTGGCCATGGAAATCTTGTGGCAATCCTTGTCCCAAAAACCTTCTGAAGACCTGATTCCACCATGGCACCAACAGGTTCTTTCTTCGAGGTTGGATCGGCTGAAATCCGGCCAGGAAACGAGTTTGCCTTGGTCTGAAGCCAAAGAACGCTTGAGCGCACTGACTCGTCAATCCCCAAGCCACTGAGCGACCCAAGCCATGAATGGCTGCGATTCCATTGCGATCACTCAAGCTGCACAAGATGACTTGCTGGCGGGTTACTGGTTCTACGAAAACCAGCAAGCTGGCATAGGCGCTTATTTCTTGAACAGCTTGTACGCTGATATTGATGCCCTCCTAATCAGTGCCGGGGTTCATGTGAAAACCCAAACCGGGCCCGCGTTTCGAAGTTTGGGGAACCGCTTTCCATTTGCCATCTACTATCTGCTGGAAGGCGCACAAGTCACCGTATTGGCCGTGCTCGACACGCGCCGATCGCCCGAGTGGCTGCGTGAACGCCAAAGCTTGTGACACAAGCCTGAGGGCTTGCTTTGGTTTTCATGAGAAAATGCGCCCTTCGCCACCGTGATCGTGCGGCGGTCCGTCTGGTTCTTCACACAATTTATGTCGTCCAATCTCCACCCCATGCTCAACGTGGCCGTCAAGGCTGCGCGCGCCGCTGGCGCCATCATCAACCGCGCCGCGCTCGACGTTGAAGCGGTTCGCATCTCGCAAAAGCAAGTCAACGATTTCGTCACCGAAGTGGACCACGCGAGCGAAAAAATCATCATCGAGACCCTGCTCACGGCCTACCCCGACCACGGCATCCTGGCCGAAGAGTCGGGCCGCGCATTCGGCAACCCGCTCGCTGACCACATCTGGATCATCGACCCGCTGGACGGCACCACCAACTTCATCCATGGCTTTCCGGTTTATTGCGTGAGCATTGCCCTGCAAGTGCGCGGCAAGATCGAGCAAGCCGTCATTTACGACCCCACCCGCAACGACCTGTTCACCGCGACCAAAGGCCGCGGCGCGTTCATGAACGACCGCCGCCTGCGCGTGAGCAAGCGCATTCGGCTGCAGGAATGCATTATTTCCACCGGTTTCCCCTTCCGCAAGGGCGACAACTTCAACCAGTACCTGCGCATGATGGGCGATGTGATGCAACGCACCGCAGGTCTGCGCCGCCCAGGCTCAGCCGCCCTCGACCTGGCCTATGTGGCCGCAGGCTTTACCGACGGATTTTTCGAAACAGGCCTGTCCCCCTGGGACGTGGCTGCGGGCTCACTGCTGGTCACCGAAGCCGGTGGCCTGATCGGCAACTTCACGGGCGAGTCCGATTTTCTGGAACAAAAAGAATGCCTGGCCGGTGCCCCCCGCATTTATGGCCAGTTGGTCAGCATTCTGGGCAAGTTCAGCAAATTTGCCAGCGTGGCCGACAAAACCGCCGTGCAGGCCGCAGTCGAGACCCTGAGCCGTGAGCGCAGCGCAGCCAGTGAAGGCGGCCATGAGGCCGAGGTCACCGCGGACCCAGCCCTGACTTCAGCATCGAAAGACGCACCGTTTTAAGCGCCTGATTTTCAAAACCCGGACTCTTGCATCAACACCGACACAGCCTGTCGGAAATAGCGTGATGCAGGCGCCTCCCAACTGGCGTGCAGGGTGATGTGCCCACGGGCTGACTGCTCAAAGTGCAGCCGGTCTGCATCCTCGATTTTCAGGCTCACACGGTAAATGGCCCGCTCAGGAATGAGCTGGTTGTTCTTGTCCCGTGACAGCACGTGGCCCCCCCACTGGGCCGCCAGCTCCGGTTTGGGCAAGACCCTGGAAGCGTCCTGATCGACCGATGTCACCGTCAAGCGCAACATGGCCCCGCTGGCACTGTCTTTGTAAAAATAGGCCGCATCGCCCACACGCACGCGCTGCACGGCGTCTTCGTCCAGCCAGGTCTCCACCAGCCAAGGGCTGTTGGCCTTGATCAAGGTGCCCAGTTTTTCTTTGCGCGAAACCCACTGCCCTAGTTGCAAATCAGGGTTCACGTCTTTCAGCGTTCCAGCATAGGGCGCGCGTGGTGCAAATTGCAAAGCCTCGGCATCCACCCCGGCCAGTTCCGCGCGAGCGGTCTGCAGGCTTTGCTGGTTGACCAACAGGCGCTTGCGCGATTCTTCATCCAGCCCTGAGGCGGCTGCCTGCCAGCGTTGCTGATCCAGGCGGGCCTGCAAAGCGGCACGCTTGACCACCAAGTCCGGCACATACAGCGACATGACCAAATCGCCCTCAGCCACACTGGCACCTTCCTTGAAGGGCAATGCCTCAATCCGTGCACCGGAAGGTGCAAACACGGGCCATTGTTCAGCGGGGCGCAGCAGCGCGCTGGCTGTGACCCGACCAGGCCACGGAACCAGCATGAGCACCAGCGCCAACAAGACCACCCAGACACTTTGCCGAGACTTCGGTTGCTGGCGAATATCCGCCCAACGCGCCTTCCAGACCTTGAGCTCAGAGCGGATCGGGAACCAGACAAACCAAACGATCTCGACCAGAAACAAAAAGATGCCCAGGACTTTGAAAAAATAGAAATACACCAACAACGCAATGCCCAGGAACAGCACCAATCGGTACAACCAAGTGCTAAATGCAAATGCAATCAAGGCCTTGGCCTGCAGGGGCTTGAAATACTCCGGTGGCGCATCGCCCAGGCCAAACAACCATTCCCGCAGCTTCCAGCGGGCCATGGCAAAACTGCGCCCATGCAGGTTGGGCATGTCCAGGGCATCCATCAAGATGAAATAACCGTCAAAGCGCATGAAGGGGCTGGCGTTGATGGCCAGTGTGGCGACCCAGCTGGTGGTGGCCAACACAAAGGCCGCCGACTTGACCCCCCCCTCAGGAAACAGGGCCCAGGCCAGGGTGGCCCACGCTGCGATCACCAATTCGGTGAGGATGCCCGCCGATGCCACCTTCAGGCGCTGCATGCGGTCGGTCAAGCGCCAGGTTTCATTGGTGTCGGTGTAGGCCACCGGCCACATCACCAAAAACGCAATGCCCATCGCCGGCACCCGACAGCCAAACCGCTTGGCGGTGAAGGCATGGCCCAGCTCGTGCAAGAGCTTGACCAAAAACAAGGCTGCGCCATAAGCCAGCAAGCCATCCAGGTTGAAGGTGTCCACCAGCGAAGCGCTGAAGCTCTCCCAGCGGCGCACCACATGCGACAAACCCCACAGCAAGGCGACCGCCGTCATCCAGGCAAAACTGCGTGTAAAAAACAAATTGGCCACAGGCAGCCACCGGCCGAGCCAGGCATCCGGCCTGACCAGGGGCACCCTAAAAAACAAATAATGGTGCAGCAACCAGTTCATCGGGCTGCCCTGCATCTGGGCCAAGCGCGCTGCCATCTTGGCGGGGGCATCGGCGCCTTCAGGTTGCACCAGTTGATGCAGCCCCAGAAACTCGACCACAGCCACCACATCCTCGGCAGACAAGGCCAAGGTGGTGGCCTGCGATACCGCGTCAGCAATCGCCTGCGGGTCATTCAGGTCCCAGCGCTGCAGCACTTCAAACGTGGGCCAATCAATTCTGTAAAACTGGTGCCGCACCGGATCGTGCAAGGTCCAGCTTGGCTGGCCATCGGCCAGGCTGGGGCCTGGCAGCAAATCCAGTTCGTCGCGCAAACGTGGCAAGGCCATGGTGCTCAAAGCCCCAGGTAAGCACGCGCAGTGGCCAGCGGACGCCGCATCACCCAAAAGCTCAGGGGAACCCAATCGCCTTGAATTTTGACCGTGCCCTTGAGCCCTACGCGGTGGCTGGTTTTATCGGTCAGGCTGGCACGCACACGGTAAGCAAAGTTGCCGTCTGGGCGCTGCACGGCATCGTGGGCCAAGTAGCGCAGTGTGGCCGAAACCGGGGACAAAGGGCTCGCACTCAAGTACAGGCTGATCGGGGCGCCCGGCTGCAACTCGATCGCATCGGCCAAGGGCAACCAGGCCTCGACCTCGACATCGTCCAAGGCGGCAATGCGGAGAATGCGCTCGCCCACCGCCACCGGCTTGCCCATCCATTCGGCTGTGTCGTCCATCAACACCACACCCGCTTGTGGTGACAGCACACGGGCGCGTTGCAGTTGCTCGTTCAGGTACTTGGTCTCGGCGCGTTTTTCGTCCACCTTGCCCAGCAGCAGGGCCAGCTGGCTTTTAGACTTGACATCGACCAACGCCATCTGCGAGGTCTGGCGGTAATCGGTTTTGGCCGTGGCCAATGATTGCAGCGCCACATCCAACCGCGCCTGAATCACGACTTCGTCAAAACCAAACAAGGGCTGACCGGCTTGCACGGTCTGGTTGGGTTGCACGTGAAAGACATCGATCACCCCATCTAGCGGTGCCCGCATGATCATGGGGTGCGCAGGCACCAACTCACCGGGCGCCAACACCGACATGCGCACCGGAAACAACAACACCAGCAACAGCAAAACCGCCACGCGAAGGGTGTTTTGCTGCCACCAGGACTTGCCGGGCTGGCGCTCAAAAACACGGCGAAAACGTGCGCTCCAGGCTTGCAGTGTTCTCAAGCGGGGGCTGTGCTTGGCCTCGAAAGCGTGCCACCACGCATCCACCCACTCACGCAACACAGACAACTCGGCGTCGTGCCAGGGCTCGTCCCGCAACAGCATCAGGCCACCCGAACTGCCCGGCCGGTCCATGCGCAGCCACAGGGCGTGCGTTGGCCACCACTGCGCCCATTCCTGAGCCAAATGGGGCGGTAAATCGACCGAGGTCAGCGTGGTACTCGGCTCCCCAGATTGCGATGTCAGGTGAGCGCAGACAGCCTCGAACCACAACACATAAGGCGCATTGGCCTCGATTTGCACCACCCCCGACAAGCTGTAAGCACCCTCTTGCTGCAACCACAAGGCGGCCTGGCGATAAGGCGCCAAACCCTGTGTTTCGTTGACCAGCATGAACGCCAACTCACGGTCAGAGGCGGCCTGCCGCGCTCGACGTGAAAGGGTCCAGACTTGCGCCAACGACTCCCAAGCATCGGTCACCGCCACCGTGGTATTGCTCATCCAGCCGTGGCCTTTGGCGCTTCTACGGCACGCACAGACACTTCACGGGTCGGGGCAGGTTTCGTCACCTCACCGCCCAGTTTGATGAGGGTGATGGGGCGCTGCTGCCCTGCCAAACGCAGCTTTTCAGTCAAGCTGTTGCGGCTTTGCGGCTTTTGTTCAGCGGGCTTGTCACCCACAAACAACTGGAACAGGGCCACAGCCTCACGGCTGTCGTCATCCATCGCGATCACTTTCAGATCCAGCTTGCCCTTGAAGTCCTTGGGTGGGTTCACCTCAAACGAGCCTGTGGCCGGGTCAAAGCGCACCCAAGCGGGCAGTGGTGAGTTGTCTGCCAGCTTGGCATCCAGCTTGATCACCGCATCCTTGTTGGAGTGGATGAACGCGTCGAACGGCAACGACACCTTGGAAGAACTGCCATTGCCCTCAACAAACTGGTCCGTGACGCCACGGTTGAGCGCCAAACCAGGCGATGCCGTTTCATTGACCGCCACGCGAAAGCCCGACGAACTGGTCAACACATCGCCGATCGGCACTGGGGCCTCAACGGGCACCAAACGGGGTGCCAGGGGCTGAACCTCGGAACTGAAAGCCCGTGTCGCTGGCGCAGACTGTTCGGTTGATGAGTCCGTTGTGGCTGTTGACTTGGTGGTAAGCGCTTCTTTTGTCGACTTATCAGGCGCAGACTTGGGGCGGTCATCGTCTTTGCTCACACTCGGATCGTTTGCACCCGTGTCGTTGGTGGTCAGCGCTGTGATCGGCGAGGTGACCGTGCCCGTGCCGTCGTCAAAGATGGACGAAAAGCCCGAGGCCGAATGACCACCAGAGGCCACCACCAACTTGAGCTGCTCTTCACCCTCATAAAAATTATCTCGCTCATTGGTGATGTCGATGGCCACCAACACCGGTACAGCACCCGCCCTCACGGGACCTGTGTACAACTGCCAGGTGGCTCCGCCATCCAGTGAGTAATAAATGGGCGCAATGTCCAGCGAGTCATTGGGCTTGCCCTCGTTGTCACCCGTCGGCGCTTTGCCGGGTTCTGCATCGTTTTGCACATCCAGCGTGAGCAGCTGGCCGGGGTTGGCATTGACAGTAAAGACTGCACGGGGTGAGTTTTCGTTGTAGTTGCCGCCGGTGACGGTGAAGGGGCGGTCATCGTCGCGAACGACTGTCGTGTCGTCCGTGCCGTCGTTCTTAAAGATCGTGCCTGTGCCGTCGTCTTTGATCGTCGCCACGCCGCCAGTGCTAACCGTTCCTCCCGTGTTGGTCGCTGCCAGCTTGAAGGTCTCGTTGTTGTCGCTTGTGCCGTCGTTGGTGATCGCCGTGCGCACCAGCAACTTCCCGCTGGCATCAAGCGCCACGTTGCCGCCGGTGTAGCTCGTCCAGTTCGCGCCGCTGTCCGTCGAGTAGCTCAGGCCGCTGCCGCTGGCCAAGCTGTAGTCCGTGCCACCCGCTGTGGCCGGATTACTGGTGCCCAATGCCAAGGCCAGGCTGGTCAGCTGGTTGGCCGCGCCCGTGACCTCGAACACACCGTAAGGCGAGGCCTCGTTCACGGTGATGCTGTTGACGCTCAAAGCGCGGTCATCGTCGCGGACGACTGTCGTGTCGTCCGTGCCGTCGTTCTTGAAGATGGTGTCCGTGCCGTCGTCTTTGATCGTCGCCACGCCGCCAGTGCTAACCGTTCCTCCCGTGTTGGTCGCTGCCAGCTTGAAGGTCTCGTTGTTGTCGCTTGTGCCGTCGTTGGTGATCGCCGTGCGCACCAGCA
>NZ_JBIKHV010000118.1:0-5989 GCF_044361985.1 Limnohabitans sp. | reverse complement strand
AAGGAAGCCAATGTGCGGATGGACTGATTTGTGAAAGCCGCCATTGCCAAAACCACCGACCTGTGCGATGCCTGCGACGCTGCACAAGCCTGTGCTGTGCTGTTTCAAAGTTACGGCCTGCGTCGGGCCTTCACCGGCCCCATGCGCACCCTGCGTTGCCATGAAGACATTGCCCTGATGCGTGAGGCCGTGAGCCAGCCCGGGCACGGGCAGGTGCTGGTGATCGATGGTCGCGGCTCGGTGGCGCGCGCCTTGTTTGGCGATGTGATGGCCGACCTGGCCTCGCGCAATGGTTGGGCGGGGCTGGTTATTCATGGTGTGGTGCGCGATGCCGATGAGCTCAATGCCATCGACATCGGTGTCAAGGCGCTGGGCACGGTGCCCAAGCGAGGCGAACGCACGGGCCAGGGCGAACGCGATGTGCCAGTGCACTTTGGGGGCGTGACCTTCACCCCCGGCTGCCACCTGGTGGCCGATGCCGATGGCGTGATCGTGTTGCCCGCCGGCATGACGGCGGCTGACATTGCGGTCGATGACGTGGTGGCGGCGACCGCCGCCTACGCAGCGGGCACTGCCGCCGTCACCCCCAAGCCATGACAGGCCGGACCCTGTACCAGCGCATCGTGGCTTCGCACACGGTGCGGCAACTGGGCGACAGCGGGCAAATTTTGCTGTATGTCGACCGACAGGTTCTCAACGAATACACCAGCCCGCAGGCGTTTGCGGCGCTGCATGCGCAAGGGCGTTCGGTGTGGCGGCCTTCCGCCACGCTGGCGGTGGTGGACCATGTCAACGCCACCACGCCCGTGCGCAACGCGCGCAGCATGGTGCTGGTCGATGCGGGCCGCGCCCGACAAGTGAGCACGCTGGCCGAGAACTGTGCACGCCACGGCATTGAGCTGTTCGACATGCTGGACCCTCGTCAGGGCATTGAGCACGTGGTGGCCAGCGAGCAAGGCTGGGTTTTGCCGGGCATGGTGATGGCCGCTGGGGACAGCCACACCACCACGCACGGGGCCATGGGGGCTTTGGGCTTTGGCATTGGCAGCAGCGAGATCGAACACTTGCTGGCCACCCAGACCCTGATTTACCGGCCGCAAAAAAATCTGCGCGTCACGGTGCACGGCCAACTGCAGCCCGGCATCACGGCGAAAGACTTGGTGCTCGGCCTGATCGCACAGATCGGGGCCGACGGCGCCTCGGGCCACGTGATCGAATACGCCGGTGAGGCGATTCGGGCCATGGGCATCGAAGGCCGTTTGACGCTGTGCAACATGAGCGTTGAGGCCGCTGCACGCGGGGCCATCGTGGCGCCGGATGAGCGCTTGTTTGACTACTTGCAAGGCCGTGCCCGCGTGCCGCAAGGCGCGCAATGGGATGCCGCCGTGGCGCAATGGCGGCAGTTGCGCAGCGACGACGAGGCTGTGTTTGACCGCGAAGTCAGCCTCAACGCCAGCACCCTTGCCCCGCGCGTGACCTGGGGCACCAGCCCGGACCACGGCGTGCCCATCGACGGTGTGGTGCCCCACCCTGAAAACGAGGCTGACCTGCAGCGCCGTCAGGGCATGCAGCGCGCATTGGCTTACATGGATTTGCAGCCAGGGCAGGCCTTGCAGGGCTTGCCGATCAGCCATGCTTTTATTGGCTCGTGCACCAACAGCCGAATCGAAGACCTGCGCGACGCAGCCCGTTACCTCAAAGGCCGGCGTGTGGCGCCTGGCGTTCGGGCCCTGGTGGTGCCCGGCTCATCGATGGTGCGTGCGCAGGCTGATGCCGAAGGCCTGGGCCGTGTATTTGAAGACGCTGGTTTTGAATGGCGTCAGGCGGGATGTTCGATGTGTGTGGCCATGAACGAAGACCACCTGAACCCCGGAGACCGCTGCGCCTCAAGCACCAACCGCAACTTTGAGGGCCGTCAGGGTCAGGGCGCACGCACCCACCTGATGAGCCCGGCCATGGTGGCGGCCGCGGCGGTCTGCGGCGCACTGACCGATCTGCGCACGCTGCGCTGCGATTGAAGGCGATGGCATGACCTCCATCAACCAAGCCGTTCAAACCATCGCAGGGGTTGCTGCTGCACTGCCTTTGCCGAATGTCGACACCGACCAGATCATGCCCAAGCAGTTCCTCAAGGGCATCGACCGCCAGGGCCTGTCCAAGGGCTTTTTGCACGACATGCGCTTTGACGCGGCAGGGCAGCCGCGCGCCGACTTTGTCTTGAACCAGGCGCCGTGGGCTTCAGCCTGTTTTCTGGTCACTGGGCCCAACTTTGGTTGTGGCTCGAGCCGCGAGCACGCGGTGTGGGGGTTGCGCGAGATGGGCATTCGTTGTGTGCTGGGCACCAGCTTTGGCGGCATCTTCAGTGACAACTGCATCCGCAACGGCGTGCCAGCGCTGGTCTTGCCGGCAGCACAAATCGAGCGCTTGATGGCCCTGGCCCAAAACCCGGACCGCTGCACCATGACGCTGGATTTATCGGCGCAAACCGTGCACACGCCAGCCGATGGCCAAAGCCTGCGGTTCGAAATCGATGCGCTGCACAAAGAAATGTTGCTGAGTGGCTTGGATGCGGTGGGCATGAGCCTCACGCACGCGCCACACATCCGTGATTTTGAAACCCGTTACCTGGCCGCCAACCCTTGGGTGGTGGCCCCAACCGCACAAGAGACTGCCCATGGTTCATTACTTTGACGAAGCACGCGTTCAGCAATTGTTGAGCGTGCCTGCATTGCTGCAAGGCGTGCGCGAAGCCCTGGTGGCCCTGACATTGGGCCAGGTGGTGCAACCGCTGCGCATGGTCATGTCGATCGGTGAGGCCTCGGCCGATGGCCTGCTGTTTTTAAAACCTGCCCAACTGGGCGATGCCTTGACCACCAAGCTCATCACCCTGGTGCCGGGCAACGCCCGCATCGGCTTACCCACTTTGCTGAGCACGATTGTGCTGATGGACCCGGCTACCGGCCAGACCCTGGCCGTGATGGAGGGCAACACCATCACCGCCATGCGCACAGCGGCGGCCTCTGCCGTGGCCGCCGATGCGCTGGTGCCGCACACCCCGCAGGTGGTGGCGATGCTGGGCAGCGGTGTGCTGGCGCGCAGCCATGCGCAAATGCTGCGTGCCGTGCGCGATGTCTCGCAAATCCGCGTGTGGAGCCCCACGACAGCCAACGCACAGCAGTGCGCCCACGACATCGGCGGCGTGGCCTGTGCCAGCGCCGAAGAAGCAGTGCGTGGTGCCGACATTGTGTGCACGGTCACGAACGCCAGCGAGCCCGTGTTGCAGGGGGCCTGGCTCAAGCCGGGTGCTTTTGTGGCGGCCGTGGGCGCGCCGCGGCCGACCTGGCGCGAACTGGACGATGCGGCCATGCTGCACTGGGTGGTGGCCGACCAGCGTGAGGCCGCCGAAAAGGAATCGGGCGATGTGCTGTTGTCGGGCGCGCGAGTGGCCGCAGAGATCGGTGAAATCCTGTGCGGCCGTGTGCCACCGCCACCAGCGGGCACGACCATCATTTTCAAATCACTGGGCCAGGCGGTGGAAGACACGGTCGCAGCGCGGCTGGTTTACCGCGCGGCTTTGGCCGAACAAAAGGCGCAAGCATGAGCGTGGCACCCAGCGCCCAACTGGGCACGGCAACGAGCGCCGATGTGGTGATCGTGGGCAGTGGCGTCATGGGCGCCGCCACCGCGTGGTGGCTCACGCGCTTGCAGCCAGGCCTCAAAATCATCTTGGTCGAGTCCGACACAAGTTACGAAAAAGCCTCGTCCTCCTTGTCGGCCAGCTCGATTCGCCAGCAGTTCACTTGCCCTGTCAATATTCGTCTGTCGCAATACGGCATCGCGTTTTTGCGCGAAGCCGAGCAACACCTGGGCCTGCCCGACCACCCGGTGGCGCTGGGTTTGCAAGAGCCCGGCTATTTGTACCTGGCTCAAGAAGACCAAGTGGCGGCTATGCAGACCGCGCACCAAATTCACAAACAGGCCGGCGCCGATGTGGCCTTGCTTGGCCCCGAGGCCTTGCGGCTGCGCTACCCATGGCTGAATGTGGACGACGTGGCGTTGGGCAGCTTGGGCCTGAGCGGCGAAGGCTGGTTTGACGGCCCGGCATTGCACCAGGCCTTTTTGAAAAAAGCCATGTCACAAGGCGTGCAACGCCTGCACGACCGGGTGGTGGGCATGGACCATACGGCCTCGCAAGTGACAAGTGTGCGTCTGGCCAGCGGCAGCACTTTGCGCTGCGGCCAAGTGGTCAATGCTGCGGGTGCCTGGGCGGGTGAGGTGGCGGCCATGGCTGGCGTGGTTTTGCCTGTCGAAGGGGCTCGGCGCACGGTGTTTGTGCTGTCATGTCCCGAGCCGCTGGCGCAGTGTCCTTTGCTGATCGACCCGAGTGGCTGGTGGCTGCGGCCCGAAGGCCGGTTTTTGATCATGGGCGCTGAGCCCTTGCACACCCAACCCGGCTTGCCGCTGGAGCCCGACTGGTCCGAGTGGAACGACGACCAATGGGCCTCGTTGGCGCACCGCATCCCGGCTTTGGCCGCCTTGCGCGTGGAGCGCGCTTGGGCGGGCTATTACGAGATGAACACCTTTGATCACAACGCCGTGATCGGTCCGCACCCGGCGTTGTGCAACCTGTATTTCATCAACGGCTTTTCAGGGCACGGCATGCAGCACGCGGCAGGCGCGGGCCTTGCCCTGGCCGAATGGATGCTGAGGGGTGCATCGCAAACCATTGCGGTGGATGACTTGGGTTTTGAACGGCTGGTGCAAAACCGCCCGCTGCGCGAGCTGCAAGTGATCGGCTGAACGCTGCACGTGAGGCATTGACAGCAGCTTCAGCCGACAAGACCCTTCAAGGTCGGCCGACCACTCGGGCCATCTCCAAGCATTTGTTCGAGTAACCCCACTCGTTGTCGTACCAGGCCACCACCTTGATGAAGGTGCTGTCCAGCGCGATGCCTGCATCGGCATCGAACACGCTGGTGCACACCTCGCCGCGGAAATCGGTGGAGACCACTTTGGCGGTGGTGTAGCCCAGCACGCCTTTCAGGGCGCCTTCGCTTTGGGCCTTCATCTCGGCGCAAATTTCGGCATAGGTGGCGGGGCTGTTCAGCTCTGCCGTCAGGTCGACCACCGACACATCGGAGGTGGGCACGCGAAACGCCATGCCCGTGAGCTTGCCCTTGATTTCGGGGATGACCACGCCAACGGCTTTGGCCGCGCCCGTGCTGCTGGGGATGATGTTTTCAAGAATGCCCCGGCCACCGCGCCAGTCCTTGTTGCTGGGGCTGTCCACGGTTTTTTGTGTGGCGGTGGTGGCGTGCACGGTGGTCATCAGGCCACGCTTGATGCCCCATTTGTCGTTCAGCACCTTGGTGATGGGGGCTAGGCAGTTGGTGGTGCAGCTGGCGTTGCTGATGATGGCTTGCCCGGCATAAGTGCTGTGGTTCACGCCGAACACAAACATGGGTGTGTCGTCTTTGGAGGGCGCCGACATCACCACTTTTTTGGCGCCTGCGGCCAGGTGCTTTCCCGCGCTGTCTTTGTCGAGGAAAAGCCCGGTGGCTTCGATCACCACATCGGCACCGACTTCGTGCCACTTCAGGTTGGCCGGGTCGCGCTCTTGCGTCAGGCGGATCTTGTGGCCATTCACCACCAGGGTGTTGCCCTCCACAGCCACCGTGCCTTTGAAGCGGCCATGCACGCTGTCGTATTGCAGCATGTAAGCCAGGTAGTCCGGCTCCAGCAAATCGTTGATGCCGACGATCTCGATGTCGTCGAAGTTCTGCACCGCTGCGCGCAGCACCATGCGGCCGATGCGGCCAAATCCGTTGATCCCGATTTTGGTGGTCATGTCTGTCTCACTTTCATGGAAGCTGTCTTGGGCCGCACCCAGAAGCGGGCCAACCCATCATGTAACCATCCTAAGACATTTTCAGTAACTTTGTTACAAAACCCGGCTGTGATAATGGTTTGTTCCGGGTTTGTAACTGTT
>NZ_JBIKHV010000117.1:0-5997 GCF_044361985.1 Limnohabitans sp. | reverse complement strand
GGCAAACACTTGACCTGATCGAGCAACTCAAGCCCGCCATCATCATCCCAGGGCATGGCGCCGTCTTCACCGAAGTGGCCCCCGCACTGGCTCTGGCACGCAGCAAACTGGAAGCTTTTGCCCGAAACCCGGAGCGCCACGCGCGTTACGGCACCAAGGTCTTGCTCAAATTCAAATTGCTGGAATGGGGTCGCATCTCCAAAACCGAATTCAGTGACTGGGCCATGCAAGTCCCCTATTTAAACGACTTGCACCAACGCTTTGGCATTGACCACGACTTGCCCACCTGGCTGGACATGATGCTGTCCGAACTGGAACGCAGCGGCGCCATGGAAGTGCGTGATGGCTTCTTGCACGACGCATAAACTCAGCCTTCGCCCCGCTTGGCGGCTTGCAGCAAACTCAATGAGAATACAATCGCCTTTGATTTGAGTGAATTTCTTTACGGATTGCAGGCGTTTTTTAAAGTACGGCTCACTCTGCATTGCACTTGAGCCCCCAGGGTCTGGACAGGACTCACGCCCCCTCACCGACTTGACCCGCGACGGGTTGCAAGTTCCAAGCTCACCCCAACAAATGTGCAGACGCCGTCAGGCGATGCACTTTTCCCGGCGGAATCTCCCAAGAAACCGCCATTTCCTGTATGCAGGGTTTGTTTCAAAATCTGCATGCCACCTCTCTGAAAGGCTCAACCATGAGCAGCAAAATTTACGTGGGCAACTTGCCCTACACCATTGACGACGCCAGCTTGCGTCAAAACTTCTCTGAGTTTGGCGGCGTTCTGTCGGCCAAAGTCATGATGGACCGCGACACAGGTCGCTCCAAAGGCTTCGCATTTGTCGAAATGTCCAGCGCTGAAGAAGCACAAGCCGCGATCACAGGCCTCAATGGCATGTCGGTCAGCGGTCGCTCCATCGTGGTAAACATCTCCAAGCCGAAAGAGCCAAGCACCGGCTACGGCAGCGGTTACCGCGACACACGCAACTGATCTTTTTCAGATGGCTCCTAAAAAAACCCGTCCATGTGACGGGTTTTTTTGTGGAGCATCGGTCTTATGCCAAGTCGTGGGTCATTGCGGTTTATACGGGACCACTGCTTGCGAAAGAAGTGCTTTTATTCTGCAGACGAACACACTATCCTCTGGCGTGGCCAACAAGGCGTTGGTCGTAATTTTGAAAGTCAAGACATGACGGTTTACTCTGGGCTCATCGAAGCACTGGCGCCCACCGGCGTTTTGCGCGCAGCCATCAATTTGGGCAATCCGATTCTGGCTTATCGCCACCCACAGACCGGTGAACCTGCCGGTGTTTCGGTGGACATGGCCAGCGCCTTGGCCCAGTCCCTGGGGCTTGAGCTGACTTTGCGCGTTTTTGACTCTGCGGGCCAATCGGTAGAAGCCGCCAGTTCGAACCAGGTCGACATTGGTTTTTTTGCCATCGATCCGCTGCGTGGCAAAGACATCGCTTTTTCTCCCCCTTATGTCTTGATAGAAGGCAGTTACATGGTGCGCGAAGGATCGGCCATCACGCACAACGAACAAGTGGATGAAGCGGGCATACAAGTGACCGTGGGCAAGGGCAGTGCTTACGACCTGTACCTCACACGCTGCTTAAAGCGGGCCAGCATCGTTCGAGCGCCCACTTCGCCCACCGTGGTCGATGTATTTCTGGCCCAAGGACTGGAAGTCGCAGCCGGCGTGCGCCAGCAATTGGAATCCGATGCCCACCGACACGGAAATTTGCGCGTTTTGCCGGGCCGTTTCATGGTCATCGAGCAAGCCATGGGCACACCCAAAGTCAGAGGGCCGCATGCGCTTGCAAGCCTGAGCCGATTTGTGGAGGATATGAAGGCGTCCGGCAAAGTAGCCCAGGCATTGGCCCAACACGGTATCCAGGGGGCGTCTGTGGCCCCCGTGCAACCAATATTCTGAGCTTGTAATTGGTCATCACGGGCGCAGTACACAAGCACCCGGTCATGCCCCCATGCGCCCACAGTTGATATCGTTTCAAAAACCACCACGCCATAAACCACCCGAACAACAAAGAAACAAAAATAGAACATAAATTGTCAACACAACAAAATATATTGACTTGGTGGTCTCAAGGCCTCAATGTATCGTTTTAGTTACTTTTTCAAATGGCCATGGATACAAAACAAGCCGGCATCCAACCAATGACCCCGCCGTTAAAGCGCGCAGACAAATTGTTCATCTTTTTCATGATTTGCATGACCTGCTTGGTGGCATGGATGGGTTACACGACCTACCAAAAAGGAACGATTGAGGAAACGTCCAAACGCAATGGGTAAGCCTGGCTCAAATGGCTGAGCGAATCAGCCAAGAGCCGACATGTGCCTGGCTTCCAGCCGGCCGCTTGTGCGGTGCAGTCGCCACCGGGCACACAGATTTGGGCAGGTTGTTTCGAAAGCATCACCGCACCCGATGGCCCACTGGGCGCACTGACCAACCCCTTTTCAGGCGGCCGCTTGCAACGCGTCGTCAAATGCGATTCTCAAGACAGGACATTGGCGGGCGCCTTGGTATTTGAAAAAAACACACCCACCCCACCTGGCTCGGCCATTCCGACCCTGCTGACCGCTTTGGCAGACAGCGACAACATCGGTGAAAAAGTTCAAATCAGATTGTCGGTTTGCGACAAGGGTGCCAATGTGATTCGCATTGGCGAGTTGGAGTTCTGAAGGTACTGCATATGGAAACCAAAGAATCCGACATCAACCACACGCCCATGGCCCAAAGCCTGATCCCAAGTGATTTGCCTTTGCGCAGATGGTTATTTTTGTGGCTGTTGTCACCCCATCAAAAGGACAATTTCCACAAAGTGTTCGAGCGCTGGATCAGCCTCTTGATCGTGGTCAATTTGATCGCATTGGTGGCAGAACACATCCCGTCCATCTACACACCGTTCACCGCATGGTTTCATGTGTTTGATGTTTTCTCAGTGACCATCTTCACCATCGAATACCTGCTGCGCCTTTACCTGGCGCCAGAAGATGAAGAGTTCAAGGCGGCACATCGGCCCAGAGTGCGCTACGCCCTCAGTCCGTTTGCGCTGATTGACCTGATCGCCGTGCTGCCGTTTTATTTGCAGGCCTTCATCCCACTGGATCTGCGCGCCCTCAGGCTGCTTCGCTTGCTGCGAATTCTCAAGCTGTTCAGAGTGCTCGTGCCTGCATTTAATGAGTTCAAGCTCGCTAACCAAGGCCGGACATTCAGGCAAAAAATCCACGCCCTGGTGTTTCCAAGCGCCTTTGGTGGCGAGCTCCATCATATTTTTGACAACTTCATTGTTTTCTGGGTCATCGTTTCGGTCATCGCCGTGATCTTCGAATCGGTGGACAGCATTCAGTACCTGCTGAATCTGGAGTTCATCATTCTTGATGCCATCGCAGTGGGCATCTTCACGCTGGAATACTGTTTGCGCATTTACAGCTGCGTTGAAAATCCGAACATGAAGCATGCGCTCGGCGGGCGCATCAAACAAGCTAAAACCACCAGTTCCATCATCGACTTTTTGGCCATCTTGCCGTTCTTTCTGGAATTCTTCCTGCACCATTTGCTGGATTTGCGTTTCCTGCGTGTTTTCAGATTACTGCGGCTACTCAAGCTCACCCGCTACACCGGTGCCACCACCACCCTCAACCGTGTCATCTCCAGGGAATGGCCGGTGCTGGCCGCTTCTGCGTTCATCATGCTGCTGCTGGTGATCATGACGGCCAGCCTCGGCTATCTGTTCGAACACGATGCCCAGCCTGAAAAATTTGAAAACATTCCCCAATCCATTTATTGGGCGGTGATCACACTGGCATCCGTCGGTTATGGCGATATTTCACCCATCACGCCCATGGGCCGGGTGATGACCATCATCCTGGCCTTGCTCGGGATCGGCATCTTTGCCATTCCTGCGGCCTTGCTGTCCTCGGCCTTTACCGACCAACTCCGCATCGAGCGGGAAACGCTGAAAAACGAACTTTATGAAATGCTCTCAGACGGGATGCTTGACGGTGCCGAGACTGACAAAGTCATGGCCGAAGCCAAGCGACTTCACCTGAGTGAAGAAGAAGTGAACCGACTGATCGTCAAAGCAAAACGGGAAAGAGAGCTCAAGGAAGATGTCTCTGTGCTGCCCCTGCACAAGATCGCAGCCACCTCCGAGCACGCCATTGAGCACTACAAAATGCTGATCTCTCAGATTCGGCAACTGGGGGTCATGACCGATGCCGCCCGATTTGAATCAGTGGCCCAACAAAAGAAGCGGCTGACATCCGATGAATTGGCGTTGTGGCATCAGATCCAAGGGGATGAAGCCATCCCACCTCGCTCGCCATAGTCGTTCGGGCGTGAGGCAAACCGTTGGCCTGGCGCGAAATCGAGGCATCGACACGCAGATTTTCAACGTGATCGCCTGGCGTTTTCCTTTTAAATCGACAAGTTACAGCCCACAAAAGTAGCCGCGCAATAAAACGTGCCACACTTTTTTGCAGCGTCAATTTCAGCCAACCCGACTCACCCAAACACCCACCCGTTTAAACAGCCAATTTCGATGCGTACTCTCGGAAAGTCGCGTTGCGCGTATCGAGCGCTTCTTGAGTGGGAGGCACCATGATGGGGCCGCCTTCATGCGCGAATGCCTGGCACTGCTCTACGTAGGGGCGCATGCGGTCGTGGTACATGGGTGACGCCGCCAAGGTGTTTCCATCGTTTTCGGTCCAGGTGGTGGCCAGTGCTTCAGCGGCGACCATGGCCAGTGTTGTTCCCATGCCAGACAGCAGCGCAGCGCAATGACCCGCGTCGCCGATCACCGCCACGTTGCCCTTGATCCAACTCGGCATGTGTGTTTGACTGACTGAATCGAAATAAAAGCCCTTGGCCGTGGGGTCAGCAAACGCCTCACGCAATGCAGGCATCTGCCATGTGCTGACTTGCGATAGGAAGTCATCAATCATCTGGCGTTGGGCATCGAGATTGCGGTGGTCGTATTCCAGCTCAGCATTGGCGGCGAGCATCATGGCCTGAGGACCATCGCCGGTATCACGCACGACCATCGTCAGGCCAGGGATGTTGAGCATGGCACGCTGCCAGTCACGGTGGCTCGGCAGGTCAATCAGGGCAACGTAATAGCCGAAGTGGCGGACATAGTCTTTCTCTGGGCCAAACACAAGCTTGCGCACATTGGAATGGAGTCCGTCTGCCCCTACAACCAAATCGTAACGCCCCTGCCGGCCATCCATAAAAACCACGTCCACGCCACCAGGCTGATCGGCGATCGAGGCGATGGATGAATTAAAGAAAAAATCGACGCCGTTGGGTATGGCATCCAGCACGATCTGGTTAAGCCGGTCCCGCGTGATTTCAACATCGTGATCGGTCTCATTGGCAAACCAGCTCAGGTCCAGGGTGGCCACTTGCGTGCCCGAGGCATCCAGGACGGGCATCGGCGCCACGACGGCGACCTTCTGCGCATTGATTTCAGCCAGAATACCCATGCGTTCTGCCGTTCCCAGCGCTTGTCCACGAACATCGATCGGGGCGCCGCCTGGTCGCAAGCCATCGGCTCGCTCAACAACCGTCACACTGTGGCCAAGACGGGCGAACCAGTAAGCGGCCGTCAGGCCGGCCATACTCGCTCCAGAGATAAGGACCTTCATGTGTGCGCTCCCGGGGCAGTGATGTCGATTGACGTTACAGCGAGTCTAGTGACGCTGCATTCAACCTCAAGAGAGAATTTTCATTCCACTATAACTTTTCAGTAATGCCAGCTCGATGCGCTGTTGTGAACGGCGACCCTGGGAGTCCGAGAGCCGCGGTACGGATCACTGCAGCCAGTGCTCGAACTGTCGGGTGCTGCACCATATGAATCGCCCCGGGTTTTGAGGAGGCTCCAAACTTTGAGAAGATGGAGCCATGAACAAGAAATCAAATCGTTTTTCACCAGAAATGCGCGAACGCGCTGTACGCATGGTGCAGGAACACCGGGGCGA
>NZ_JBIKHV010000116.1:0-6083 GCF_044361985.1 Limnohabitans sp. | reverse complement strand
AAGATGAAAAGCCTCAATCGCTGTGCCAGTACGCGGGCAAGGTGGTGCTGGTGGTCAACACGGCCAGTTTTTGTGGCTTCACCTCGCAATACAAAGGCCTGGAAGCGCTGAACACCCAATACAAGAACCAAGGCTTGGTGGTGTTGGGGTTCCCGTCGAATGATTTTTCGCAGGAAAGTGGCAGCAACAAACAGATTGCTGATTTTTGTGAAAGCACCTTTGGTGTGAAGTTTCCAATGTTCACCAAAACCCAGGTCACCGGCGAAGGTGCGGTGCCCTTGTTCAAACAACTGACCGCGCAAACGGGCCAAAAGCCCCGCTGGAATTTTCACAAATACCTGATTGGCCGGGACGGCAAGGTGCTTGATCAATACAGCAGCATGACCGGGCCCGACAGCAAAAGCCTGTTGGGGGCGATTGAAAAAGCCCTCAAGGCCAAACCATGAACCAAACCACGAGTCGCCGCATGAAACTGGCCATTGTGGGTTCGGGCATTTCAGGCCTGGCGGTGGCGCACACCTTGAAAGACCAGGCTGACATCACCGTGTTCGAAGCGGGTGATTATTTTGGCGGGCACACCCACACGGTGGACGTGACCCTGCCCACACCGCAGGGCTTGGTCACGCATGGGGTGGACACCGGTTTTCTGGTCTTCAACGAACGCACCTACCCCAACCTGATCAACCTGTTTGCCGAGCTGGGTGTCGAGACGGCGCCCTCGGACATGTCCTTTTCTGTCAAGGTGCCGGGAGCGCTGAAGGGTAAAACCCTCGAGTGGAGCGGGACCGACCTGAGCAGTGTCTTTGCGCAGCGCAGCAATCTGTTCAACCCGCGCTTTTGGCGCATGCTGGCCGATGTGATGCGCTTTAACGCGCTGTGTACCCGCATTGCCAAAGAGCAACGTGAAAAAGAAATGCAGCAGCCGCTGAGTGATTTTTTGCAAATGCACCGATTCAGCGAAGCCTTTCGCGACTGGTATTTCCTGCCCATGATGGGGTGCATCTGGAGTTGCCCGACTGACCAAATGCTGCAGTTTCCCGTGGCCACCATGATCCGGTTTTGCCACAACCATGGCTTGATTCAAGTGACCAATCGCCCCCAGTGGTTCAGCGTTGTGGGCGGGGCGCGCAACTACGTCGAGAAGATTTTGGCGGACGTGCACGACAAGCGGCTGAACACCCCGGTGCGCCTGATCGAGCGCGATGCGCAAGGTGTGCGCATCATCACCGATGGCCATGCCGAGCGTTTTGACCAAGTCGTGATCGCCACACACACCGACCAGGCCTTGGGCCTGTTGCGTGAACCGAGCAGCTTTGAGCGCAGCTTGCTGGGGGCCATTCGCTACCAGGACAACCACGCGGTGTTGCATACGGACGCCAGTGTGCTGCCTGCTAACCAGAAAACCTGGGCTGCGTGGAATTACGAGCGCGCAGCCAGCAGCGAGCGCGAGTCTTCCAAGGTGTGCCTGCACTATTTGCTCAACCGTTTGCAGCGCATTCCATTTCAGCAACCGGTGGTGGTTTCGCTCAATCCGCTGCAGGCCATCGACGCGGCCAGCATCGTGGGTGAATACGATTACGCGCACCCGGTGTTCGACTTGGCAGCCATCGAAGCGCAAAAGCGCCTGCCCTTGCTGCAAGGCCAGCATGACACTTGGTACGCCGGGGCCTGGGCAGGTTACGGTTTTCATGAAGATGGTCTCAAATCAGGCCTGCAAGTGGGTCGCGCCTTGCTCCAAAAAATTCATGGGCAAGGCAGCACCCCCCCTGAAAAGCTGGCCGCATGAAACCGGCCATCGCACTCATGGGCTGGGGCCAGGTGCGGCACACGCGCCATCGGCCGGCGCACCACGCATTTGCCTACCCGACCGCCTTCCTGATGCTGCCCATGCGCAGTCTGCAAGCGGGGCAGTGCACGACAGACCTGGCCATCAACCGCCCTGCGTGGTTTGCTTTTCACGACGCCGACCATGGTGACGGACGAAGTGCCGGCCAGGGCGGCGCATTGGCCTGGCTGGACGCGTTGTTGCACAAGGAAGGCATCACGGACGCGAGCGGCGAGGTCTGGCTGCAGGCCTTCCCCCGGGTTCTGGGGCACGCTTTCAAGCCGGTGAGCTTTTGGTACGCGCACCGGACCAATGGCACTTTGGCCGCTATCGTTGCCGAGGTGAACAACACCTTTGGCGAACGCCATTGCTATCTGCTGCCCGAGCCGCAATATGGCCACACGATATTGGCCAACAAAGTTTTCCATGTATCCCCCTTTTGCGATGTGCAGGGCGAATACCGGTTTCGTTTCATGCGCGTGAGCCATGGGGGTACCGAACGCATTGTGGCGCGGGTCGACCATGCCGATGCAGACGGACCCCTGATCGACACCAGCTGGAGCGGCGAGCTTCAGCCCCTCAACGCCGCGGCTTTGCGCCGGGTCATGTGGCGATACCCGCTGCTGACCTTGGGCGTGGTGGCGCGCATCCACTGGCACGCATTGCGGCTGTGGCTTAAGAAAGTACCGTTTTGGCGCAAGCCCGAACCGCCTCGCGAATTTGTGACCCGATGAACACTGGAACCCACCGGATGCCCACCACGATAAAGACCGCAGACAACGCCACAATCTCTGGCAACCCGGCCGCAGCCGCACGGATTCCGCACGGCAGTTTGCCCAAAGCGGCAATGCGCTTGTTGGGCCTGCTGGCACGCCTGAAAATCGGCACGCTCACTCTGCATGCGCCCGATGGGAACTTCCAGGTGTTTGGCACGCACGAGGCCCCCTTTGCTGCTCTGCACATCCACCGCTGGGAGATGTGCGCCGAAGTGCTCAAGTCGGGCGACATCGGTTTTGCCGAGGGCTATATGGCCGGCGACTGGACCACGCCCGATCTGGCCGTTTTGATGCGCCTGTTGATCGCCAACCGCAATCACATTGAAGGTGCGATTTATGGCCATTGGCTGGGGCGACTGGCGTACCGCATCAAGCACTTGCTGAACCGCAACAACCGCAGCAACAGTCGCAAGAACATCCACGCGCATTACGACCTGGGCAATGCGTTTTACGAGTTGTGGCTGGACGGAACGATGAATTATTCGTCAGCCTGGTTTGAGGGCGACCAGACCCAGCCCATGGCTGACGCGCAAAAAGCCAAAGTGCGCCGGGCCTTGCGCATGGTGAACGCCAAGCCTGGTGACCGCGTGCTCGAAATCGGCTGCGGCTGGGGCGCGCTGGCCGAGTCGGCCACCACTGAATTTGGCGCACACATCACAGGCGTGACCTTGTCCACCGAGCAGTTGGCCTTTGCCAATGCCCGCATGCAGGGCCAGGGGATGCAGCAGCGTGCTGATTTGCGCTTGCAAGATTACCGCGACATTGCCGATGCACCCTTTGATGCCATCTGTTCGATCGAGATGATTGAGGCGGTGGGGCAGGCCTATTGGCCCACCTACTTTCAGACCATCAGCCGACTGCTCAAACCCGGTGGCCGCGCGTGCGTGCAAAGCATCACCATCGATGACAGCTTGTTTGAGCGTTACCTGCAATCAACCGATTTCATTCAGCAGTACATTTTTCCTGGCGGCTGTTTGCCAAGCCCTGGCGAGTTTCGCAAACAGGCGCAGGCCGCAGGCTTGCAGGTGGTGGACGAGCTGAACTTTGGCCCCGACTATGCCGAGACATTGCGCCGCTGGCGGGAGCGATTCATGCAGCAAGCTGGCGAAGTGCAAAAGCTGCAGTTTGACGACCGCTTCATACGCCTGTGGGCGTTTTACTTGGCCTATTGCGAAGCCGCTTTCGATGAGGCCAACATCGATGTGATCCAGTTCACGCTGGCCAAACCAGGTTGAAACCCATGACTGCACACTTTAAAAATACCTTGACATGGGCGCATGGTGTGCAGAGGCACTGGGTGGGTCTTTGCCTGTTCATGGTCATTTTCGGTGGGGCGTTCGGTGATGCCCAAGCCCAAGCACAAACCAGCACGGCCAATCCAAACATCAACCCCAATGCACAGTACAGCCGCCCCGAAGTTGCTGCTTTGAGCGGTGTGGTGCCTACTGCGCCCGTGCGTTTGCGCGTCTGGGGTTTTGAGGTTTACGACGCCCGGCTTTGGACGCCCTTGGGCTTTCGCCACAGCCAACACGAGCTGCACCCTTTCGCGCTGGAGTTGCAATATTTGCGCCGCCTGGAAGGGGCCTCGATTGCGAGCCGATCGATTGACGAGATGCGGCGTGTGGGCAATTTCAGTGACGCCCAGGCGCAAGGCTGGTTGTCGGCCATGAGCGCTTTGTTCCCCAACGTCAGTCAGGGCGACCGCATCACCGGCGTCAACCTGCCAGGGCTGGGCGCTGAATTCTGGGTCAACGGCCAACGCGTCGGCTTGGTAAAAGACACCGCATTCGCGCGCTTGTTTTTTGGTGTTTGGCTGGATGAACGGACGTCTGAGCCCAAGATGCGTGCGCAGTTATTGCAAGGCCTTCAGCCATGAGCAGCGCCGCATCGGCCTCTGGCCCACAGCGCCAGCGGCGTGCCGCAGCCGCCTATGGCTTGCTGGGTTTGCCCTTGGCCTTTGTGGCCTTGCCGGTGTATGTGCATTTGCCGAATCTTTACGCCCAGCAATATGGCGTGCCCTTGGCGGCATTGGGTGCTGTGCTCTTGCTCAGCCGCAGCATCGATGCTGTGGTCGACCCGTGGCTGGGGCGTTGGGGGGACCAACTTTTTCGCCATTCTTGGCGTGCCGTCTGGCTGGCGGCCATGCTGCTGGCTGTGGCGGTGGCCTTGGGTTTTGCGGCTCTGTTTTTTCCGCCCTCGGCGGTTTTGTCTGCGCCGCAGTTGCTGCTTTGGGTGGGCGCTGCGCTCACGCTCAGTCACCTGGCCTACAGCGGACTGGGCATCTTGCACCAGGCCTGGGCCGCGCGCCAGGGCGGTGGCGGCATCGCGCAAAGCCGTTGGGTGGCCTGGCGTGAAGGATGGGCCTTGGTGGGCGTGTTGCTGGCCTCGGCTTTGCCCGCCCTCTGGGGCTGGCCCTTGACCACCGCTCTGCTGGTCATCATGTTGGCCCTCGGGTTGTTCACCTGGCAGCGCACGGCCAGGCAAGCCGCACCCATGCAAGCCCCATTGCCGTCCGAACTCGACCCTGCACACAATGCCGTGAGTTTGTGGCAGCCCTGGCGCTATGCCGGCTTTCGCCGTTTGTTGGTGGTTTTTGTTTTGAATGGTCTGGCCAGTGCTGTGCCCGCGACCCTGGTGCTGTTTTTCGTGCAAGACCGTTTGCAAGCGCCCAAGGCAATGGAGCCGCTGTTTCTCGGGGTGTACTTTGCGGCCGGTGCTTTGTCGTTTCCGCTGTGGCTCAAGGTGATCGACCGCATGGGCCTGGTGCGCACCTGGGCGCTGGGCATGGCCATGTCGGTGCTGGCTTTTGTCAGTGTGATCGGTTTGGGCGCGGGCGATACCACCGGGTTTTTGCTGGTGTGTGCGCTGTCAGGCATGGCGCTGGGCGCAGACCTCACCGTGCCCGGCGCCCTGCTCAACCAATTGATCGACCGCTGCGGCGAGCGGGGCCGTACAGACGGCGCCTTCATGGGCTGGTGGAATCTGGCCACCAAGCTGAACCTGGCTTTGGCCGCTGGTTTGTCCCTGCCCTTGTTGGGCATGTGGGGTTATGCCCCTGGACGGCAAGACGCCGATGCCTTGCTGGCGCTGGGCCTGGCTTACGGCCTGCTGCCATGTGTGCTCAAGCTGATGGCTGCGCTGGCTTTGTATTGGGGTTTGATGCGGGGACCGGCTTTGCGGCACGCGGCCTGATGCCCGCCCTATGCATCGGCACGAATTCGAATCAAGTTTTGAAAATAGGAGCTTGCTGATGAGTAAAAAGATGGATCGCCGAAGCGCCCTAGCTCGCCTGGGCACACTGCCCGCGCTTGCCGCTGCGCCTTTTTTGGCCAGCTGCGCCGGGCCGCAGGTGCAAGGGTATGCGCAAGAAAAGCCCGTACTGGATTTGCGCAGCTATTTCTTGGGCACCATCGACGCCTGGGGCGTTTTTACCGACCGCAGTGGTCAGGTGGTCAAGCGCTTCACCGTGGTGATGGACTGCA
>NZ_JBIKHV010000046.1:0-20206 GCF_044361985.1 Limnohabitans sp. | reverse complement strand
GACGACGACCACGTTACGGCCTTGCTTCATGTTCATGCTTGAAATGTTCTTTCTCAAAGAGCCTGTACCACCCATTGCCCTGCCGCTTCAACCAGTTCGCGGTCGCAATGGAATTCGTCAACTTCGCTTTCATGCCCCGGCAAGATGCACACCACCGTTTCGCCACGGCCGCGCAAGGCAGCAATGGCCGAGCGCAAATTGCCCGAGTTGCCCCAGGGGGCCCGGATCGCTGCGCGCAATGCCAAGGGGGGCACAGCCGACACCAGTTCTTTCAAATCCAGACTGAAGCCTACGGCGGGGCGATCGCGGTCAATGCGGTGGCCAAAGACGGCGCCGACACCGTCGTAGCGTCCGCCACGGGCCAGCGCATCGGATGCACCCTTGGCATAAATGGCAAAACGCATGCCGCTGTAATAGGCATAGCCACGGGAATCGCCCAGGTCAAAACTGATGGCGGCGCCCGAAATCTGAGTGGCCAACCAGCGCAACTGTGTCAATGCCTCGCTGATGGCGGGCGTTGCGGGAAGACACTTGACCGCCTCGTCAAGCACACGCTCATCGCCATACAAGTCCACCAGGGCACGCAAGCCATTGCGGTTGGCAGACGAAAAATCAGCGGTCAGACGTTCAATCGCGCTCCCGTCCTTGATGGCCAGCGCCGCATGGATCTCGTGGCGCACCGCATCAGAAGTGGCCTCGGCCTGCAGCAGACTGTTGATGATGCGGGCGTCTGCCAGGTCCACTTGCAAATCGTCCAGGCGGGCTGCACGCAGGCAGTCAAGGGCCAATTGCAGGGTTTCCAGATCAGCCTCTGGGCCAGCATGGCCGTAAATCTCAGCCCCCAACTGCAAGGGTTCACGGGTGGCGTGCGGACGGGCGGGTCGCGTGTGCAAAACCGGGCCGCAATAGCAAAGTCGGGTCAGCCCAGAACGGCCGAGCAAGTGGGCATCAATCCGAGCCACCTGAGGGGTGGTGTCAGCTCGCAAACCCAGTGTGCGGCCTGACAGCTGGTCCACCAATTTGAAGGTTTGCAAATCAAGCGCTTCACCCGTGCCGGTGAGCAAGGATTCCAAATGCTCCAGCAGCGGCGGCATGACCAGCTCGTAGCCATAGCCACGGGCGGTGTCCAGCAGTTCGCGACGGAGTTCTTCGATGTGGCGTGCCTCAGAGGGCAAGACATCGGCAATGTGATCCGGGAGGACCCAAGCAGACATGGGGTGTGGGGGGGACTGTTAAAAAAGGGATTTTACCGGCTTGAATGCCGGTTTCAGGGATTGGATTCAGGAAACAATCCAGAAGAGCAACAATCCCGCAATGACCATAAACATGCCGAAAAAACGGATTTGCCCATCTTCAAGCTGCAAAAGCTGCTCAAACAGGCGCCGCCAATTGAAGGGCGAGATCATGGGCATCAAGCCCTCCAGGATGAGCATGAGGCCCAACGCCAGCAGGAGGGTGTCCAGCAAGGTTTACTTCCGGGGTGGTGTCGCCACGCCAGACGAGCCGCGCATGCCTTTGAAAAACTCGGAGCTGCTCGGATCAAGCACCATCACGTCACTTTTGCTGCTGAAGCTGGATTTGTAGGCCTCCAGGCTGCGGTAAAACTGAGCGAACTGGGGGTCGCGGCCAAACGACTCGGCATACAGGCGCGCAGCCTGAGCATCGCCCTGCCCTTTAATTTTCTGGGCATCGCGGTAAGCATTGGCCACGGTCACTTCGCGCTGACGGTCGGCATCGGCGCGGATTTTTTCACCTTCGGCACCACCGGTTGAGCGCAACTCGTTGGCCACGCGCTTACGCTCGGCTTCCATGCGGCGATAGACCGACTCGGTGATGGTGTCCACGTAGTCAGCACGTGTGATGCGCACATCCACCACATCGACGCCCCAGGGCTTGGCGCCCTTGACCACAATAAGAACCGCGGCTTTCACATCATCCATCAACTCTTCACGCTTCAGGGACAACAACTCGTTGACCGTGCGCTTGTTGATCTCTTCCTGGAAGGCATTTCGAACCACACGATTGAGCTGGCTGGTGCCGGCTTTTTCGTCCAGGCCCACGTTGCGGATATAGGCCTGTGGATCGGTAATGCGCCAACGCACATACCAGTCGATCACCACACGCTGCTTTTCGGCTGTCAGCATGGGCTCGTTGTCTGGGCTGTCCAGGGTCAGCAAGCGCTTGTCAATGTAATTGACGTTTTGCAGTGGCGGCGGCAGCTTGAAATGCAAGCCCGGCTCGGTGATGACTTCCTTGATTTGACCCAAAGCGTAGACCACGCCAAACTGGCGTTGATCAACCACAAACACGGTTGAGCTGAACAGCGCAAAGGCCACCAGCAGCGATGAAATCCACAATCCGATGCGATTCATTTTCTTAGTCCTTATCGTGGATCGCGTTCACGCGAACGCTGGAGGTCACGTGAACGTGTGTCCACTGCACCGCTGTTGGCCCCATTGGCGCTGGCCGCAGCCGCTGGGGTGTCCAAGGCGGGCGGGGCCACAGTCGTGACCTGCTGCATGATTTTGTCGAGTGGCAAATACAACAAGTTCGAGCCTTGTTTGCTGTCCACCAGCACCTTGGTCACGTTGCTGTAGATCTGCTGCATGGTGTCGGTGTACATGCGGTCGCGCATCACTTGGGGCGACTTCTGGTATTCGGGCAGGATGGTCTTGAAGCGCTGCGCGTCACCTTCGGCTTGTGCAACGATGCGTTCACGGTAAGCATCTGCCTCTTCCTTGAGGCGGGAAGCCGCACCCACAGCTCGGGGCACCACATCGTTGGCATAAGCCTGGGCTTCGTTCTTGGCACGTTCGCGCTCTTGACCGGCTTTCAGCACATCATCAAATGCCGCTTGGACCTGCTCTGGGGGGCGAACGCCGCCTTGTTGCAAGTTGATGCCCACCACTTCGATGCCCACTTTGTAGCGATCCAGAATAGTCTGCATTTTTTCGCGCACACGGGGAGCGATCTGATCACGCTCTTCTGCCAAAGCGGAGTCCATCTTCATCTTGCCGACGACCTCGCGCACGGCGGTCTCAGCGGACTGCACCACGGCTTCGGTCGGGTTGCGACTTTCAAACAGATAGGCGCGGGCATCGTTCAAACGGTACTGCACCGCGAATTTGATCTCGACGATGTTCTCGTCTTCGGTGAGCATGGCCGATTCACGCAGGCCAGTGGCCTTGATGATGTTGTCACGCCCGATGTCAACAGAACGGATCTGGGTCACAAACACCAACTCTTGGCGTTGAATGGGATAAGGCATGCGCCAGTTGAAACCGGCACCCACCGTGCTGTGGTATCTGCCAAATTGAGTGATCACGGCTTGCTGACCTTCTTGCACGATGAAGAAGCCGGTGCCCAGCCAGACCAACAAGGCCGCAGCCAGGATCACGCCCAAGCCGAGATTTTTCAAGAAAACAGGAATGCCGGGCCCACCAGAGCCCCCCCCCGATCCGCCAGAACCTTGTGGTCCCTGAGGGCCACCTTTGCCACCAAACAAATTGCCCAGCTTGCGGTTGAAGTCGCGCCAGAGTTCATCCAAGTCAGGGGGGCCGCTTTGTTGTTGTGAGCCACGTCCGGGCGGTTGTTGCCAGGCATCAGGCTTAGGACCCGGGGGCGGTGGTACATCGTTGGCAGGTTTGTTGCCCCCCTCAGGGGTTGATTTGTCGTCGTCCCGACCCCAGCGTGGGTCATTGAGATTGAACATGCCTCGGACCTTTGCTGGGAGCAAGGACCATCGCAGGGCTGGCAGATGAAAATTCATGGTGAGGTGTCTTTGACAGGATAACGAACCCGCATTGTGCCGAATTCGGCAGGACTTCAATTCAACCCCCCCGGATATTCCCGGGTCAAGTCACGGGGATCTGACATCTCTGGCTCGACCGAGGGCAAGGCGGCCATGACGATGCTGGACAAGGCCGATCGCAGCAGGTCGAGGCCTTTGCCGGATTTGGCGCTCAAAAATACCCTGGGAACGGACACGCCATCCACCTCGTATTGGTCTTGCATTTGCAGGGGATAGCGCTCTGCGACCAAAGCATCCAGCTTATTGAAGACGAGCAATTGCGGAACGGTATCGGCCCCGATCTCGGTCAATACCTTTTGCACTTCGGCCATTTGCTCAGGAAAGTTCGGGTTGGCAGCATCCACCACATGCAGCAGCAAATCGGCATCAGTGGCTTCCTGCAAGGTGGCCTGAAAGGCTTCCACCAGACCGTGCGGTAAATCACGTATGAAACCCACCGTGTCAGACAAGGACACCGATCGCCCCGCCTCGCCCAGATACAGCTGGCGCGTGGTGGTGTCCAGCGTGGCAAACAACTGATCGGCAGCAAAGGCCCGAGCTTTGACCAAGGCGTTGAACAGGGTGGACTTGCCGGCGTTGGTGTAACCCACCAGCGATATATTGAAAGTGTCACGCCGCTCACGCTGGCGACGTTGGGTGTTGCGCTGGCGTTTGACCTTGACCAGGCGCTCCTTGATGCGCTTGATCGAGTCGTTGATCATGCGGCGGTCGAGTTCGATCTGGGTTTCACCCGGACCTCCTCGCATGCCGATGCCGCCGCTTTGTCGTTCCAGATGCGACCAGCGGCGGACCAAGCGTGTGCTCAGATACTGCTGGCGGGCCAATTCGACCTGTAATTTACCCTCGTGGCTGCGCGCACGCTGGGCAAAAATTTCCAGAATCAGCAGCGTGCGGTCGTTCACTGGCAAGCCAATATGGCGTTCAAGATTGCGTTGTTGTGCCGGGCTCAGGGACTGGTCAAAAACCACCTCGACCGCGCCGTGCATCATGGCCAGAGCCTTGATCTCGTCGGCCTTGCCGCTGCCGACAAACAATGCCGGATCGGGGGCCTTGCGCTTGCATGTCAGGCGAGCCACGGGTCGGAGGCCACCGGACTCGGCCAGCAATCCCAATTCCTCGAGGTCCGCATCGAAATGCGGCAACCCAAAGTCAACGCCGACCAGTAAGGTCGGCGCGGGCTTGTTGGAAAGTGTTTCAGTCAATATCAGCACCCTCCGATGGCGGGATCAAGCCATCGGGCCAGAGAAAACCACATTAAGCGGTAATTTCACCCGATTCGGGTGTGCTGAAAGTCACAGAACGACCGGGAACAATGGTCGAAATGGCATGTTTGTAAACCATTTGGGTCACGGTGTTGCGAAGCAAAACGACGTATTGGTCAAAAGATTCGATCTGGCCTTGCAGTTTGATGCCGTTCACCAGGTAAATGGAGACTGGCACATGCTCGCGGCGCAGTGCATTCAGGAAGGGGTCTTGCAAAAGTTGACCTTTGTTGCTCACGATATTCTCCGTGTTCAGAAGTTTTGAAGGTTTGACCTTACCACAGGGTAAGAAGCGGGATTTTAGAAAACCCGATTTCCTCAAATATCACCTGGATTCTTTGTCCGCAAAAGGATTGGTCGATGTTTTCATCTCGATCCTCAGGGGCGTACCTGACAAATTGAAGGCCTTGCGAAAACGACCTTCCAGAAAGCGTTTGTAGGTATCGGTCACGTGTTCCAGAGAGTTTCCATGGACCACGATCACAGGCGGGTTCATGCCGCCTTGGTGTGCATAGCGCAGCTTTGGGCGGAACATGCCGCCACGTTGCGGGCTCTGGAACTGGACAGCCTCCAAAAGCAGGCGGGTCAAAATGGGCGTGCTCATCTTGCACATCGCCGATTTGTGCGCCTGGACAATGGAAGCCCAGACAGGACCCAAGCCTTGGCGCTTTTTGGCCGAAATGAAGTGGATGTTGGCAAAGCTCAAAAAAGGCAAGCGCGTTTCGATCGAGCGCTGCACCAACTGCCGCTGGTATTCGTCAACGGCATCCCACTTGTTGATGGCCAGCGCCATGGCGCGACCGCTTTCAAGGGCGTACCCGGCAATGTGCGCATCCTGGTCAGTGACACCCTGCTCGGCATCGAGCAACAGCAAAACAACGTTGGCAGACTCAATGGCCTGGAGTGTTTTGACGACTGAAAATTTCTCGATGGCTTCAAACACCTTGCCTTTGCGGCGCAAACCAGCGGTGTCGATCAACTCAAATTTCTGACCCTGGCGTTCAAAGGGCACCGAAATCGCGTCGCGTGTGGTGCCTGGCATGTCAAAAGCTACCAGTCGCTCCTCGCCCAACCAGGTGTTGATCAGGGTGGATTTCCCCACGTTGGGGCGACCAGCAACAGCCAGCTTGATGACCGTCGGATCCTCTTCGATTTCTTCCGGGTCTTCAGGCAGGTTAAGGGACTCGAGCGCCAACTCGACCAAGCCGCGCGTGCCTTGACCGTGGGCGGCCGAAATGGCAATCACGTCCCCCAAACCCAGCTCGTAAAACTCGGTCAGTTGGATACCCTCCAGCATGCCCTCAGACTTGTTGGCGACCAGCAGGCAGGGCTTGCCGATTTTGCGCAAATATTTGGCAATATCGTGGTCCTGCGCTGACAAACCGCCACGCGCATCCACGACAAAGATCACGATATCGGCCTCTGCCACGGCCTGCCGCGTTTGCTTGGCCATTTCCTTGTAGATGCCACTGCTCGCGTCGGGCTCAAAACCACCGGTGTCAATGACGATGAACTCCTGGCGGCCTTGCTTGCCGTTGCCATAGTGTCGATCACGGGTCAAACCCGCAAAATCGGCCACGATGGCATCGCGGCTTTTGGTAAGTCGGTTGAACAGCGTGGATTTACCCACATTGGGGCGGCCCACGAGGGCCAGTACTGGTTTCACTTAAAAATTTTCCAATCCATCATTCAGGGCGAAATCCGAAGATGCCCCCGGTGCGTGTCACCACCACCAAAGTCTGGCCAGCGGCCACGGGCCTGCCCACAATGGCGCTGCCGTCCGTGCTCAAGCGCTGCAAGTTTTGCCCATCTTGGCGCGACAGGAAATGCACATTGCCCTTGTCATCGCCCAGCACAACAGAGCGACCCAGTACCAAAGGTGCGGTCAAACCCCGAAAGCGCAAGGCCTCTTGAGTCCAGGCCGGCTGTCCACTTTGACGCTGCCAAGCGAACACTTTGCTGTCGGACTCGGCACCAAAAACAAGGGCATCGTCACCGTCCAGACCGGTATGGCCCTGCGCTGGACGTGTCCACAAAATGTTGCCACGGTTGGCATCGATACAAGAGACTGCGGACTGGAAGGCGCGAACACACAAGCTAGTGCCTTGACGGCTGGCACCGGCCACCAGGTCGACCAGCCGCTCAACCTCGTTGGTGCCACGTGATGAACCCAACAGTGTTTCCCAACGCACGGCGCCCGTGTTCGGATTCAAGGAGGCCAAGCGTCCTCCCCAGCCTGCCAGCAAATTGTCGCCAAAGGACATCAGCAAGCCAGCTTGCTGCAAGACCAACGGGTCGCCAGTGCGCTGCTGGGTCCAGAGCTTTTGACCTGAAGCGCCATCGAGCGCCGTGACGGCACGGTCGGCGGTCAGAACAAAGACACGGCCCCCCGCCACAAGCGGTGGCGTGTAGGACAAGGCGGATAAGCGGTGACGCCAGACCACTCGGCCGGCTTCAATGGCCACCACTTCGTTCATTTGAGTGACCACCGCAAAACGCTGACCGTCACCACCGACGCCTGCCTGAATAGGGCTGTCAAGCTTAAGGCGCCAAACTTCCTGACCCGTGCTGGCTTTGATCAATACCACTTGTCCCTGCGTTGAGGCCACGGCCACCTGGTCGCCATCGACGGAGGCCAACAACGGTGTCGTCACCGGTCCCACAGTGTGGGTCCAGACTTTTTGCACCGCCACCTGACCACTCACGGCAGGCAATGCGGCAGGTTGGGGCTTCTCGGGTGCGCTGGAACAAGCCGCAAGGGCGACTGTCAAGACCCCGATCAAGCTCAAACGGGGCCAAAAATGGTTGAAAAAGGTCATCACTTCGGGGTCTCCGCAACGGCAGCCGACTCAGGATCAACGCCCAGGGCATTGAGTTTGGCTTGCACCAAACGACGGTAATCAGGGAAATCTGCCATTTTTTGCCAGGCTTGCTGGTAGGCCCCAATGGCTTCGGTCGCTTGGCCTTTGGCCTGCAACACATCGCCACGAAGGTCTGCCGCCAAGCCGGCCATGGTGGGCGTGAATTCCATGCCCAATTGTTTCAAGGCATCGTCGTACGCCTTGGCGTCGAGCTGCAAAGCGGCCAGTCGCAAACGGGCGATGTCCCGGTACGCTTTGTCGCTTGCGCTGGCAGTCACCCAGACCAGCGCCTCACGCGCTGCATCGCTCTTGCCTTGGGCTTGCAAGGTTTTGGCCGCCAGCAAAGCCGATTGCAAGGCAAATTGGGTCGAGCCGAATTTGTCCTTCATGTCGGCCAAACTGCGCTCCACACGGGCAATGTCACCCGAGGCCGTTGCCCGCTCAACTTCGTCATAAAGCGCAGCCGCTTTTGTGGCCTGGGTTCGCTCCCAATATTGGTAAGCGTTCCAGGCGGCGAAGCTGCCCAAAACAGCAATCAACAGCCAGGAAATCAGGTTGCCCCAAGTCTTCCAGAAGTGCTTGATCTGGTCGAGTTGTTCTTGTTCTTCAAGGTCGAGTGCTTTGGCCATGGTGATTTAACTGCTGGTTGCGCTTTGAAGCGGCGATTGTAGGCTGTAGGCCCAGGCGGCCACACTGGCCAAAGACTCTGTGCGCTGGGCACCTTCCCCGTCGCGCAGCGATTTGACGGCGACGAGGCCTTGGGCCAACTCTTCAGCCCCGAAAACCAATGCAAAACGGGCGCCAGAAGCATCGGCCTTCTTGAACTGGGACTTCATGCTGCCCATGCTGTCACCGCTCCCAGCGTGCATTTGGGCCGACACACCGTTTGCGCGCAAAGCTTGCAGCACCTGCATGGCAACAGGCAATGCAGCCGTTTCGGGCACGATCGCATACACATCGGGGGCGGGTTCTGGCAAGGGCTCGCCCTGCTCCTTGATCAGTTCAAGCACACGCTCAACACCCAATGCCCAGCCCACCGCTGGCGCCGCTTTGCCGCCCACCTGCTCAAGCAGATAGTCGTAACGGCCACCGCCGCAGATGGTGCCTTGCGAACCCAGGCTGGTGGTGATGAACTCGAACACCGTAAGGTTGTAGTAATCCATGCCCCGGACCAGACGCGGGTTGATGCTGTATGAAACGCCGTTGGCGTCCAAAATCGCCTGGACCCCATGAAAGTGGGCCAGGGACGCCTCGCCCAAAAAGTCGAGCAGACGCGGTGCCGACTCGACCACGCCCAGCATGGCCGGGTTTTTGGTGTCCAGAATCCTCAAAGGATTGCTGTGCAGACGGCGTTTGGCCTCTTCGTCCAGCAAGTCGGCATGCTGCTCCAGGTGGGCGATCAGGGCGGCTCTGTGCAACAGACGCTCATGCGGCTGGCCCAGGCTGTTGAGTTCCAGGCGAACGTCTTTCAGCCCGAGTTCTTTCCAGAGCGCATCGGCCAAGAGGATCAATTCAGCGTCCACCTCGGCACCGGCAAAACCCAGTACCTCGGCGCCAATCTGGTGAAATTGCCGGTAACGGCCGCGTTGCGGGCGCTCGTGGCGAAACATCGGGCCCATGTAATACAGGCGTTTGCCACCTTCGTAAAGCATGTTGTGCTCGACCACAGCGCGCACCACACCCGCCGTGCACTCAGGGCGCAAAGTGAGCTGTTCACCGTTCAGGCGGTCCTCAAAGGAATACATTTCCTTCTCGACGATGTCGGTCACCTCGCCCAGGCCGCGCACAAACAAGGCCGTTGGCTCAACGATGGGCGTGCGAATATTGCGATAGGCGTAACGCGACATCAGGTTGCGCACTTTGGCCTCCAACCACTCCCAGCGCGCGGAGTCAGGTGGCAGCACATCGTTCATGCCCTTAACACCCACCAGCTTCTGAGCTTTGGCAGGCTTGGGGCTGTTTTCTGGAAGAAACTCGCTCATTTTTTCTCGGTAGATCCTGAACCAAAACGGTTCTCAATGTAGTTTTCAACCAGTCCCTGAAACTCTTGCGCGATGCCGTCGCCGCGCAATGTCAGGCGCTTTTCACCGTCAATGAAGACAGGGGCCGCTGGCGCTTCGCCTGTGCCGGGCAGGCTGATGCCGATGTCGGCGTGCTTGCTTTCGCCAGGGCCGTTCACGATGCAGCCCATGACCGCCACCTTGAGGTTTTCGACCCCGGGATAACGGGCACGCCAGACGGGCATCTGGGCTCGTAAAAAGTCATCAATCTGTTTGGCCAATTCCTGAAAGGTGCTGCTGGTCGTGCGCCCGCAGCCGGGGCAAGCGGTCACACTGGGCACAAAAATGCGCAAGCCCAGTGACTGCAAAATTTCAGAGGCAATCACCACTTCTTGCGTGCGTGCTTCACCCGGTTGCGGGGTCAATGAGACACGGATCGTGTCGCCGATCCCCTCTTGCAGCAGGATGGCCAAGGCTGTGGCCGAAGCCACCGTCCCCTTGGTGCCCATGCCCGCCTCGGTCAGGCCCAAATGCAAGGCGTAATCAGTGCGGCGACCCAACTCACGGTAGACCGAGATCAGGTCCTGGACGCCTGAGACCTTGCAGGACAAAGCAATCTGAGCCCCATCAAGACCCATGCTTTCAGCCCGTTGAGCAGAAGAAATAGCCGACGAAATGAGGGCTTCGTACATCACTTGCCGAGCCTCCCAGGGTTCGGCGCGCTGGCTGTTCTGGTCCATCAACTCTGCCAGTAACTCCTGGTCCAGGCTGCCCCAGTTGACGCCAATGCGTATGGCTTTGTTCCAGCGCACAGCCGCTTCGATCATCTGACCAAACTGCACATCGCGCTTGTCACCCTTGCCCACGTTGCCTGGATTGATGCGGTATTTCGACAGCGCCTCGGCGCACGCAGGGTAATCAGTCAACAGCCGGTGGCCGTTGTAATGGAAATCACCGATCAGGGGCACATCGATACCCATTTTGTCGAGTTGGTCACGAATGTGCGGCACGGCTTGCGCTGCTTCAGGGGTGTTCACGGTGATGCGCACCATTTCGGAGCCGGCTATGGCCAGTTCTTTGACCTGGATGGCGGTGCCGATCACATCCACTGTGTCGGTGTTGGTCATGGACTGCACACGCACAGGGGCACCGCCGCCGACGGTCACCACACGGGACCCCCAGACAACTCTGGATTGGCGGCTCTTGCGCTTTGCGGGCACAGCGATGGCAATGGGGCTTGTCGTGATCATGGTTTCATCTCGAAACGTGCCACATTGGCTTTGGTGTGTGGTTTGAGATCAAAAGATTGCCCCTTGAAGGTCACTTGAACAGCGTCTGCGCGGCCCACCACGACCGACATCAGATCTGCTGCTGACAGACGCTGGGTATCGCCCGGGTTCAAAACCCCGCTCCAGATCATCTGGTTTTTGGCATCCCGAACTTCAACCCAACTGGTCTGCGTGGCGGCCAACAAGAGCTGTGCAGGCGCAGGCCCAAGCGTTAGCGCGGCCGGCTTACTGGCTTCAGTGTTGGTTTCTTTGGGGACTGTTCGCAAACTGTTGAGTGCAAGCGAGGGATCGACTTCAGGCAGTTTGGTCGACGCGTCTGTCAGCGCAGGGACACCCACAACGGCGCCCAGGGCGGCGGCATCCGTGGCAGATCCAGCGGGTAATGGCGAGGCCTCAGGCACCATGCTGACCGTACGCACCTCCGGTTCTGATGGGCTCAGGTAGGCCGTCACACTTTCCAGCCATGACCATTGTGAAGGGCCAGGCAACCAGATGAGTGCGGCGATCAGGACAAGCATGCCGCCAGCGGTCCACCAGGCCTGAAACTGAAAGCCTCTCGGCGAACGGTTCACTCGCCGAAAATCAGCGGGTGCAACAAGCGCTTGGCGCACCGCACCGTAGGGCTCAAGATAATTGGCGGTGCGTGGCATCAAAGCCAAAATTGGCGCAGGATCAATGCGCAGTTGCCGACAAAAACTGGCCGCCAGTCCGCGGGCAAAAACAGGACTTTGGTCGGCCGGGTACTGGTCGGCCTCCAGGGCCTCCAATTGACGGACCGACACCTTCAAGTTGACCGCCAAAACCCCCAGATGCAGACCCGCCCGCTCCCGTGCAGCCTTCAACAACTTGCCTGCCGTCAGGGGCTGGGCAGCAATGCCGTCAGATGCCCCAGGCGCATTGTCCAAACGATCGTTTTCAGGCATCACCAGACTCCTGGGTTTGAACAGATGAAGCGGGCACCAGCATGATGGTGCGCTGCTGCGCCATGCGATTTTGCACTTGGGTGCGGTCCTTGACATCACCCGCCAATTGACCACAAGCGGCGTCAATGTCATCCCCTCGGGTTTTGCGAACCGTGGTGACCAAACCCGCGTCCTGGAGTTGTTTGGCAAAGGCCTGTACGCGGGCGTTGGGCGAGCGCAGCAAACCGGAAGCCGGAAATGGGTTGAAGGGAATCAGATTGAATTTGCACCGCAGACCCTGGCGGGCATGGCTTTGCACCAGGTCAATGAGTTGATGGGCGTGCTCCGCTTGGTCGTTGACGCCATCCAGCATGCAATATTCAAATGTGATGAAGTCACGCGGCGCGTGGGCCAGATAAGCGATGCATGCTTGCATCAATTCTTCCAGCGGGTATTTGCGATTGAGTGGCACCAAATGGTCGCGCAAGGTGTCGTGGGGTGCATGCAGCGATACCGCCAGTGCAACTGGGCAATCGGCCGACAGTCGCTCGATCATGGGCACCACACCCGAGGTGGACACGGTGACACGGCGACGCGACAAGCCGTAACCGTGATCGTCCAGCATGGCACGCAGTGCCGGCACCAATGCGGTGTAATTTTGCAGGGGCTCACCCATGCCCATCATCACCACGTTGGAGATGACACGTTCATCGGTCTGCAGGTGCTTGCGTAAAAAATGCTCGGCAAACCACAACTGCGCCAGAATTTCACCCGTAGTGAGATTGCGGCTGAAGCCCTGGTGGCCTGTGGAGCAAAAGCGGCACCCTACAGCGCAACCAGCCTGCGATGAAATGCACAAGGTGCCCCGGTCGTCTTCGGGAATGAACACCGATTCGATGGCGTTGCCATCGCCGACATCGAACAGCCATTTGATGGTGCCGTCTGTCGAAATATGCTGACTGATCAAGGGCAGCGCAGAAACATGCGCGCGAGACTGAAGCTTTTGGCGCAATGACTTCGCCAGATCGGTCATCTGGTCAAAATCACTGGCGCCCCGCTGATGTATCCAGCGGAACAATTGGGTCGCCCTGAAGCGCTTTTCGCCCAGGCTCTCACAAAAAACGGCCAAACCATCCAGATCAAATTCGAGAAGGTTGGCCGTCATGATGGTAGAGGTCGCGCTGTTGCCGCGACGCTGTTAGCGGGTGTAAACGTTCATGCCAGCGAAGAAGAACGCAACTTCGGCGGCAGCAGTTTCAGGCGCATCAGAGCCGTGCACGGCGTTGGCATCGATGCTGTCCGCAAAATCAGCACGGATGGTGCCGGCGTCCGCTTTCTTGGGATCGGTCGCGCCCATCAGGTCACGGTTCTTGGCGATGGCATTCTCGCCTTCCAGGGCCTGAATCATCACGGGGCCTGAGATCATGAACTCGACCAAGTCCTTGAAGAAAGGACGCGCTTTGTGCACAGCATAAAAAGCTTCGGCTTCGCCGCGCGACAGATGTGCCATCCTGGATGCGACCACTTTCAGGCCTGCAGCTTCAAAACGGGCATAAATCTGCCCAATGACGTTCTTGGCGACTGCGTCGGGCTTGATGATGGAGAGTGTGCGTTCGATGGCCATTGTTTTTCCTGTAACAGAGTGATTTATAAGCATTTTTGCCCTACAGCAAAGCCCATCATTCTACCCTGATGAGCCCAGCCAAATGGCACCGAAGCAGCATATGCCCCCACGGTCAAAACAGAAATCAGCGGCTACGGGCACCGCCACGCCCGCCCCGACCTGGAGCACCGGGCGTTTTCTTCAGCCGGTTGAAACTCTCTGCCCCGATGAACGAAGTAGTCGTCTTCACGGGATCAGGCAGGCCGGTCCCCGATGCGCCTGGCGCCCTGTTGGGTTTGGCCACTGGTTTGGCGCGCGGCACGGCAGTTCCTGTGCGGCCCTGACCGCCTGTGCGTGGACGCCGGTCATTGCGATTGGTTCGGGTCACTGGCCGTGCCTCGGAAGACCGAGGACGCTCCGTGGTGCCCGCAGCACGCATGAGTGCCCGAATATCGGCTTCATCCAGTTCCAGCCAAGCACCGCGACGCAAGCCGTGCGGCAAAACCATCGCACCGTATCGGATGCGGATCAAGCGGCTGACGGCATGGCCCACCGATTCCATCATGCGGCGCACCTCCCGGTTGCGCCCCTCGGAGATCGTGACACGGTACCAACAATTGGAGCCCTCACCGCCGCCGTCTTCGATGGAGCCAAATTGGGCGACACCGTCGTCCAGCATCACGCCATCCAGCAAGCGCTGCTTTTCCTCTTTGCTCAAAGCGCCCAGCACGCGAACAGCATATTCACGCTCAAGCCCGAACCGGGGATGCATCAACTGGTTGGCCAACTCACCCGAACTGGTGAAAAGCAGCAAGCCCTCGGTGTTCAGGTCGAGACGTCCGACAGATTGCCATTTGCCATTTTGCAAACGGGGCAATTTACGAAAAACGGAGGGGCGGTTTTGCGGGTCGTCATGGCTGACGATCTCGCCTGCAGGCTTGTGGTAGGCGAGTACCCGGGCCGGTGGCGGGTCAATGCGGATGTGAATGGGTTTGCCGTTGACCTTGATCTGGTCGCCGTATTGAACCCGCTGACCGATGTGGGCAGCTTCATTGTTGACCGAAATGCGACCTTCCAAAATCAGCTTTTCCATCTCCAGACGGGAGCCCATGCCCGCTTGCGCGAGGACTTTGTGCAGTTTGGGCGAGTCTGTCTGGGGGGCCAACACGCGTTTCCCCAAGTCGATGGTGAGGTCTTGGGTCGCTTCTTCGTCGTCGAACTGGCCAGACACCACATCGGCCAGCGCAATCGGTTTGTAAGTCGACTCGCCCGCCTGTGGTTGGCGGGCAGTGGGATCAATGGGCAGCGGCGACGTGTCGTCGTGAGGTTCTTGGTTCATTCAGGGGTGGGCTTTTCGCCATGCAGCGGGTGGTCAAGGTGGTTATCTGGGCTCGCAGACAGAATGGTGACATCGCTGCGATCGGGGGGTGTGCCAACGACATTGGATGGCTCGGACGAATTTGCAGCTTCAGGCTGCCTGTGCGCTTCATCGTGCGCTTCTTGCATCAAGACCTCGGGTTCATGCAGCGGCTTGGCTGTTGCCTGATCTGGAACTTGGTGCGGTGCGTCGTCCACGACGGGCATATCGAAAGGCAAGGCGTTGCTGTCATCTTCGAGCGACAAGGATGGCTGGACAGGCATCTGCTCGACCAGGCCGGACAAAGCAGTGGTCTGGCCATTGACCTGAGACAGCATCGGCAACTGATCAAGTGTGGACAGGCCCAGGTCGTCGAGGAATTGTCGAGTCGTGGCGTACAAGCCAGGACGGCCCACGGTCTCACGGTGGCCAATGACTTCAACCCAACCTCGATCCTCCAGTTGCCTCAGGATCTGGGAGCTGATGGTGACCCCACGAATGTCTTCCATATCCCCCCGTGTAACCGGTTGACGGTAGGCGATGATGGCCAGCGTCTCGAGCACAGCGCGGGTGTATTTGGGGGGCTTTTCAGGGTGCAAACGGTCCAGATAATGGCGCAATTCTGGACGACTTTGAAAGCGCCAACCGCTGGCGACACGGGTCAGCTCGAGACCTTTGGGGGTCCACTCGAGTTCCAAATCTTGCAGCATCTGTCTCAGGGTGTCGGCCCCGAGTTCATCGTCAAACAACACACGCAAGTCGCGCAGTGACAATGGCTGACCTGCTGTGAGCAAGGCGGTTTCCAGGACACGCTTGGCTTGCGCCGTATTCATGTGTCTATCTTTCGGGAAAAAGACGCCTCACGGCGTCGAAGGTGCAGAGGTCATGGTTTTTCAAACAAGAAAACCCCCGTTCTGAAGGTTTGGCAAGCTGCCAATTCTTGGATTCGCTTGGGCCAGAAAATCTGACTCAGGCTCCCTGAAGCTTCGGATTGTAGCTGAGCCCCAAAATTGAAAGGGCTTGCGCCATGTCTGCGGGCAAGGCCGCGGTTAAATCCATCGATTGTCCGGAGATGGGGTGAACAAAGGCCAAATGCCATGCATGCAAGGCCTGGCGCGACATGTCGGCGGCCTTGGCGCCCCCATAAACAGCGTCCGCTAGCAACGGGTGCCCGACATGCGCCATGTGAACCCGTATTTGGTGCGTGCGGCCTGTATGCAGGGTGCATTTCACCAGACTCGCCTGGGTGTTTTTATCGAGCACCTCGATCGTCGTCGCTGCCGTTTTACCCGATTGGTGAGTCAAATCGACCACAGCCATGCGCAAACGGTTCGCCGGGTCGCGGCCAACTGCAGCCTCGACAGTTTTAGGAGAAGGTGCCATCCAGGGCTTGTGAGCTATGGCCAAATATTGGCGATGCACTTCTCGGGCCGCAATTAGTTGAACCAGCGCATCCATGGCCTGGCGTGTTCGCGCCACCACCATCAAGCCGCTGGTGTCTTTGTCTAAGCGGTGAACGATGCCTGCTCTGGGCACCTCAGACGCCAGAGGATCCAGAGCCAGCAGACCATTGAGCAGGGTGCCGCGCCAGTTGCCAGGGGCCGGATGGACCACCAGACCCGCAGGCTTGTTGATCACGCGCAGGTGCGCATCTTCATAGACCACATCGATCGGCATCTCTTCAGCTACAAAAGCCTGAGACTGAGGCGTGGCGCGCAGGGTGACTTGGATGCGGTGCCCCAGACGCACCTTGGACGACACCTTGCTCACAGTCTGTCCATCGATCAGGGCATCTCCTTGCTCGATCAATTGCTGCAAATAACTGCGTGAAAATTCGGGCACCATTTGCGCCAAAGCGCGGTCCAGCCGCTGGCCGTGAAGCGCCATGGGCACCTGGATCGTGCGAACCTCTTCGTCAGACGCCTCCAATGGGCGTTCAGCATCTTCCATCAAGGTGGCGTTGTCTTCCATTACAGGGGCGGCCGATATAATCAAAATGTTCAACAGTTCTAGGGTGTCACAGATGCGTAGCTTCAGATTATCGATGGTTCCGGCCGGCTTGGTGGTGTCAGCTTTGCTGTTTCTTTCTGGCTGCGCCAACACCACCAAGGATGTGACTGCAGCTTGGACGCCCGAGAAAATTTACAAAGAAGCTCGCGACGAGGCCAATTCAGGTGCCTGGGACAAGGCCATTGGTTATTACGAGAAGCTCGAAGGCCGTGCTGCGGGCACCGTTTTGGCGCAGCAGGCCCAAATTGACAAGGCCTATGCCCAATACAAGACGGGCGACAAAATTCAGGCCACGGCAACCCTGGACCGGTTCATCCGATTGCACCCCTCCAGTCCAGCCCTTGACTACGCCATCTACCTGAAAGGCCTGGTCAATTTCAACGACAACCTGGGCTTGTTCTCGTTTCTCACCAAGCAAGATTTGTCTGAGCGTGACCAGAAAGCGGCCAAAGATTCTTACGAAGCCTTCAAGGAACTGAGCACACGTTTTCCTGACTCCAAATACACACCCGAAGCACGCCAGCGCATGCTGCACATCGTGAACGCATTGGCCTCTTACGAAGTGCATGTGGCCCGCTTTTACGCCAGTCGCGGCGCGCATGTTGCCGCAGTCAACCGCGCTCAGCAAGCCATTGCCGACTACCAGGGCGTCCCGGCCGTGGAAGAAGCTTTGGCCATTTTGGTGAGCTCTTACGATGCCTTGGGCATGACCGCTTTGCGCGATGACGCCAAGCGGGTGCTCGCAAAGAACTTTCCGCAGTCAGACTACCTGAAGGCTGAAGGGGTCAAGAAATCGACGAGCTGGTGGCGTCTGTGGTGAATTGACGCAAAGTCGATAAAAATTCGGGGTGCCCGTTCAGGCGTCGCATTTCCGGCAAGCCCCGCACCAGCCTTCGGCCATAAGACATGGTGGCCAAACGCGTGTCACAAACCACCAACACGCCGCGGTCTGTTTCACTGCGGATCAATCGCCCAGCGCCCTGTTTCAGGGCCACAGCGGCTTCAGGCAAGGCATGGTCTGCAAACGCACTGCGCCCCTCCCGCGTGACGCGCTGACTTCTGGCTTCAAACAACGGATCCCCCGGTGGCGGGAACGGCAGTTTGTCGATAACCACCAACTGCAAAGCATCTCCAGGAACGTCAAAACCCTCCCAAAACGAAGCCGAAGCGACCAGAACGCAGCCAGGGCGCTGATCTCCTGCACCTTCCCTGAAGCGCTCCATCAGACGCCGCTTAGGGCTTTGCCCCTGCACCAGAACTTCAATATTCGCGCCGGCGTCCAGATGGGACTGCAAATACTCACCAATGCTGCGCATGGCACTCAGGGTGGTGGTGAGCACCAGTGTTCTGCCACCCAGCAGTTGCACCGCCTCAAGCACCAACTGCGCCACTTGGGCCGCATGACCTGGATCACTGGGCTTGGGTAAATGTTCAGGCACATACAAGGCCGCTTGTTGCGCGTAGTCAAACGGACTGCTCACCTGCATCACTTGCGCTGAGGTCAATCCGCAAGGCTCGGTGAACCAGCGCAAACTTGGTTCATCGCCCAGCGTTGCGGATGTGAAAATCCAGGCACGTTGGCCGACTCCGCCACCGTTGGGTGTTTGATTTTCCAGAACATGGCGAGGGTCGCCCGCCATCAAGGCCTGCACCACCTCTGCATCGGACGCGTCTTCGGTGTCATGGGCCAAGTTCGCTTGCGCGGGTTTGATCAAAGCCGAAAAAGCCTGTGCAATGTCCAACGGTGACTCGACCAAGCGCAGTTGCGCACTGACTTCGGCCCAACGCACGCCCTCGCTGTCTGGCGCGCTGGAGAACAAAACCGCCTTTTCGGACAGCTCGCGGCTGCGCTCAAAGAGCCGCTGAAAATCTGGGGCCAGCTCCACCACGGACTCCAGGCCGCTTTGCAACTGCGCCAATGCGTGAACCAGATATTGCAAGGCAAGGGTCCATTCGGCAGCATCCACGCCTTCAGGCAAGACCTGTGTCCAGCGTAACCTCACAGAACCCCGGTGCAGGCCTGCAGCCAGGCGCAAGTCGCGGGTGGATTTTTCGAGTTGATCCGTCAGCGCATGCCAGTCCACCAAGCCCCGCGCCAACTGCAAGCCGGTGGCCAGAACATCGCGCGACAACTCCAGCAATTGAACCGTGGACAATTGTTGGCCCAAAAAATTGACCCCGATTTCATTGAGCTGGTGGGCCTCGTCGAACACGGTTACCCGCACGGTAGGCAGCAATTCGGCCACACCCGACTCGCGCACCGCCATGTCAGCGAAAAAAAGATGGTGGTTGATCACCACCACATCCGAAGCCATGGCCTCTTTTCTGGCCAGGTTCACGTGACAAGCGCGAAAGCGTGGACAACTGGAGCCAAGGCAGTTGTCACGTGTCGAGGTGACCAAAGGCCACAAAGACGAGCGCTCGTCCAAACCCGTCAATTCGGACATGTCACCCGTGCGTGTGGCCTGCGACCAAGTCTCGATTTTGGCCAGCGCACGCTGCGCACTGGGCTGGGTGGCTTCTGAACTGTGGCGGGCTTGCTCCATGCGGTGCAAGCAAAGGTAATTGGACCGCCCCTTGAGCAAGGCGACACGGATGGGCAATCCCAAAACATCCACCAGGCGAGGGATGTCACGGGAAAACAATTGGTCTTGCAGCGCCTTGGTGGCGGTTGAAACCAGCGCCCGCTGCCCGCTGAGCAACACGGGCACCAGATAAGCATAGGTTTTGCCAACCCCTGTGCCGGCCTCAACCACCAACTGGCCACCCTGCTCCAGCGTCTGGCTGACCGCCATGGCCATGTCGGTCTGGCCCTCACGGGGCTGAAACCCTGGCACTGCCTGGGCAAGAGCCCCATGGCTTGACAAGGTCAGCGCAACCCTTTGCAGCAGCAAACTCAAGCAGGCTCCTTGGGGTCGAGCATCCACTGCAATTGGGTGATTTGATCGCGCAAAGCCAAGCGACGTTTTTTCAGACGCCGCAAAAGCAACTCGTCCAGCGGCTGAGGCGTCAGCACAGCTTGGTCAATCAGGGCATCCAGATCGGCATGCGCCATCTGCCATTCGATCAGCTGGCGACGCGGAGATCGAAGATCTTCGGAGGTGATGTCCG
>NZ_JBIKHV010000045.1:0-20434 GCF_044361985.1 Limnohabitans sp. | reverse complement strand
CAAAGCTCCAAAGACGCACAACTGGCGGCGATCGCCGCCAAATCACTCAAGGAGGTGCGCTACCACCTGCGGCATTCGCGTGACTGGCTGGTACGCATGGGCGATGGCACCGCTGAATCGCATGCACGCGCACAAAATGCCGTCGACCAGTTGTTGTCATACACCCAGGAATTCTGGGTCTCCAGCCCGCAAGAAGCCGCAGCCCTGTCGAATGGGACGGGCATCGACATGGCCGGATTGCAAACCGACTGGAACCAGATCGTGGATGCCGCCTTGGAGGAGGCCACGCTCCATCGACCCGCCGCTGGCGGCTTTGTCACCACAGGCAAACAAGGCATTCATTCTGAGCACCTTGGATTTGTGCTGGGCGAAATGCAAAGCCTCGCACGCGCGCACCCGCAAGCAACTTGGTAATCCATACCGATGTCCAAGCCCATCCCTCTGCAAACCAGCGCAACAGATGTTGCCCGAGCCTGGGCTTTGCTGGAGTCGTTGACTGACCCAGAAATCCCGGTGGTCACACTGCGCGAGTTGGGCATCCTGCGTGATGTGCGTGAATCCGCCACTGGGTTGGAGGTGGTCATCACCCCGACCTACAGCGGCTGCCCGGCGATGGGCCAGATCGAGGACGACGTGGCCGCTTTGCTGCACGCCAATGGCCTGCAAGGCCGTGTGGTCACGCAACTGGCACCGGCCTGGACCACCGACTGGATGACCGAAGCGGCAAGAGAAAAATTGCGCGCCTATGGCATCGCCCCACCCCACGCCTGTGCCAGCGAAAAAACTGGTTCGGCCAATGTGGTGCAGTTCGCGGCCCGAAGCGCCAAGCCCGAAGTCGTGCACTGCCCGCAATGCGGCTCCGGCAACACCACCGAAACTTCCCACTTTGGCTCTACGGCATGCAAGGCTCTTTACCGGTGCCTGGCCTGCATGGAGCCCTTCGATTACTTCAAACCCTATTGAGCTGCCTTGATGCAGTGAAGCCATGTCCGCACCACGCTTCCATGATCTCTCCATCGCACGCGTCACCCCTGAAGCGGCAGGCGCCGTGGCGATTACATTGCATGTGCCCGAAAATTTGCGCGACAGCTTTGCCTTTCAGCCAGGCCAATTCCTGACACTGCGCGCCAGCATCGACGGCGCTGATGTGCGGCGCAGTTACTCCATCAGTTCAGCCCACAGCCTGCTGCAAAAGCAAGGCCTGCTCGAAGTAGGCATCCGCCCTGTTGAGGGCGGTGTGTTTTCCAACTGGGCTGCCACACAACTCCAGGCCGGTGACACCCTGCGCGTGATGTCGCCCGATGGCCGCTTTGTGGTGCAACGGCCCCGCGCCATCCACCGGGTGGGCTTTGCGGCAGGCTCGGGCATCACACCCATCCTGTCCATCCTGGCCAGCACCCTCGAAGACCAGCCCGAATCCAAGTTCACCCTGGTCTACGGCAACCGCCGCATGGACAGCGTCATGTTCAACGAGGCGCTGCAAGACCTGAAAGACCGCTACCCCGATCGCCTGACGCTGATCCACATCCTGTCACGCCAGGCGCAAGAAGTGCCCTTGCTGGAAGGCCGCATCGATGGCGACAAAGTGCTCGCCATCATCGATGCGTTTTTGCCGGTGGGCAGCATGGATGAGGTCTTTGTTTGCGGCCCCGAAGCCATGATCGAGGCCACCGAACAGGCCCTGCTGGGTGCTGGCGTCAAGGCCGAGCGCATCCGCACCGAACGTTTCAGCTCCCCCACACTGGAAGCGCTGAGCCCCGAACAGCGCAGCCAGGCCGTGCTGGGCCACAAGGCCACCCGCGATGCAGGCGAAGTGCAACTGACCGTGGTGCTTGATGGCAAACCCTACGACATGCCGATGAACCGGAATGAAAAAATCCTCGACATCGCGCTCTCTCTGGGCCTGGACCTGCCCTTTTCATGCAAAGCCGGCGTGTGCTGCACTTGCCGTTGCAAGGTGATGCAAGGTTCCACCGTGATGGAGAAGAACTTCACACTCGAAAAACCGGAAGTCGAGCAAGGCTTCATCCTGTCCTGCCAAGCCCGTCCGACCAGTGACCGGGTGGTGGTGAGCTTCGACGAACGTTGATTCGGCCCTGTCTGAATCAAATTTCAATCGAATAAGAAAAGCCCTGTACCGCAGGGCTTTTCAACATGGCAGGTTTGGTTCAGAAACGATAACCCAACCCCAACCCAACGAACACAGGGTCGAGTTTCAAACTGCCTTTGTTGTCAGCGCCAACAAAAACATCCGAGCGGATGTACACCTTTCTCACATCAAAGTTCAACCACCAGTTTTTATCGAGAGGCATGTCCACCCCAATCTGCAAAGCGCCACCCCAACTGTCTTTGTCCAGAGAAGCGCCACCGTCCAACAAGTTAACACGGGAGATCTTGGTGTAATTCAAGCCGGCACCAATGTAGGGCTTGTAACCGCTGAGTCCCGTAAAGTGGTATTGCAAGAGCAGGCTCGATGGCATGTGCTTGAACGTACCAATCGAAGGTTCACCCAGATACACCGTTTGCTTTTGAGGCGTTGTCAGCGTCAACTCGGTCGCCATGTTCGGGGCGAGGAAGTAACTGACGCCCACTTCAGCGATGGTCCTGTTGTTGACAGAGAGGCCCAGACCTGTGCCATCTTTGTTCGCCATGTCCAAATGTACGGCTCGGGCCCTCACAACCCAAGGCCCCTCACCTGAGGCTTGTGCCATGGCGGCAGTGACAGAACAGGTAGCCAGCAAGGCTACAACTATGGTTTGTTTTCTCATCTTGACTTTCCTTGTGAATAAAGAGCTTTTTGCTCTATCTCATTGAAAGTCAAGTTCTCCGTCGTTCATTTGCTTTTAATCAAACAGCGGTGACCATGCGCGGAAACTTCAAATCGGCTTGCGATGAATCAACGTAATTAGCTGGAATACCAAGTAGTGTGCGTTTCACAACCGACTGCAAATCTCCGTTGTGGCTGCGCTTTGGTTCATGGTGTAGAAATGCAAGGCAGGCACGCCACCATTGACAAGCTGCTCGCACAAGTCAGACACCACATCGAGGCCGAAGGCCTTGATTGAATCGATGTCGTCACCATAGGCTTGCAGGCGCAAACGAATCCAGCGCGGGACTTCAGCACCGCAAGCGTCTGAAAAGCGCAGCAACTGCGACGAGCTGGTGATGGGCATGATGCCGGGCACCACCGGTACATCCGCGCCCAGTTTGTAGGCATCGTCCACAAAACGAAAATACGCATCACTGTTGTAAAAGTATTGCGTGATGGCCGAATTGGCACCCGCCTTGACCTTGGTGACAAAGGCTTGCAAGTCGGCATCGGGCGACTTGGCCTGCGGGTGAATTTCTGGGTAAGCCGCCACTTCAATGTGGAAGTCGTCACCCGTCTCGGCGCGAATGAACGCCACAAGATCGCTGGCGTAATGGAACTCGCCTCCGGCACCGTAACCGCTGGGCAAATCGCCACGCAAAGCCACCAGGCGCTTGACGCCCATGGCCTGCAGGGTGGCCAACTCTGCACGCACCGAGGCTTTGGTGGCGCCAATGCACGAGAAGTGAGAAGCAGCCGCCACGCCCTCGTCCAGGATCGCACTGACGGTGGCAAAAGTGCCTTCCTGCGTAGAGCCCCCGGCACCATAAGTGACCGAGCAAAACTCGGGCTTCAGCGCGTACAGCTTCTGGCGCACAGCACGCAGCTTGTCAGCTCCCTCGGGGGTTTTAGGTGGGAAAAATTCCAGACTGATGGGCACATTCAAACCAGACATCGCATCCACTTTCAGTTCAATAGTCGTTGGCCTTGGCATAAGCCTTGGCGGCCAGATCGGCCTCGTGCGCGACGCGTGTCTGCTCGCGCGCTGGCAGCACTGCTGCCGGGTCAGGCCAGCAGGCCTGTACAAAAAATTCACGGTTGCCATCCCCGCCTTCAATCGGGCTGCTCATCCATGTGATGACTTTCATGCCCAGATCGGTCAACGCCGTGCGCACACGGTTTTCAATAAAAGGGTAGTGACTGTCGTCTTTCACGATGCCGCCCTTGCCCACCTGACCGGGCTGCAACTCAAACTGCGGTTTGACCAGCATCAACAGCTGGCCCGTGGGCTTGAGCAAGTGCACCACGCCCGGCAACACCAGGGTGATTGAAATAAAGGACACATCGCCCACCATCAGGTCAAAGCCCTCCAGTGCTTCGGGGATGCGCTCGTCGCCAGGCTCCAGTTCGCGGGCGTTGACGCCTTCTATGCAAACCACGCGTTCATCTTCGCGAATGCGCGGGTGCACCTGTGCATGGCCCACATCAATGCCGACCACCTGCTCAGCACCTTGCTGCAGCAGGCAATCGGTGAAGCCCCCTGTGCTTTGACCCACGTCCAGGCATCGCAGACCTTTCACCTTCAGGCCTGTGGCCTTCAAGGCCCCTTCGAGCTTGAGGCCCCCGCGCGAGACGAAGCGCGACTCTGCGTCATCCAGCAGCTGCAAGGCTGCGTTGTCTGGCACTTCGTCGCGATTTTTCACCACTGCGCGCCATGCCCCGTCGGGCTGCTGCCAGTGCACGCCTCCTGCAATCAGTCGCTGAGCCTGAGAGCGAGAGGCGGCCAGGCCGCGCTCGACGAGAAGTTGGTCTATGCGCATTCGTTGGGTTTCAATAACGGTAGGTATCGGCTTTGTAAGGGCCATTTTTGGAGACACCGATGTAAGCGGCTTGTTCTTCGCTCAACTCGGACAGCATGGCGCCGACTTTCTTGAGGTGCAAACGGGCCACTTTCTCATCGAGGTGCTTGGGCAACACATAGACCTTGCCGGACTCGTACTGGTCTTGCTTGGTGAACAGCTCGATCTGGGCGATGGTCTGGTTGGCAAAGCTGGACGACATCACGAAGCTAGGGTGGCCCGTGGCGCAACCCAGGTTCACCAAGCGGCCTTTGGCCAACAGAGTGATCTTCTTGCCATCGGGAAAGATGACATGGTCGACTTGAGGCTTGATCTCGTCCCACTGGCACTTCTCGAGAGACACCACATCGATCTCGTTATCGAAGTGACCGATGTTGCAAACGATGGCTTCGTCCTTCATGGCGGCCATGTGCTCGTAGCGGATGACGTTTTTGTTGCCGGTGGCCGACACGAAGATGTCGCACTTGTCGGCGGCGTATTCCATGGTCACGACTTTGTAGCCTTCCATCGCGGCTTGCAGGGCGTTGATCGGGTCGATCTCTGTCACCCACACCTGGGCGCTCAGGGCACGCAAGGCCTGGGCTGAGCCCTTGCCCACGTCACCGTAACCGGCCACCACAGCCACTTTGCCGGCGATCATCACGTCGGTGGCGCGCTTGATGGAGTCCACCAGCGACTCGCGGCAACCATACAGGTTGTCGAACTTGCTCTTGGTGACCGAATCGTTCACGTTGATGGCACGGAACATCAGGCTGCCCTTGGCGGCCATCTCGTTCAGGCGCAGCACGCCGGTGGTGGTCTCTTCGGTCACGCCAATGATCTGCGCCCCCTTGCGGCTGTACCAGGTCGGGTCGATGGCCAGTTTGGCCTTGATGGCGTTGTACAGGCAGGTTTCTTCTTCACTGGTCGGGTTGGCGATCAGCGAAGCGTCTGTTTCAGCGCGCTTGCCCAAGTGCATGAGCAAGGTGGCATCGCCGCCATCGTCCAAGATCATGTTGGGGCCTTCGCCTTCGGTGCCTGCAGCGCCGAATTCAAAAATGCGGTGGGTGTAATCCCAGTAATCGGTCAGGGTTTCGCCCTTGATGGCAAACACTGGCGTGCCTTTGGCGGCAATGGCAGCGGCGGCGTGGTCTTGTGTCGAGAAGATGTTGCAAGAAGCCCAGCGCACGTTGGCACCCAAGGCTTGCAGGGTTTCGATCAGCACAGCCGTCTGGATCGTCATGTGCAGCGAACCGGTGATGCGCGCACCCTTCAAAGGCTGGGCCTGGTTGAATTCTTGGCGGATGGCCATCAGGCCGGGCATTTCGGTTTCGGCGATCTTGATTTCTTTACGGCCCCAATCGGACAAACCGATGTCGGCAATGACGCAATCGGCATTCACGGCGGTGTTCAAACGTGCATTCATGTGTTCAGCTCCAAAGCAATGTGAATAGGCCACACGCGTGGATGAAGGTTCTGCTTGGGAAAAAACAGGCTCACCGCACGTCGAGTGGATGAGCGTCGTTGCTGTTGAAGTGTTCCGAGCCTCACGCCCCGCTGCCGACTTGGCTGGCAAGTCAGGGGGCGCTGCAACGCTCCTCGGAATGGCGCATTCTATCGCAGTCTGTCGCTGCACGTGCTCAACCAAAAGGCAAAGCCCCTGATCTGCGGGGAGCTATGCCCCAGCATTTGCTAGACTGAAAACATGCTGAACCTCCACTCGACACTATGCCTGACCTGATGACTCAACTCACCGCCTACTGGCACTTGTGGGCAGTGGCTGCCGTGATTGGACTCATCGCCTTGCATTACGCAACCCAATTTATCGGACCCGCGCTTCGGCTCAAAAAGAGCCTGGCCCAAGTCAATGGCCATTTGGCTTGGATGGCACAAAATTCGCCAGACAGCCACATCGACTTGGTGCAATTGAAGAATGAGGTGATGACCTCGCCTGCCTTGCTGCACGCCTGGCAGCAATACACCGGCACGCTGCAACCACGGTGGCAATCCGCCGAAGCCGGCCCACTTGGCGCTGCCCGGCAGCGCGTCAGCCATTTATCCAGGTCATTTTTCGCCCACATGGGCCAGGCCTCCAACGGGGGCAGACTCGACCTGTCGAACCTGGAGCAGTTGGCCAAAAACGACGACCAACTGGCCAAACTCTGGGCCCAATACAACCAGGCCCTCGAAGCGCTGCAGCAACTCGAAACTTCGGCCCAAGCCAACCCGGGCCACTGGCAAGCCGACAGCCATGCCGAGAACTACTTCACCGAGCAAGCCCTGGTGGACTCCCCCTTGCAATCGAACTTCTACAAGCACATTCCTGGCATTCTGACCGGCGTGGGCATCATCGGCACGTTCACGGGCTTGATTGCTGGCCTGGTCAACTTTGACGTGTCCAACCCCGAGCGGGTGCAGGCTGAGCTGAGCCAACTGGTGCAAACCGTTGGCCACGCTTTTTTAGTCTCTGCCCTGGCCATCACCCTGGCCATGGTCTTCACCTGGATCGAAAAATCGGTACTGACAAGCCGCTACCGCCAGGTCGAACAACTCCAGCAGTGGCTGGACACGCTGTTTACCCCCCAGGGTGGTGCGCAGGCCATCGAGCGCCTGACGCAGGCCACCGAAATGCAAGCTGCACTGTCTTACAAAATCCTGAGCCAACTGCGTGAATCGGCCCCACAGGCGCCAAGGCGTTGAGTCCGCATGATCGGCTTTAGAAGAACGCCTCAAAAAAGGCACAGGGATGAGGCTGAAAAGCCCTTCTGGATCTCATTTTCAGACCTCATGACCGCGCTCATGGCGCTGTTTCTGGTGGCCATGGCGGTGGCCTTGCTTAATGTCACGCAAGGCTTGCGGAAAATGGACGACGGCCGTTTGAGCAGAGACAACGCGGTGTCAAGCTGCCTGCATGACATCCGGCAGATCACTCGCCAAGCCGAATACGCTGGCGTCAAACTGCGGGGGCAGACGCTTGAACTGGGCACTCTGGCCGAATTCCCCAGAGACAGCAACGGTCTAGAAGCCCAACAGGCAGGTTTTTTGCGCCGTTTTGTGCCCGAAATGCTGCACATTGCCCGCACGCCGGCTTGTGAAAACTGGCTGAAACGCTTCGTGCTCGAAGGTTACGCCAGCCCCGAGGGCTCATACCTGTACAACCTCAACCTCAGCCTGGAGCGTTCCCAGCGTGTGCTGTGCGTGTTGCTCGACGCCAAGGCCCCTAACGCACCAAGCCTGGCAGACCGAAAAGCGATCCGGGAACTGTTTTTTGTCGGCGGGTCGTCTTTCAACTCAGCCATTTTGAACCAGCCCGAAAAGAGCCGCAGGGTTGAGCTGCGGCTGGAATTCAAGGCGCTGCGAAAAACCTGCTCCCCCGAAACCCCGGAATGCGAGCCCGATGAAGTGCACCCCATCCCCTGGGACGACGACTTCAAATGCCCCGTGACCAGCCGTTCGTGATCTGCTGGCGGGCCGGTAAAATCCCATCTTTCGCCAGCCTTTGACGGGCTTGGCCACCACGGGTGCAGCTTGCCGCCCGCACGACTTCAGGACCCCTTGTGACCTACGCCCACGAAACCCGGCGCCGCCGGACTTTTGCCATCATCTCCCACCCCGATGCGGGCAAAACCACGCTGACCGAAAAGCTGCTGCTGTTTTCGGGTGCGATCCAGATTGCCGGGTCGGTCAAGGCCCGCAAGGCGTCACGCCATGCCACCTCCGACTGGATGGAGATTGAAAAGCAGCGCGGCATCTCGGTGGCCTCGTCGGTCATGCAGATGCTGTACCGCGACCATGTCATCAACCTGCTCGACACCCCCGGCCACAAGGACTTCAGCGAAGACACCTACCGGGTGCTGACCGCGGTGGACTCGGCCCTGATGGTGATCGACGCGGCCAACGGTGTCGAGGCGCAAACCCGCCGACTGATCGAAGTTTGCCGTCAGCGTGACACGCCCATCATCACCTTCGTCAACAAGATGGACCGCGAAGTGCGCGACCCGCTGGACATCCTCGACGAAGTCGAGCGCGAACTGGGCATGCCCTGCGTGCCCATGACCTGGCCCGTGGGCCAAGGCAAAAGTTTTGGCGGCATCATCAACCTGCGCACACAGGCCATGACGGTGTTCGAGTCGGGCAGCGAACGCCGCCCGCAAGACTTTGAGGCCATCCCGCTGACCGAACAAGCGCGATTGGCGGCGCGCTTTGGCAACGACTGGCAAACCGCCATGGACAGCATGGAGTTGGCCACCGGCGCATCGCCCACCTTTGACGAAGCGGCCTTTCTGGCGGGCAAGCAAACCCCGGTGTTCTTCGGCTCAGGCGTGAACAATTTCGGTGTCATGGAAGTGCTGGATGCCCTGGTCGACCTGGCCCCGCCACCGCGCCCCCGCACCAGCTCGCTGCTGGTCAACAAGCAGCCTGTGGTCAAAGAAATCCAACCCGAAGACAGCGCATTTTCAGGGGTGGTGTTCAAGGTGCAAGCCAACATGGACGCCAACCACCGCGACCGCATCGCCTTTGTACGCATGGCCTCGGGCAAATACACCCCAGGCATGAAGCTCAAAGTGCAGCGCACCGGCAAAGAACTGCGCCCCACCAGCGTGGTGACCTTTTTGAGCCAGCGCCGCGAAGCGGTGGACGAGGCCTATGCAGGCGACATCATTGGCTTTACCACCCACGGTGGCGTGCAGCTGGGCGACACCATCACCGATGGCGGCAACCTGCAGTTCACCGGCCTGCCTTTCTTCGCGCCCGAACTTTTCATGACCGTGATTCTGAAAAACCCCTTGCGCACCAAGCAACTGCAAACGGGCCTCGACCAGCTGGGCGAAGAAGGTGCGATCCAGGTCTTCAAGCCCGAAATCGGCGGCCCCATGCTGCTGGGTGCGATCGGTCAATTACAGTTTGAAGTGGTGCAACACCGGCTGAAAGCCGAGTACGACTGCGACGTGCGCCTGGAAGGCTGCCAGTACACAGGCGCCCGCTGGATCACCGCCGACAAACCGGCCGAATTGCGGGAATTCACCAACGCCTACCCTCAGCGCATGGCGATAGACGCGGCTGGCACGCTGGCCTATTTGTGCACCAGCCCGTATGACGTGCGGCTGGCGCAAGAACGTTTCCCCAAGATCCACTTCCACCCGCTGCGTGAGCATGCGGGCCTGGCGCTGGGCAGCGCGGGCTGACACGGTGCAAGCCCTGGCCGCCTGGTCGCCCCGTCGCATCGTCGGCGTCTTCACCGACATTGACGACACGTTGACCACCGAAGGGGCCATCACGCCCGACGCTTTGCAGGCACTGGCCGACCTGAAAGCGGCGGGTCTGCACGTGGTGCCGATCACCGGGCGACCGGTGGGCTGGAGCGAGCCCTTTGCCCAAAGTTGGCCGGTGGATGCCATCGTGGCGGAAAACGGTGCGGTCGGCTTGACCCACGCCCATGCGCAAGGCCTGCGCAAGCGGTACCAACAAGACGCCGCCACACGCAGCACCCACTTCACCCGCATGCAATCGGTGCTGGCGCAGATTGAACGCACTTTGCCCGGCGCGCACCGATCACAAGACAGCGCAGGCCGTGAAACAGACATTGCGATTGACCACAGCGAATTCACGCACTTGCCGCAGTCGTCCATCGACGCCGTGGTCAGCATCCTACAAAGCGAGGGCATGACGGCCACCGTGAGCAGCATCCACATCAACGGTTGGTGGGGCGAGCACAGCAAACTCACGGGTGCCCGCTGGATCGTGCGAGAACTGTGGGGCCGCGATCTGGACACCGAAATCGACCACTGGGTTTATGTGGGAGACTCCACCAACGACCAGGTGATGTTTGAGCATTTTCCGCACAGTGTGGGGGTGGCCAACATCCGGCGCTTCGAGGCGCAACTGACGCACCCGCCCCGCTACATCACCCCCAGTGAACGGGGCGCAGGCTTTGCCGAACTGGCCCGGCACCTGCTGGCCAAGCTGGCCTGAAAAGCTGCTGTTCAAAACAACCCTTCGTGGCAAGCTGCACGAAACACAACCCCGACAGGACCTGCGCATGAACGCCCCCACCCTTTTGAATTGGCTTGAAAAAGACAGCCCACGCTCTGCCCTCTGGCGATCGGACCAGGTGTTGCCCAAGCACGTGGTGCTGGCCGACGACACCATGACCGCCGACACCGCCTACCGGCTGGCCTGTGCCGGCACGGGCTTGCTGTGGCGCAGTGATTTCCAAAACGCCCGGCAACTCCTCCAAGCACTGGCGCGGCGCATCGACAAACCCAAAAAAGTCCGCCTCAAAAAGCAAGACCCCGATGCCCCCGTGATCCCCGGTGCCGCATTTCACGCCCACCGCCAGGCGCAAGCCCAGCGCACCCGCATCCTGAGCCAGGTCCTGATTGAGCTGAATGCCGATTACGGCACAGACCTGCGCCGAGCCCCGGATGCCAAACAAGCCTGCCTGCAAGCCTTTGGCCCATCTAACGGACAAGCCTCGGTGGTTTCACTGCGCAGTTTGCAAGGGGCGATTGGGGCGTTTGAGTGGCGCAAAAAAGGGGTCGAAGTGCCTGCCATGGGTGAGGCTTTGTGCATCTACCCGCACTACGGCGTGTTCTCACCGGTACGCGGCGAATATGTGGCCTTGGTGGCCAATGCCCCATGGCCCGAAGCCATCAAGACCCATCCTGTGGCTTTTGACATCGGTGTGGGCACGGGCGTGTTGTCGGCCGTGCTGGCCCGGCGGGGTGCCAGCCAGGTGATCGGCACCGACCTGTCAGACAGTTCCTTGGCCTGCGCCCTGGACAACTTGCAACGCTTGGGCTTGCAAAACCAGGTGCAGCTCCTTCAGACCGATTTATTCCCTGAGGGTCAAGCCGCCGTGGTGGTGTGCAACCCCCCTTGGCTGCCTGCACGCCCGACCACGTTGCTGGAGCAAGCGGTGTACGACGAAGGCAGCCAGATGCTCAAGGGCTTTTTGACGGGTCTCGCGCCACACCTGTGCGAAGGCGGCGAAGGCTGGCTGATCTTGTCAGACCTGGCCGAGCATTTGGGCCTGCGCAGCCGCGAAACGCTGCTGGGCTGGATCGCCGACGCAGGTTTGCAGGTGGTGGACCGCATGGATGTAAAGCCCGTCCATGCCAAAGCCCAAGACGTCACCGACCCGCTGCATGCAGCGAGGTCGGCAGAAGTGACGTCACTTTGGCGCCTGATTCCGGCCAGCTGATCACACCCTCGCCAGCACAGGCCCCAAGGCCACGCCCGTGTGCGTGCCCATTCGCACCACCTCTTCAGGGGTGGCTGCCGCCACAATGCGACCCCCGGCATGGCCGCCTTCCGGCCCCAGGTCGATCACCCAGTCGGCTTCGGCGATCACGTCCAGATCGTGCTCGATCACGATCACGCTGTGCCCGGCGTTCACCAGACGGTGCAGCACGCCGATGAGCTTGTCCACGTCGGCCATGTGCAGACCCACGGTGGGCTCGTCCAAAACATACAAGGTGTGGGGCGCCTTGTTGCCGCGCTTGCCCACCTCGTCACGCACCTTGGTGAGTTCGGTCACCAATTTGATGCGCTGCGCTTCACCGCCACTCAAGGTGGGTGAAGGCTGGCCCAACGTGAGGTAGCCCAGCCCCACATCTTTCAGCAGCTGAAGCGGGTGGGCGATGCTGGGCATGCTGGCAAAAAAGTCCACCGCTTCGTCAACTTCCATCTGCAGCACATCGCCAATGCTTTTGCCGCGCCAGGTGACGGCCAGCGTCTCGGGGCTGAAACGGGCACCACGACAGGTTTCACAAGGCACTTTCACATCGGGCAAGAAGCTCATCTCGATGGTGCGCATGCCCTGGCCTTCGCAGCTGGGGCAGCGGCCCTCGCCGGTGTTGAAGCTGAAGCGGCCTGCAGCATAACCTCGCGCCTTGGCCTCCAGGGTTTCGGCAAAAAGTTTGCGGATCGTGTCCCAAAAACCAATGTAGGTGGCCGGGCAAGAGCGCGGCGTTTTACCAATCGGGGTCTGGTCGACTTCGAGCACGCGGTCAATCGTCTCAAAGCCCTGCACATCGGCACACGCTGACAGCGCCACACGCTGGCCTGCGTCTTGTGCGGTGCGGCCCGCAAAGGTGGAACGCTGGCCCACCAGGGCCTGCACATTGGTGAGCAACACATCGCGGGCCAGGGTGGATTTACCCGAGCCACTGACACCGGTGACGGCGACCAAGCGTTTAAGCGGCACTTGCACATCGACTTGGCGCAGGTTATGAAGGTTGGCGCCCGTCAAGGTAAGCCACTGGGTCGCAGTCACTTCTGTGGCGTCCGGCACAGCTGGCAGGGTAGCCTTCTTCTTGCCCTTGACTTTGGCGGATGCGGTCGCGGTGTTGACGGCAGCGGCGTTGGCGGTTTGCAAAGAATTGGGATCTGACCCCAATTTTTCGTCAGTTGCTGCGTGGGGCGGTGGCGTGGGTGACGATTTTGGCGTACCCCCGCCGTATGAGGAGCCCGCGCCACCGCCCCACGCAGCAGCCTCCACCACCGACCTGCGAACTTGCATCGGGTGCTTCATCGCATGCAACAGATAGCGCCCGGTTTGCGAATCGGGTGATGCCGTGATGTCGGCCACCGTGCCTTGCGCCACCAAGCGGCCGCCACGTTTGCCGGCGCTGGGGCCGATGTCGATGATGTGGTCAGCGCGGCGAATGGTGTCTTCATCGTGTTCCACCACCACCAGCGTATTGCCCTTGTCACTCAAGCTTTTCAGGGCGTTCAGCAAAATCTGGTTGTCGCGGGCGTGCAAGCCGATGGTGGGCTCGTCCAGCACGTAGCACACGCCTTGCAGGTTGCTGCCCAGTTGTGCAGCCAGACGGATGCGTTGCGCTTCACCCCCCGACAACGTAGGCGCACCTCGGTCGAGCGTGAGGTAGCCCAAGCCAACCTCTTCCAGAAATGCCAGACGGCTCTTGATCTCGGGCACCAGATCGCGGGCGATGTCCGCATCGCGGCCTGTCAATTGCAACTGCTCGACCCAATGCCGAACCTCGATGACCGAGAGACTGGCAATGTCGGTGATGCGCCAGCCCTGGCCAGGCGCCGACCCCAGACGCACGGCACGCGCCGTGGCGTTCAGGCGGGTACCTTCGCAAGTTGGGCAAGCCACATTCGCCAAGTCTTCGATTTCGGGCTCTGCAAAAGTCTGCTCACGGCCTTTTTGTTTGTCGTCCTGAACCGAGTCATCGAATACCTGACGCTCGTCCCGGCTCAGCTTCACGCCTGTGCCCACGCAATCGGGGCACCAGCCGTGTTTGCTGTTGTAGGAGAACAATCGCGGATCAAGCTCGGCGTACGAAGTGGCGCATTGCGGGCAAGCCCGCAGGGTCGAGAACACACGGTGCTGGCCGATCCGGGCAGTCGATTCTCCGCTGAACATGGCTTCGCGCAAACCGTCCAGATCGCTCAGCACATGCACCACGCCTTTGCCATGTTCGAGTGTTTTGCTCAAAGCTTGGCGCAGCGCCGTTTCATTCGATGGCAACACATCGAGGCTGGCGACGGGCAGCTCGATGTTGTGCTCCTTGAACCGGTCGATGCGCGGAAAGCCTTGCGTAGGCAAAAAGTCACCATCCACGCGCAGGTGGGTGTACCCCCGCGGACGCGCCCAGTCAGCCAGCTCGGTGTAGACGCCTTTGCGGTTGCTGACCAAGGGCGCCAGCAGACCAATGTGCTGACCGCGGAACTGGGTCATGAGCTGCGCCACGATGCTGTCGGGTGATTGCGGCTGCACCGGCGTGTTGTCATGCGTGCAGTGCTGGATGCCCAGCTTCACATACAGCAGGCGCAAGAAATGCCAAACCTCGGTGGTGGTGCCCACGGTGGATTTTCGGCCGCCACGGGACAAGCGCTGCTCGATCGCCACGGTCGGTGGGATACCGTAGACCGCATCGACCTCGGGGCGGCCAGCGGGTTGCACGATGGCGCGGGCATAGGCATTCAGGCTCTCCAGATAGCGGCGCTGGCCTTCGTTGAACAAAATGTCAAACGCCAGCGTGGATTTACCGGAACCGCTGACACCAGTGACCACATTGAATTTGCCACGAGGAATGTCCACGCTCAGATTTTTGAGGTTATGTTCTTTGGCGTTGACGATTTGGATGTTGTTGTTCACGGCCTTTCGGGGCGGTGGCACAGGGATGGCTGCAGCCTTGGTGGCCTTGGCGCGCGCCATCGCCAGGTATGCCGCCGCGCCACCGTCCTCACCTTCTTTTGCCCCATGCATCTCACCCATGGACTCGGCGTATTCACGCAAGGCCTGGCCGGTGTGCGATGTGGCGTGCTGTCGCAGCTCTTCGGGGGTGCCTTGTGCCACGATCAGGCCACCGGCATAACCGCCTTCAGGCCCCAGATCGATCAGCCAGTCGCTGGCGCGCACCACATCGAGGTTGTGCTCGATGATGATCAGCGAATGTCCCGCCTCCAGCAACTTGCGCAAGGCACGCATCAGTTTGGCAATGTCGTCAAAATGCAGCCCTGTGGTGGGCTCGTCAAACAAAAACAGTGTGCCCTTGCGCGCCAGGCTCTGACGGCTGCTGGAAGCACTTTTGGCGGCTTCCGCCAGGAAGCCTGCAAGTTTCAGGCGCTGCGACTCCCCGCCTGACAAAGTGGGCACGGGCTGGCCGAGCTTGACGTACTCCAGCCCGACATCCACGATGGGCTGCAGGGCGCGGATCACGTCGCGGTCTTGCGCGAACAAGGCCGCGGCTTCGCTCACCGTCAGGGCCAGGACATCGGCCACGTTCAGATGCCTCGCTTGCGGCTGGCCCATGGCTTGGCGTTCCACCGTGATCTCGAGAATCTCAGGGCGGTAACGCTTGCCATCGCAGTCGGGGCAGCGCAAATACACATCCGATAAAAATTGCATCTCTACGTGCTCAAAGCCCGAGCCACCACAGGTGGGGCAACGACCATCACCGCTGTTGAAGCTGAACTTGCTGGCGGTGTAACCACGTTGACGCGACAAAGGCGCAGTCGCAAAAATCTCGCGCACCGCATCCCAGGCTCCCACATAGCTGGCGGGATTGGAACGCGCCGTTTTGCCAATGGGCGACTGGTCGACAAAAACCACATCGCTCAGATGATCGGCCCCCATCAGGCGGTCGTGCGCGCCAGGCGTTTCGGTGGCTTTGCCGAAGTGGCGCATCAACGCGGGCGCCAGCACATCCTGTATCAGGCTGGACTTGCCCGAGCCGCTCACACCTGTGATGGTCACCAGGCGCTGCAGCGGAAAATCCACATCGATGTTTTGCAGGTTGTGCTCACGAGCACCTTCCAGAATCAGGCGAGGGGTGCTGTCGGTCACCATGCGCTTGAAGCCCAGGCCCACTTGCTTGCGTCCGCCCAGGTAAGCGCCGGTGAGCGTATCGGCGTTGCGCAGGTCGGCGGTTGAGCCGTCAAACACAATCTGTCCGCCGCGCTCGCCAGGGCCAGGGCCCATATCGATCATGCGGTCGGCGGCCAGCATCACGGCCGGGTCGTGTTCCACCACCACCAGAGTGTTGCCGGCATCACGCAGTCGGTGCATGGCTTGGGTGATGCGGCCCATGTCACGCGGGTGAAGGCCTATGCTGGGCTCATCCAGCACAAACAAGGTGTTCACCAAGGAAGTGCCCAAGGCCGTGGTCAGGTTGATGCGCTGCACCTCGCCACCGCTGAGCGTGCGGCTTTGGCGGTCGAGTGTGAGGTAGCCAATGCCCACATCGCACAGGTATTTCAGGCGCGTGGTGATTTCTTCAAGCAGCAACTTCAGGGCTTGTGCCTCGGCATCGACCGAAGCCAGGGCCACCGCGCTGGCGCTCATGCGGTCAAAGAAACGGCGCAACTGGTCAATCGGCATGATCATCATGTCGTGCAGGCTCAGGCCTGGCAAGGCTTCGAGCTGAGGGCGCGTCCACTTGACGCCTGCGGGCTTGAAACGCTGCTCAACTGGCAGCACGCCATCGGCATCGCTGTGACTGCCAATGCGCCAGAGCAGGCTTTCGGTTTTGAGTCGAGCGCCATTGCAGCTGGGGCATTCGGTGTAGCTGCGGTATTTGGACAAGAGCACACGGATGTGCATCTTGTAGGCCTTGGTCTCGAGGTATTCAAAGAAACGCTTGATGCCATACCACTGCTGGTTCCACTTGCCCTTCCATTCCGGCGAACCGTTGATCACCCAGTCCTTCTGGCCTTGGGTGAGTTTGTCCCAAGCCGTGTCTCGCGGAATACCGGCCGTCTCGGCGTGGCGCATCAGGTCGTCCTGGGACTCTTTCCAGGCCGGCGTCTGGATGGTCTTGATGGCCCCGGCCCGCAGCGTGAGCTTGGCGTTGGGAATGACCAGGCCGTAATCCACACCGATCACGCGGCCAAATCCCCGGCAGGTTTCGCAAGCGCCTACGGCCGAGTTGAAAGAGAACATCGACGGGATCGGGTCGGTGTAACGCAGGTCACTGTCGGGGCAATGCAAACCTGTGGAGAAACGCCAGATCTCATCAGCCGAGTCTGAGGCGCCAGCAGAGGCATCGGGCACCGATGGCTTGTCGACGTAGACGTTCAGGCGGCCACCACGCTTCAAGGCCACTTCGATGGCTTCGATCACACGGGCTTTTTCGGCAGCCCCCAAACGGAACCGGTCGGCGATCACATCAAGTACCTTGCGCGGTCCGGTGGGCGTGGCCACCTCCCGCTCGGCCTGCACTTTGGTAAAGCCGCTGGCCGAAAGCCATTGCGCAACCTGCTCGGCACTGGTGTTGGCAGGCAGCTCGACTGGGAAGGTCAGGTACAGGCGCGGGTCTTGCTTTTGCGCGGCGCGCAGCGCCAGTTCGGCATAAATGGTTTCGGGCGTGTCATGGCGCACAGGCTGAGCCGTGTGCTGGTCAAACAACTGCCCCAGGCGGGCAAACAACAACTTGAGGTGATCGTTCAGCTCGGTCATGGTGCCCACGGTTGAGCGTGAGCTGCGCACCGGGTTGGTCTGGTCAATGGCAATGGCCGGGGGCACCCCATCGACCTTGTCCACCGCCGGTTTGTCCATGCGGTCGAGAAACTGCCGGGCGTAGGCGCTGAAGGTCTCCACATAACGCCGCTGGCCTTCGGCATACAGCGTGTCAAAGACCAAACTCGACTTGCCCGAACCACTGGGCCCGGTGACCACCGTCAATTCGCCCGTGCGGATGTCCAGATCGAGATTTTTGAGGTTGTGCTGACGTGCACCACGGATGCGGATGAGACCTTGGGACATGCTGGGCTTTTTGGGGTGAAGGCCAAACATTCTAGGACGGAGAGCATGACAATTCTGATGCGCAAAAGAAAAGCCACGCAAGGGCGTGGCTTTGGGACGTGGCTCTGTGTTCTGGCCACTGACCAGGGGTCAGTTACGCCAGAACAACAAACCTCGCTTACTTGGCAGCGCTGGCTTCAGCAGCAGGTGCGGCGGCAGGTGCAGCAGGTGCGCCGTCTTTGGCGGGCTCTGTGTGCACGGCATCAGCGCCATGCTTTTCACCGCTCATGTCCAGGCTGTCACCACCTTTGCTGATCACATACAAAGCCAGGGCCGCAAAAATCACAAACCCAACAGCAATTTTCCACATAGTTCAACTCCGATAATGAAAAAGGCCCTCCACAGAGGGAAGGCCCAAAATGTAGCACCCGAGTCACCCCAGGATGCTTACAAAATCGCTCAGTCGTTGGCGTAAATGTCAACGTCTTTGGTTTCCTTGATGAACAAGCCACCAATCACAACGGTTGCACCGGCGATGATGATCGGGTACCACAAGCCGTTGTACATGTTACCGGTCTGCGCCACGATGGCAAACGCCGTGGTAGGCAGCAAACCACCAAACCAGCCGTTACCAATGTGGTAAGGCAAGGACATGGAGGTGTAACGGATGCGTGTGGGAAACATTTCCACCAGCATGGCGGCAATAGGACCGTACACCATGGTCACCAACAACACCAAGTAAGACAGGATGATGATGACGGTGACCTTGTCGAACTTGGCCATGTCGGCTTTGACAGGGTAGTTGGCGGCTTTCAGTGCGGCACCCAGGTTCGAAGCCAACAAGGTGGACCCAGCAGTCTTTTCGTTGCTCAGGTCTTTGACAGACTTGTCGGCAGCGGCGATGGCCTTGGCATCTTTGGGTTCCGCAGCATTCAGAGCAGCCAGCTTTTCCTCGGCCTTGGCCTTGGCAGCAGCAACATCTTCAGCCGTGTACTTGACATTCACCACGGTGTCGCCCACCTTGATGATGGCCGGTGTACCTGCAGCTGCCACTTCGTTCGAGTAACTCACCGAAGCGCCAGCCAAACGCTGCTTGGCGATGTCGCAAGACGATGTGAACTTCTTAGTGCCTGTGGGGTTGAACTGGAACGAGCACTCGGCTGGATCAGCGATCACCACCACTTGCGATGCGGCTTGAGCAGCATAGAGGTCTGGGTTAGCAGCCTTGGTCAGTGCCTTGAACACGGGGAAGTAGGTCAAAGCGGCCAACAAGCAACCGGCCAAGATGATTGGCTTGCGGCCAATCTTGTCAGACAGGGCGCCAAAGATGACGAAGAACGGTGTGCCGATGATCAACGAAATCGCCACCATGATGTTGGCGGTAGCACCGTCCACCTTCAGGGCTTGCGTCAAGAAGAACAAAGCGTAGAACTGGCCCGAGTACCAGACCACAGCTTGACCAGCGGTCAAACCAATCAGGGCCAAGATCACGATTTTCAGGTTTTTCCACTGACCGAAGGACTCGGACAGAGGTGACTTGGAAGTCTTGCCTTCGGCTTTCATTTTCACGAAAGCAGGCGATTCGTTCATGCTCAATCGGATGTAGACCGAGATGATCAACATGATGATGGAGACAAGGAACGGCACGCGCCAGCCCCAGTCGGCAAAGGCTTCTTCACCGATGATGGTCCGTGTGCCCAGAATCACCATCAAGGACAGGAACAAGCCCAAGGTCGCAGTGGTCTGGATCCAGGCGGTGTAGGCGCCGCGTTTGCCGTGCGGTGCGTGCTCGGCCACGTACGTGGCAGCACCACCGTACTCACCCCCCAATGCCAGACCTTGCAACAGGCGAAGGCAGATCAGGATGACGGGGGCAGCCACGCCAATGCTGGCGTAGTTGGGCAAGATGCCCACAATGAAGGTCGATGCACCCATGATCAAGATCGTGACCAGGAAGGTGTATTTGCGACCGATCATGTCGCCCAGACGGCCAAAGAAGATCGCGCCAAAAGGACGCACGATGAAACCGGCAGCAAAAGCCAACAGTGCGAAAATGAAAGCCGAGCCTTCATCCAGGCCACTGAAAAATTGCTTGGCGATGATGGCTGCCAATGAGCCATACAGATAAAAGTCATACCATTCGAACACGGTACCCAGAGAAGAGGCAAAAATCACCTTCTTCTCTTCCGCCGTCATCGGACGGGGTTCAGTTGTTGTAGCCATCAAGCTGTCTCCAAAAAAAGAGTTCCCAACATGAGAACTTGAACCGATTCTTGAACCCAGCACTTGCCCCTGACTGACTTGCAACCAACCGGGGCTTACATCCGATCGTTAACCCTGTAATATTTTTCCGCAATGTGAAAAATTGGGCGATTTGAGCGGTATTTCCTTAAAAATAAACTGTCTTTTTCTTCGAAATTTGACTTTCTGGCCCATTGATGGCCGAAAAATATGTCCTCAATTCCAATAAACCTGCAAAAAGTGCGGTCGCAAAGCCTTAAGGGCAGTGAAGCCTCAGAGGCTTATCGCGTCTAAACAGCCGCATTCAACGGCGCTTTGCCTTACACA
>NZ_JBIKHV010000044.1:0-20568 GCF_044361985.1 Limnohabitans sp. | reverse complement strand
GCCGCGCTGCGCGGTGATGACCGAGATTGACACCTGGCCGGTGCTGCTGGCCACCGTGCGCCGCGCCGGAGTGCCGCTGGCGATGGCAAATGCGCAGTACCCCCAAGCCAGCTTTGAGCGCGACCAGCGCTGGGGTGGTTTCAGGGCGCGATTGTTTAAGGCCTATGAACTGGTGATGTGCAAGTCCGATCTGCAAGCCCAGCGCTTTGTGCAGGTGGGCTGTGAGCGGGTGGCGGTGGTGGGCGAGACGCGTTTTGACTTGCCGGTGTCGCAAGCCCAGCTCGCCGCCGCGGCCCACACGGTGCAAGCCGGGCAGCTGCAGGCGCGCCCGGTGGTGTGTTTTGCCAGCGCCATTGTGGGAGAGGATGAGTTGCTGATGGGCACCATGCAGCGCATGCAACAGACCTTGGCCCAGGCGGGGCGCCCTGCCCCGCTGTTTGTGTATGTGCCGCGCAGCCCGCAGCGCTTTGACGCGGTGGCGCAGCTGCTGCAAGACGAGGGCTTGCGCACGGTGCGGCGCAGCCAGGCGCTGGATGCGCAGCTGCAGTGGCACGCCCCACCTGAATGGCCCGGCATCGATGTGCTGCTGGGGGATTCGATTGGCGAGATGTACTTTTACCTGGCTCTGGCGCAGGTGGTGGTGGTGGGCTCGTCGTTTGGCGACCGAGCGGTGCACAACATCATTGAGCCGCTGGCCATCCACAAGCCGGTATGGACCGGGCCCAGTGTGCGGGGCATTGAATACCCCGCCATCGAAGCGCTGCAGGCCGGTGTGCTGCACCACGCCCAAGACGGCACTGACCTGGCGGAACAACTGAGCGCCGTGCTGGGCGACCCGGCCGCCTATGCGGCGCTGGTGAAAAAAACCGAACACTTCAATGCGGCCCATGCAGGTTCGACCGAAAAACACATGGCCGCCTTTCTGCCCTGGCTGCAGGAGCGCAGCGCGCCATGAACCCACGCCCATTGGCATTGCGCCTGTATGGCTGGCTGTTTGAGGCCCTGACTCCGCTTTGGCATGGGTGGATGAACAAGCGGATGAGGCGCGGCAAGGAAACCTTGGCCAGCTTGGACCAGCGCTGGATGCGCAACCCGCCGCCGCGCCCCGAGGGCACGCTGGTTTGGGGCCACGCGGTGGGTGTGGGCGAGGCGCTGGCGCTGGCAGGCTTACTCAAGCGCCTGCAAAAACAGCGCCCCGACCTGCATTTTTTGATCACCACCACCGCCCGCACATCGGGTCAAGTTCTGGCCAAGCAACAGTTGGGGCCGCAGTTCACCCACTGGTTCGCGCCGGTCGACACGCCCAGCAATGTGGCGCGCTTTCTCAACCATTGGCAGCCCGACCTGGCGCTTTGGTGCGAAATGGATTTGTGGCCCTCGCTGATAGATGCCACGGCGCAGCGCGGCACGCCGCATGTGCTGGTGAACGCCCGCCTGAGCGCGGCGGCTGCGGCCAAACGCCGTTGGGGGCGCGCCTTGTACGCGCCCTTGCTGGCGGGCTTTGATGCCATCTGGGCCCAAAACGCCGAGACCACCCAACACCTGCAAGCGCTGGGCGCCTTGCCACAGCACATGGCCATCACAGGCACCATCAAGGCCATGGTGCCACCGCTGGCCGCAGACCCTTCTGAGGTGGCCGCCTGGCGCGAGGCACTGGGCACGCGCCGGGTGTGGGTTCTGGCGTCCAGCCACCCGGGCGAAGAAGAATTGGCCCTGGCAGCACACCAGCTGTTGCGTGACCCACACCCCGACGTCCTGCTGATACTGGCCCCGCGCGATGCTGGCCGTGGCGCCAAGGTGGCCGCTTTGTGCGAACCCGACACCCCACTGCGCAGCCAGGGCGCGCTGCTGCCCGGCAGCGCTGCCTGCTACGTGGCCGATACCATGGGCGAGCTGGGCCTGTGGTACCGCTTGAGCCAAGTGGCCATGGTGGGTGGCTCATGGGCGCCCGTGGGCGGGCATAACCCCTACGAGGCCATCAACCTGGGCAACACCGTTTTGCACGGCCCCAACGTGGCCAACTTCAGCGAAAGCTATGCCGACCTGGATGCCCAAGGCCTGAGCAGGCTGGCCCTGTGCGCCGAGCAGCTGGCGGCCACCGTGGCCGAGTTATGGGCGGCAGACAGTGGCAACAGCACCAGCGCACACGCCCCCAACGAGCGCGACGCAGCTCACATACAACAATTGTTGCGATTGTTGCCTGCGGCCTCGACAGCGACAGCGGCCAGACAGGCGCCCTCACAGGTGAATGAAGTCCCTTGAAGTGGACCGATTCAGTGTGCCGAAGCCTGAATCTGCGCATCCGGCTTGACTGAGCGCAACAAGGCCAGCATCTCGGCCTCGATGCGGTGCAAGGCGGCCTCGGTCTGGCCTTCAAAACGGAGCACCAAAACGGGTGTGGTGTTGGACGCCCGGATCAGGCCAAAGCCATCGGGCCAGTCCACGCGCAGGCCGTCGATGGTGAAGATTTTGGCGGGTGCCTTGAATACGTCACCAGCCAGCACCTGCAAGGCGCTGGTCACGCTGTGCGGCTCACCCTCGGCGCAGGCCACGTTCAACTCGGGTGTGCTGAAACTGCTGGGCAAGGCGTTCAGCACCACGTTGGCATCCGGCGATTTGCTCACGATCTCCAGCAAGCGGCAACCGGCGTAGGTGCCGTCGTCAAAACCATACCAGCGCTCTTTGAAGAAAATATGCCCGCTCATCTCGCCACCCAGTGGCGCCTGACCGCCTTCGGCCTCGATGGCTTTCATCTTGGCCTTGATCAGCGAGTGGCCGGTTTTGTACATCAGGGGCTGGCCACCTGCCGCCTCAATGGCCGGGGCCAGACGCTGTGAGCATTTCACGTCGAACAAAATGGTGCCACCGGGCACGCGGCTGAGCACGTCCTCGGCAAACAGTTGCATCTGGCGATCGGGGTAGATGTTGTGGCCATCGGCGGTGACGATGCCCAAGCGGTCACCGTCGCCATCAAAAGCTAGGCCCAGTTCTGCGCCGGTGGTTTTTAAAGCCTGTACCAGGTCTTGCAGGTTTTCGGGTTTGCTGGGGTCGGGGTGGTGGTTGGGGAAGTTGCCATCCACCTCGCTGAACAACTCAATCACCTCACAGCCCAAGGCCCGAAAGATGCCGGGCGCTGAAGCCCCCGCGATGCCATTGCCCGAATCGACCACGATTTTCATGGGGCGCGACAAGCGGATATCGCCCACGATGCGTTGGCTGTAGTCGGCCAGCACGTTCAGCTGCGTCACCCCGCCACCGGCCTTGTGCTGCCAGGTTTCGGTCTCCATCATTTGGCGCAGCGCCTGAATTTCATCGCCATAAATGGCACGGCCCGCCAGCACCATCTTGAAGCCGTTGTAGTCCTTGGGGTTGTGGCTACCCGTGACCTGAATGCCACTTTGACAAGCTGTGTTGGCCGCAAAGTAAAGCATGGGGGTGGTGGCCAGGCCAATGTCGATCACCTGCATGCCCGCAGCGACCAAGCCCCGAATCAGTGCCTCCGTGAGGCTAGGCCCGCTCAAACGGCCATCACGGCCCACGGCCACCGTGGTCTGGCCTTCGGCCAGGGCTTGCGTGCCAAAGGCTTGGCCCAGCCCTTCGGCCAATTGCTCGTTCAGGGTCGATGGCACCACACCACGGATGTCATAGGCTTTGAAGATAGAGGGGGTAATTTGCATGCGATCTGCCCAAAAATAAGGCCAACGGGGCCAAGCTAAATTATCGTATTTGTATTGTAGGCGGCGGGACTTGGGTTCAAGCCATTGCAGCTAACATGGGCTGCCATGCCGTTCACGTAAGTTTCGATGACATCACTCAAAACCCTGCGCATCGACAGCCCTTTGGGGCCGATCACCCTGGCGGCCAGCCAAAGGGGTCTGTGCGGCCTGTGGTTTGAAAACCAAAAGCACGGCCCGAGCGATGTCGACAAACAAAACTGGCAGACCGATGCGCAACACCCTTTGCTGCAAAGTGCTGCGGCACAGCTGCAGGCTTACTTTGCCAATGAACCGGTGGTGTTTGACCTGGCGCTCGATTTGTCGGCAGGCACCCCTTTTCAGCAATCGGTTTGGCAGGCCCTGCTGGGCATTCCGTCGGGCCAAACCCGAAGCTATGGCGATCTGGCACGGCACTTGGGCAAAGCCCAGGCTATGCGCGCCGTGGGTGCTGCGGTGGGGCGCAACCCTGTGAGCCTTATCGTGCCCTGCCACCGTATTTTGGGTGCCGCAGGCCAACTCACCGGCTATGCAGGGGGTCTGTGGCGCAAACAGGCGCTGCTGCAACTGGAGGGGCATCCGATAGCCGGACGCATTTCATCTCCACTTTTTCCCGAATGAACACCCCTCAAGCCAAAGGCTGGTTGGCCGACTTTTTATTGCTGGCAGCCATTTGGGGCGCCTCATTTTTATTCTTGCGCGTGGCTGCGCTTGAGCTGGGCGCATTGCCCACAGCAGCCATGCGGGTTGCCATTGCCGCGGCATTTTTGCTGCCCCTGTTGCTCGCCAAAGGCCACTGGCCAGCGCTGCGCCAGCACTGGAGGCCCGTGCTCTTTGTGGGTGTTTTCAACAGCGGTATTCCGTTTGCCCTTTACTCTTTTGCTGTGATGCACATCACCACCGGTTTTTCATCGATCCTGAACGCCACCGTGCCCTTGTTTGGCGCCCTCGTCGCCTGGCTTTGGCTGGGTGACAAACCCAACTTGTCACGCTCAGTGGGTCTGGCCATCGGGTTTGGCGGTGTGGTGCTGCTGGCTGGCGGGCAGGCCAGCTTCAAGCCCAACGCTTCGGGCATTGCCCCCGCCTGGGCCGTGCTGGCTTGTCTGGCTGCGACCACCTGCTATGCCTTTTCTGCCAGCTTCACCAAAAAACACATTCCCAGCCTGCCCCCACTGGTCACGGCCACAGGCAGCCAGCTTGGCGCCACCCTGGCTTTGGCCCTGCCTTCGCTTTGGTTCCTTCCCGATCATTGGCCCAGCGCTTCGGCCTGGTGGGCCTTGTTGATGGTGGGGGTGCTTTGCACGGGCGTGGCCTACATCCTTTATTTCAAGTTGATCGAACGATCTGGGCCTGCACGGGCCTTGACCGTCACCTTTCTGGTGCCCGTTTTTGCCATCGCTTATGGTGTTTTGTTTTTAGGTGAAAGCATCACAGCATGGATGCTTTTGTGCGGCGCCGTGATTTTGCTCGGCACATCCTTGTCCAGCGGCCTGATCAAGTTGCCGGGGCGTTGATGCCGCGGTGAAAAGTGACGGGCTGCGACTGCTGCGCACTCTCACGCGCCCGCAGTTGGCCGCAACCGCCCTCCACATCCTGCCCTGCAGACTGGCGTAACTTGGTCAGCACCCCACGTTGATGCAAGCTGCGCGCCATTTCGGCAGCCCGCTCCCAACTGGGCCGGGCATAAGGCAAGTCGGGCACAGCGTTGTAGGGAATCAGATTCATCAGCGCGTATTTGCCTTTGAGCAACCTGACAATGCCTTCAACTTCTTCGTTGCTGTCATTCACGCCCTCGATCAGCGTCCACTGGTACTGGATCGGGTAGCCGGTGGCGCGGGCATAGGCCTCACCCGCCTGCACCAGGTCTTGCGGGTCAAAGCGCGGCGCGCGCGGCAACAACTGCGCCCGCAAGTCAGCCCGTGTGGTGTGCAGTGACAAGGCCAGCGCGGGCTTGACCCGGCCTTGCGGCAGGCGCTCAAAAACCCGCACATCGCCCACGGTGGAAAACACCAGATTCTTGTGCCCGATGTTGCCCACCGTACCCAGCAGGTCAATGGCCTCCATCACCTGCTCCAGGTTGTGTGAGGGCTCACCCATGCCCATGAAAACGACTTTTTTGACGGGCCGAAGCGTGCGGGCCAAAGCCACCTGTGCCACGATTTCGGCGCTGCCTACCTGCCGGATCAGGCCTTCTCGGCCTGTCATGCAAAACACACAGCCCACCGCACACCCCACCTGCGAAGAAACGCAAAGCCCGTCTCGCGGCAGCAGCACGCTCTCGACCGTTTGACCGTCGTGCAAACCCACCAGCAAACGGGCCGAGCCGTCTTGCCCGGGGTGCTGCTCGCGCAAAGAGGCCAGGCCAGCCAAAGAATGGCTCAACGCGGGCAAAGCCTCCCGCAGCGCCTTGGGCATGAAGCTTTCAAGCGGCCTGCGGCCACTGTTTTGGGGTTTGGCCTGCACCCACAGACGCAGCACGCGTTGCACATGCAGGGGGCTTGCACCCAGTGCACGCAAATGGTCACGAATGTCCTGGATGCTCCACATGGCGGTCACGGCATTTTTCAGTAATGCGGCGGAATTTCATCGCGCAAATTGCGCGTCTCGGCACCACCACCCGACTCAGGCAGGCGGTCGCGCATCTGACGCAGCTCCTGAATCAGCGCGTCAATTTGCTGCTGCTGGCGGTACACCTGCGCATTGAGTTGGTCGAGCAGGTCTTCGGTAAAGCCGGCCTTGATTTCGAGGTCGACCAGGCGATTTTCGATGTGGGTTGGAATGTCCATGCGTTGTATTGGACATGATTTTGGCGGGGGTCTCTCACATGTTTTATAATTCAGGCCATCGCCGAGTTAACTGAACTACTTGCAGGGCGATTCATAAATTCTGCTAAAGCGTTCGCCAGGCTCCGGGTTTTCAGGGTCGGCAACGCCGACAAACCCCTGAAACCAAGGAGCCTTTTTCATGTCCAGCAATTACCTTTTCACCTCCGAATCCGTCTCGGAAGGCCATCCCGACAAAGTGGCTGACCAGATTTCTGACGCGATTCTGGACGCCATCTTCGAGCAAGACCCCCGCAGCCGTGTGGCCGCCGAAACACTGACCAATACCGGTTTGGTGGTGTTGGCTGGCGAGATCACCACCAACGCACACGTGGACTACATCCAGGTCGCCCGCGACACCATCAAGCGCATTGGCTACGACAACACCGAGTACGGCATCGACTACAAGGGCTGTGCCGTGATGGTTTGCTACGACAAACAGTCCAACGACATTGCCCAGGGTGTGGACCACGCCTCTGACGACCACCTGAACATCGGCGCGGGTGACCAGGGCCTGATGTTCGGCTATGCCTGCTCGGAAACCCCTGAGCTGATGCCCGCCCCCATTTACTACGCCCACCGTCTGGTCGAACGCCAAGCACAGTTGCGCAAGGATGGCCGTCTGCCCTTCTTGCGTCCCGACGCCAAAAGTCAGGTGACCATGCGCTACGTCGATGGCAAGCCACACAGCATCGACACCGTGGTGCTGTCCACCCAGCACAGCCCCGACCAATCGGAAACCGCCACCAAGATGAAGGCCAGCTTCACCGAAGCCATCATCGAAGAACTCATCAAGCCGGTGCTGCCCAAAGAGTGGCTGCTGGACACGAAATTCCTGATCAACCCGACCGGCCGTTTTGTCATTGGTGGTCCTCAGGGCGATTGCGGCCTGACCGGTCGCAAGATCATTGTGGACACCTACGGAGGCGCCTGCCCACATGGCGGCGGTGCGTTTTCAGGCAAAGACCCCTCCAAGGTGGACCGCTCGGCGGCTTACGCCGCGCGTTATGTGGCCAAAAACATTGTGGCTGCCGGTCTGGCCACCCAGTGCCAGGTGCAGGTGGCTTACGCCATTGGCGTGGCACGCCCCATGAACATCACCGTCAACACCGCAGGCACGGGTGTGATCTCGGACGACATGTTGTCTGCGCTGGTGGCCGATCAATTTGACCTGCGCCCCAAAGGCATCATCCAGATGCTCGACCTGTTGCGCCCGATCTACAGCAAGACGGCCGCTTATGGCCACTTTGGTCGCGACGAGCCCGACTTCACTTGGGAGCGAACCGACCGAGCTGCCGCATTGAAAGCAGCTGCAGGCCTGTAAATCTGCGCTGGCACAAGACCCCTGAGGCCAGGGGTCGATTGCACACACCGCTCAGCGCAAGTTGAGCGGTTTTTTTTCGCCTGCGTTTTTGGGATATGCGTGACCACTTCCGCTGGATCAACCCTTGTGTGTGGCGTTCGGCACAGACGTGTGGCATTCGACACAGACACACCCAGCAGATTTTTTGACAATGACCAGCGATCTCAAAATGCAACCCCTGATACAGGACCGACCATGTTCAAAGACCGAATGGATGCCGCCCGTCAATTGGTCACACATCTGAAAAAGTACCAGGGTCAAAACCCGCTGGTGCTGGCCATCCCCAGAGGTGCCGTGCCCATGGGCGCTTGGATGGCCCAAGCGCTGAATGGACAACTCGATGTGGTGCTGGTGCGCAAACTGCGGGCCCCGTTTCAGCCCGAAGTGGCCATTGGCGCGGTGGATGAAACGGGTTTGGCCTACCTCTCGCCCTATGCAGCGACCCTGGACCTGGACCCGCAATACGTGAAGGACGAGATCAAACTGCAAATGCGAACCATCAAGGCGCGCCGCAAACAGTACAGCTTGACGCGTGCACCTGTAGAGGTCAAAGGGCGCGTGGTCATTGTGGTGGACGATGGCCTGGCCACCGGTGCCACCATGATGTCGGCTTTAAAAGCCACGCGGCAAAAACAGCCAAGCCATTTGGTGTGTGCCATTCCGGTGGCCAGCCCGGATGCCCTAGCAAAAATCAAACCGCTGGCCGACGAAACTGTCTGCCTGTCAGCCCCCGAAGACTTCATGGCCGTGGCACAGTTTTACCGCCAGTTTCCACAAGTGGACGACGAGCAGGTGCTGGTTGTTTTACAAGCCAGCGCGCAAGCAATACCAGCAGCCCCAGGTTGAAGACGCCGCAAATCACATCCAAGGCCCTCACAAACGGAATTCGGCACGCAACCGTTTGTCCAGCTCCTTGGCGTTCAAAGACGTCAGATCGAGCACATGTTTGGCATCGATGATTTTTTGCACCGGCGCATCCAGATGCGCCAACAACTCGCCCATGAAGGGATTGGACACGACCAGTGCCAAAGAGTTCACGCGGTGATTCAAAGCCGCCTCGTGCAAATACTCTGCCAATGTTTTTGAAAAATCGCTGCGGTGCTGCTGTTTGAGGTCGGAGCGGGGTGCCAACCCAGATCGTCCGGCCAGCGACTGACCCAAGGGTGCGCGCTCGGTCTCGCTGGCCTGCATGCGGCTTTCTGGATGCTGCCAATCGGTCAACTCCAGCAAGGGCTCGGTGAACGACGTGCGCTCAAAAACCCGTGCCTGCGAAGCGTTGGCCACCAAGATCCAATGTTTTTGAGCCATGCCGCCATCCTTTTTTTCAACGTGAACAAAACATGCATTTTTGGGTCAACCAGAACAAGGGTCAATTGATCTGTCGTTATAGAGCCTTTGGCGCAAGGCTTGCGCACATGCGCTGGGGTTGATCGGCATCAAGCCATATTTTCAACAGACATGCGTCAATGCAAGTCATTCAAAGAGCACCCCCGTCACACCCACTGGGAACGCCCACGCCGAATCTCAAACCTGCCCCTTGCACAACGTGATGAACCACCCCCCTGCGTCACCCGAATGCGTTTTCATGGCCCAGAATCTCACCAAGGTCTATGGCGAAGGTGGCGCTGCGGTTCAGGCGCTGCGGGGTGTCAATCTGCGCATCACGCAAGGCGAATTTGTAGTGCTGCTGGGCGCTTCAGGCAGCGGCAAATCCACCTTGCTGAACATTCTAGGTGGGCTGGACAATGCCACGGCAGGCACAGCCCAATGGTTTCACCAAGGCGAAACGCATGCGCTTACGGGCGCCAGCGATGCCGAACTCACCCGCTACCGGCGCGAGCATGTGGGTTTTGTGTTCCAGTTCTACAACCTGATCCCCAGCCTGACAGCCCTAGAGAACGTGGCGCTGGTCACCGACATTGCGCAAGACCCCATGCGCCCTGAAGACGCCTTGGCGCTGGTCGGTCTGTCGGACCGCATGAACCACTTTGTGTCGCAGCTCTCGGGCGGCGAACAACAACGCGTGGCGATTGCCCGCGCCATCGCCAAACGCCCGCAGGTGCTGCTGTGCGATGAGCCCACAGGCGCACTCGACTGCGCCACCGGTATCGTGGTGCTGCAAGCGATCGAAAAAGTCAACCGCGAGCTGGGCACCACCACCGTGGTCATTACCCACAACGCGCCCATTGCCGGCATGGCTGACCGCGTGATGCGCATGGCCGATGGCCGCATCGTCGACATTCAAGTGAACCCCCACAAAGTGGCTGCGGCCAGCCTGAGTTGGTGAGCTGAACATGAAAGCCCTGCACACCAAATTGTGGCGCGACCTGCGACGCTTGTGGGCGCAAGTGCTCACCATCGCCGTGGTGGTCGCCATTGGTGTGGCCGGTTTTGTGGGCATGTTTTCGGTACATGAATCGCTCAAGAATTCCCGCGACAGTTTTTACCGAGACAACCGCCTGGCCGATGTATTCAGCCACGTCAAACGTGCGCCGGTGGTGCTGCGCGACAAACTCGCTGCCATCGAAGGGGTGGCTGAAGTCCAGCTCAGCGTGGTGATGGATGCACAAATCGCCCTGCCCGACGCACAGGCCCCTGTCACGGGCCGTTTCATCGGACTCGACCTGGCTCGGGCACAAGGCCAGCAGCAAGGCCTGAACGCCTTGACCTTGCGCAGCGGACGCTGGCCTGAGCAGGGCAATACGATGGAAGCCGTTGTGAATGACCGTTTCGCTGTCGCCAGGAACTTGCAGCCAGGCGACCGTGTGAACGCCATCCTGAACGGTCGGTTGCAACAAATACATCTGGTAGGAACGGCGGTATCGCCCGAGTATGTTTTTGCCACGCGGGGGGGTGCACCTGACGACAGGACGTTTGGCATCTGGTGGATCGACCAAGAACGCATGGCCCAGGCCTTTGACATGCAGGGGGCTTTCAACCAGGCCGCGCTGCGCCTGAACAGTCCCGACTGGCAACAAACCGTCATGGACCAGACCGACCGTCTGCTGGAGCACTACGGCACACGGGGCGCCGTGGGACGGGACAAGCAGATTTCAGCACGGATCGTGAGCGACGAACTGTCACAACTGAAAGTCATGGGAACTGTACTGCCCTCAATTTTTCTGGCTGTCTCGATGTTCATCCTGAATGTGGTGGTCAGCCGCCAAGTGGCCACACAACGCAGTCAGATTGCAGCACTCAAGGCCCTGGGCTATGACGACAGTGCGATCGTTTGGCATTACCTGGGTCTGGCCATGGCCATCACAGGCTTAGGTCTGTTGACAGGCTTGCTGCTCAGTCGCTGGATCGGCCTGATGGTTTTGGACATGTACGACGATATCTTCCGCTTCAACCAATTGGCCTACAGCACCACACCCTGGCTGGTGATGGTCGCCACAGGAGTGGCCTTGGCAGCGGCCATCCTGGGCACTTGGGGTGCCATCCGAACGGTGGTGCGGCTGAAACCGGCCGTTGCCATGCAACCCCCATCGCCACCCTCTTATCGGAAAACGCTGATCGAGCGGCTGGGGCTTGGACGACACATCAGTGTCGGCACCCTGATGGTGGTGCGAAATTTTGAGCGTCGACCCTGGCGCTCGGTGTTCACCGTCACGGGCATTGCATTGGCGGTGGCCCTGCAAATCTCGGGTGCCTTCTGGCTGGACGCGATTGCGCACATCGTGGACATCCAGTTTCGTCAAACCCAGAGAGGGGATGTCGTCGTGAATTTTCAGCAGCCTGTGCCGCCCTCGGTGGTGCAAGACCTCCAACGCCTGCCTGGGGTGATCCACGCCGAGCCCTACCGAAGTGAGGCGGTGCGTGTGCACTGGCGTGGCATGGCCGAGGACGGCAACTTGCTGGGTCTGTTGGGCAACACGCGGCTGTTGCGTCCTGTAGACGAGCAACGCGGTCCCATACAGATTCCACCCCAAGGCCTGGCTGTGTCGTGGTTGCTGGCCAAAAGACTGGGGCTTCAGGTGGGTGACCGGGTTGAGCTGGAATTTCGCATGTGGCACCAGACCCGCACCACGGTCGAAGTGGTGGACATCGTGCACACCCTGATGGGCAAACAGGCCTTCATGGACTTTCAAACCATGAACACCTTGTCACGCGATGGCACTGGCGCCAGTGAGGCCACGTTGCAGGTCGACTCTCGGGCCATGCCCGAATTTTGGGCCGCCATCAAACAGGCGCCCGTCATCACCGCCGTGTTCGACAAGGCCGCCTCACTCTCGAGCTTTCAAGAAACCACGTCGCGAAGCATGGGCGTTTTCAGCACCATCCTCACCTTGTTTGCCATAGCCATGGCGGTGGGCATCGTTTACAACGCCGCACGCATCAGCCTTTCTGAGCGGGCCTGGGAGCTGGCCAGCCTGCGTGTGCTGGGCATGACACGCGCCGAGGTCTCGTATTTATTGCTGGGCCAACTTGGGACAGAACTCTTGTTGGCCCTGCCCATCGGGGCTGCTGCGGGTTGGGCTCTCGCCAGCGTATTGATGCACTTGATGTCCTCCGACAACATCGACTTTCCCGTCGTGATTGAACCACCCACTTATGCATGGGCTGCACTCATTGTGCTGGCCGCAGGTCTCGTCAGCGCCTTGCTGGTGCGACGAAGAATTGACCAGCTTGACCTGGTGGCTGTTTTGAAAGTACGCGAATGAAGCTGAATCTTTCTCCATTTTTTCAAACGCGATGGGCAGTTTGGAGTCTTGCCCTGTTCGCGGTGGCCGCCTTGATTTTCTGGGCACTGATGCCGCGCCCACTGTCTGTAGAAGTGGGCACGGTGACCACAGGCCGCTTTGAGCAAGCCATCGACGAAGACGGGCAGTTGCGACTGAAAAACCGTTACGTCATTTCAGCGCCCATGACTGCTGAGCTGATGCGGCCCACACTCAAGGTGGGTGACAATGTTCGCGCAGGGGATGTGGTGGCCACATTGATGCCGCCAACACCCACCATGATTGACGAGCGCAATCGGCTGGTGTTGCAACAACGTGTCGGTCGTGACGATGCCTCACGCATGGCTGCAGCCGCTCAACTACAAAGGCTGCAAACCAGCTTGGCACAAACCGAGCTGGAAGCGCAAAGAGCCCAAAAACTGGCCCGTGACCATTTCATCGCACCAGCAGCACTGGACCAGGCGGTGCTGGCCAAACGCGCTGCAGAACAAGCCCTGGCTGCGGGCCAAGCCCAGCTGCGTTCTGCCGAATTCTCCTTGTCCGAATCGCAAGCGGCTTTGAGCAGGGCGCAACCCGCCAGCCTGAGCGCAAAAAATGCCTGGGTCCTCCGTAGTCCGGCTGATGGTCAGGTGGTCAAGCTGTACCTGACCAGCAGCGCGCCTGTTGCAGTAGGCCAAGCGCTGCTGGAGATCGGGGATATCCAAGCCATCGAGGCAGTGGTCGATGTCTTGTCGTCCGATGCACGGCAGATGTCCGCTGGGGCTGCCGTGCTCATGTCACCTGGCTTTGGCGCAACACTGTTAAACGGAAAAATCACACGCATTGAGCCGGTAGCTTTCACCAAAATATCCGCTCTGGGGATCGAGGAACAACGGGTCAATGTCATCATCGAACTGGACCGATTGCCCGACAACAATCAAAAATTAGGCGAAGGATTTCGGATTGATGCACACATCACCCTGTCCTCTCAGGAAAACGTGCTGCTGGTTCCCAGCGCTGCTCTGGTACGCGAAGGCGCAGGCTGGCAAGTGCTGGTGCACCAAAACGGCCGAGCACGCGCCAAAAGTGTCCATGTCAAACAGCGTAACGCCGATGTAGTCTGGCTGGACCCTGATGCAGCCAATGGTGTCAAAAAGGGTGACTTGGTGCTGCTCTACCCTGGAACCATCACCGATGGTCAACGCGTTAAAGTCAAAAATACAGTCAGAAAATAACAAGCTTGCAAGGGGCTGATGCATGGCCAAATAAAAGTATTGCGACAGGTGGTTGGCAAAAAATTCAGCCCTCAGACCTTGCCATGATTGACCTGAGCGGCAAGGGCATGGGATCCAACGCTCAGGCTGTAGGGGTGTGCCCCTGGTCTCAAGGACATCAGCCTGCGGGCCGCATCGAGCATGGCGCGTGCGGCAAACTGGTGCACATCAAACCGGGCCTCCAGCAGCAACACCGCATGGTGTCCGGCATCTGCGCTTTCCAGACGTTCAAGCACCAGGCCCTGGTTTTCTTGCGACACAAGCGCAGTCTCTGAATCCATCTGAAACACCTGGGTTGCCTCACCGGCAAACAAAGGGTCGGCCAAAATTTGGCCTCGCACGGCCTCCAAGGATGCCCCCCGAGCCAACTCGACATAGACACAACGCACTGATTGGCCATCTGGGCCACTAAACTCGCCCTCCAGCGCCTGCTTGACACCGTGCAGCTGGCTGACCGAAACACTGTGGTGCATCTGAACACCCGGATGCCGGTGTGCCACACTTCGGCCCCTTGGAATGAGGACATGGAAAGCACTGTGCATGAGGGGCAATACCCCCGGGTTCCAGCCTGCGCCGTAAACCGCTGTCGTGCGGTAACGATGGGCTTGCTCTTCAAGCCCCCGGTAATGGGCCTGCAATGCAGCCCCCTCCAAGCGGGCGCACTCCACCATCGGTATGCGCGATTGCAACAAATCATGGGCCACAGCGCTCACCTCGAGCGATGGCACACACACCAGTGCCATGTCCACCTCAGGCAAATCACGAATGTGCGTGGCACGGACGGTATGTTGCAATCGGTCCCTCAAAAATCCCGGGAATCCAGGGCGCTCAACGACACCTGCCAGAAGCAGCTTGGGGTCATCCAGCAGAGCCAATGCGCAGGCTCGGCCAAGTTTTCCAGGACCTACCACCGCCACCTGCCAGCGCTCGGGTGGTTCAGTCACCACGTGGTGCTTGCTCACTGACGACGCACACGCTCTTTTTTGATGCCCACATCGATCGAACCGACCAGTGCGTTCATCTCTTGGGCCAAAATTTTGAGCACATCGTCCATCGTAACAATGCCCATCAATTCATCCTGAAAGCCGACCACAGGGACACGGCGTACACCGTGCTCACGCATGCTGCGCATCAAGTCCAGCAAAGAATCGGCTTCATTGGCCGTCACCACGTGCTCGGTCATGATGTCCTCCAGGCGCAAGGGCTCGGGGTCCAGCCCTGTTGCGACGACCGACATCACGATGTCACGATCGGTGATGAGGCCCCGCACCTGACGGCTGCCATTTTCGTCGTCCACAACCACCAAAGAACCCACATGGTCTTCGCGCATGAGCTGCGCTGCGGCCACCAGACTGGTTTGTTTGTAGCCCACGGTGACTTTGCGTTTGCAAATATCCCCCGCTGTCAGTTGTTTGCCCATCGCATCTCCTTAAAAGATAGCTGCACCTCTTCAAGATTCATTGTCAACAGCACGGGTCTGATTGAATCAATTTCAAGGGAACAAGTTCCATCGTGCACTTCAGGGTTCAGGCTGTCAGTGCAGCAACACACGGCTTTTCATCGCCTGGGTGAAGCAATAAACAGACAAGCCGGACAACACACAGCAACATGACCTGTCGTTCAAAAAAAACGCATCCAAAAAACCCATCGATGGGGCCAGTCATGCCCATTTTTCATGCTCGACATCAAGGACACACACCTATGAACACCGCCAAATCGATCCCCCTGCAAATCAATTTTAGAAATCTGGACACCTCTGAAGCGGTAGAAGCCAAAGTCCGTAAAAAAGTTGAGCATCTGGGGCACTTTTATCCGGGCATCAAAAGTTGTCGTGTCGCCATTGAACAACTTCATCGCCATCACCATCAAGGCAACCACTTTCACGTTCGCATTGATCTGAAGGTGCCAGGGCATGAATTGGTCGCAGGCCGCGAGCCCGATGAGAACCATGCTTATTCCGACCTGTATGTGGCTCTGCGAGATGCGTTCGATGCGATGCGACGGCAACTCGAAGACCTGGTCCGGCATCAGCAAGGCCACGTGAAACACCACGAAGAAAGGCCACACGGTCACATCACTGAAATATCGGCTGACAAAACCTTTGGGCGCATTGAGTCGGTGGATGGCCGATGGCTTTACTTTCACCGCAACAGTCTGATTGGTGAAGACCTGGAAAAACTGCAGGTGGGTACACCCGTCTACTACGTTGAAGACTTGGGCGATGAAGGACCACAAGCCAGCAGCGTGTATCCGGTCGGCAAGCACCACATCCTGGTTTGAGCTGGAGGCGTTGGCCCACCAAAGTGACAATTCCCCTGCCTGGGCCTGGGCTCAAGCAGGGGAATTCTTCAGACGATCTTCAAAAGATGGCTTTGCCCATTGGGTTTTTTTGGCAAGGTCAGTTGCAGCACCCCGTTTTCGTATTTAGCAGAAGCTGCCGACTGGTCAACGCTTTCATCGAGTGTGAAGCTGCGTGCCACGCTGCCGTAGTAGCGCTCACTGCGGATGACCTTGGAACCGGCTCTCTCCTCTTTTTCTTTTTTCACTTCTGCACTCAAGGAGACCTGATTGCCCTCCACCGACACTTTGATGTCTTCTTTTTTAACGCCTGGAATTTCAGCTTTAACAAAGAAATTTTTATCATCTTCCGACAAGTCCAAACGCATTTGCGGCTCCCCCTCCATCAGTCGGTACATGGGGCGCATGGCAAACCCTTTGAAAAAATCTTCGCTGAAGGGGTCCCGCAGTTCATTAAAAGGGTTGAATCGTGTGAGGTTGCTCATGGTGTTTTCTCCATCTAAAAATTAGGCAGCAAATGCGCTGCTTGACAAAGAGGGGCACGGTGGAATTACGCATCGCCCCAGGGGTCATTCCAAAAAATGGCCCTGCGATCACTGTCTATTTTTTTGCCGCCAGCGTCTGTTGATCACCTCACAAAAAAGCCCTCAAGATTTAGCTGCACTGAAACCCGACCTGCAAACCCTGAACCTTTGCGCAGTGCACGATGCCGCGGCTGCCTTGCAAAACCATCTTCCGCCATGGCGCTGGCAGCCTCTGTGACAAGGATTTTTTTTGAGGGATGCACATGTCAGCTTCCAAAAAATTTTGCCGGCGGCGAATTTGGCTGAAGAACACCTCTGCGGACCGGGTTAGGTCGAAAAATGGTCAAGCCTTTCAGGCCCTCACGCCAAGCCTGCATGAACAGGGCAGCGATTTCATCGACACTGGTTTGGGCGGGCAGGTTCACCGTCTTGGAGATGGCACCGTCCACAAAGGGCTGCACTGCCGCCACCATGGCAATGTGGTGTTCAGGCCTGATCTGCAATGCTGTCACGAATGCAGAAGGCAAGCGCAGCGCAGATCGTCCAAGGCTTTGGTAAAGGCGCCAGGCATGGTTTTGCGCCTCGAAGCTGTGGCGATGGCCGTCAGATGCGTGAAATCGCCTTGTGTAAGACCAGTCAAAAACAGGCTCAATGCCGGTAGAGCAGTGGTCTGCAAAAGCCAGACTCACGCTGCCAGTGGGTGCAATCGACAACAAGTGGCTGTTGCGCAGCCCATGTTTGCGGATGGAGGCACGCAAGGCGGGCGACAGCCTGCTGGCAAAGGTGCCGGGGGCCAGGCAAACATTGGCATCAAACAGCGGGTAAGTGCCCCGCTCTTTGGCCAAGGCCACCGAGGCGGTGTAGGCGTTATCGCGCATCGCCTGGGCAATGCGCCGGGCCATCTTGCGTCCTTGCGGCATGTCATAGCGCAGACCCAGCATGACCAAGGCATCCCCCAAGCCTGTGAAGCCGATACCGATACGGCGCTTGGCTCTCGCCTCGCTGGCCTGTTGTGGCAGGGGCCAGGCGGCGATGTCCAGCAGATTGTCCAGCGCACGCACTTGCCAGCGTACCGCGTGCGCCAATGCCGAGATGTCAAAAGCTGCTGGCCCACCCACTCCAAATGCGTGGCGCACAAACCGCGGCAAGATGAGTGGCCCGAGCACGCACCCCCCATAAGACGGCAAGGGTTGTTCACCGCACGGGTTGGTGGCCTCTATGGTTTCGATGGTGCGCAGGTTGTTGTCCCGATCTATGGTGTCCAAAAACAACACGCCAGGCTCAGCGCTGTGGTGCGCAGCACGGGTGATAGCCGACCACAGTGTTCGGGCTGGCAAGCTTTGGTACACCCATTGACCATCGCCCCTGACATACGGCCCAGAGACCAGGCTGGCGGCAGAGCCAGCCGGCTGCCTGAGTTCGCGAGGCGAGATGCGGTGCACCAGCTCCCACCCCTGGTCATGCTCGACGGCTTGCAGGAAAGCATCGGTGATGCCAACCGACACATTGAAGCAAGCCCAGCGCCCCGGCGTTTGCTTGGCCGACACGAAGGCCAGGATATCGGGATGGTCGCAACGCAAGACCGCCATCTGGGCCCCTCGGCGAGCCCCAGTGGTCTGCAAGGCGGCACAGGATTTATCAAAGGCATCGATGAATCGGCAGGGCCCTGACGCACTCAAGCCCGTGCCGTTCACGCGTGCCCCCTGAGGCCGGATGCGCGAAAAATCGTAGCCCACACCACCGCCCCGACGCAAGGTCTCAGCCGCTTGCGCCAATGCATCGTGGATACTGGGGTAGCCCGCTTCATCGCACCCACCCAGACAATCCCCCACCGGCTGCACAAAACAATTGGCCAAGGTCACCGGCGTCTCGGCACCGGCCCCCGCCATAATGCGGCCCGCCCCGATGGCCCCTGCTGCCAGCTGTTGACGAAAAACTGCCTCAAAGTGGACGCGCTGGTCGGGGGCTTCGACCGAAGCTATAGCTTTGGCAACGCGATCAAAGACATCCCCAGCAGTCAGCTCACCAGGCTGAAGGTATTTGCTTTGCAAGACCGCTTGGCTCAGAGCTTGCGGCGCAAGGAATGAAGCCGGCGAAGGCGCGCATGGCGCCGCAGCAAAAGCCGCCAAGGCCTGCTCAGAAATAAAGGAAGAAGGTGTCATTGCATCTATTGCAGCCCAAGTAGGCGCACAAGGCATTACTTGAAAAATGGTAGCGCGCCATCCATTAGCCATTGGATTGCGCTAGCGCAAAAGAGCAAACCTCTAGCCTCTTCAGTATGGTCTTTTCTGCACAAATCCGGGCCCACGATTGCCCCAGAAAGGTCCCACAATGAAAGCCAAGCATCTGATTTTTCACGACGACGCGCGCGACAAAATCCGCCGAGGTGTCGATGCTTTGGCCGAGGCCGTGAAGGTGACCATGGGGCAGCAAACGGACCTGTTTTGAAATAACACGGCCCGGTCAACCCCATGAGCAGACTTCCCTCCGCAGGCAGCAGCCTGAACCCACGGCAAAGCTGGACACTGGCTTACGTCGTCGTTGCGACCTTCTTGCTGTTCTGGCTGCAAGGCGTGCTGCAAGGCACCGCTGCCACCGAGACCGTGCCTTACAGCCAGTTTGAACAAGCCTTGGCCGATGGACGCATCACCGAAGTGGCCATTTCGGACCAGACTCTGGTGGGGCGACTGAAAGAGCCGATCGGCAACAAGACCCGCTGGCTAACCGTGCGCGTCGAACCCGCATTGGTGGCGAGACTGGAAACCTACAAAGTGCCCTACACCCGGGTCGTTGAAAGCACTTGGCTGCGCGATGTGATGTCTTGGATCTTGCCTTCATTGGTCTTTTTCGGGCTTTGGTTTTTTCTGATCCGCCGCGTGTTCAACCAACAAGGTGCCGGCAGCTTCCTCAGCATCGGAAAAAGCAAGGCCAAGGTGTACGTGATGCAGCACACCGGGGTCACCTTTGCCGACGTCGCCGGGGTGGACGAAGCCAAACAGGAGCTGGTGGAAGTGGTCGACTTCTTGAAACACCCTGAAGACTATGGGCGCTTGGGCGCGCACATCCCCAAGGGCGTACTTTTGGTGGGCCCACCCGGCACCGGAAAAACCCTGCTGGCCAAGGCCGTGGCGGGCGAAGCAGGCGTGCCCTTCTTTTCAATGTCGGGCAGCGAGTTTGTCGAGTTGTTTGTGGGTGTGGGGGCAGCCCGGGTGCGCGATCTTTTTGAGCAAGCCCGCCTGACCGCGCCAGCCATCATCTTCATCGACGAACTCGACGCGCTGGGACGTGCCCGTGGGGCATTTCCGGGCTTGGGCGGGCACGATGAAAAAGAGCAAACCCTCAACCAGTTGCTGGCCGAGATGGACGGGTTTGACACTTCGTCTGGCGTGATCATTCTGGCCGCCACCAACCGCCCCGAAATACTCGACCCAGCCCTTTTGCGTGCCGGCCGCTTTGACCGGCAGGTGCTGGTGGACAAGCCCGACAAAAAAGGCCGACTCGACATCCTGAAGGTGCATGCCCGTAAAGTGCGCTTGCACCCGCAACTGTCCCTGGAAGCCGTGGCCGCCATCACACCCGGCTTCACGGGCGCGGACCTGGCCAACCTGGTGAACGAAGCGGCCATTGTGGCCACACGGCGCAAAGCAGACAACGTGACACTGGCGGACTTCAGCGCTGCCGTGGAGCGCATCGTGGCGGGCCTGGAAAAACGCAACCGTGTGCTCAACCCCAAAGAACGTCTGGCCGTGGCCCTCCACGAAATGGGCCACACTCTGGTGGCGCTGGCCTTGCCGGATACAGACACCGTGCACAAGGTGTCCATCGTGGCACGCGGCATTGGCGCCTTGGGCTACACCATTCAGCGCCCGACCGAAGACCGTTATTTGATGACGCAAGCCGAGTTGCAACGCAA
>NZ_JBIKHV010000003.1:0-77041 GCF_044361985.1 Limnohabitans sp. | reverse complement strand
CTGCAGCTTGACAGTACGCCGCCCCAGAACTGGAGCGCCAGCTTTGAGCTGCAAGGCTCCGCCGAACAAGGCGAAATGAGCTTGCTCAGCCCCATTGGCACCACCTTGGCGCGCCTGAGCTGGACGCCGCAAGAAGCCTTGCTCGAACAGGGGCAAGACAAAATCAAAAGCCGCAACCTGCGAAGTCTCAGTCAACGCCTCACAGGTACAGACCTGCCGATCGCCGCCTTGTTTGCCTGGCTGGCAGGTCAAGCAGCCGATGCGCCAGGTTGGCAAGTGGACTTGTCAGGGCACCCTGAAGGTCGCCTGACGGCACGCCGAAGCACCCCGTCACCTGAAGCTGTTTTACGCATATTGCTCGACCGCTGAGGCAGTGCTCGGGTTGGCTGGCGATAATCTCAGTCATGAAATCGCTGCACGATGTGCCCGCCCCGGCCAAACTCAACCTGTTTTTGCACATCACAGGCCAACGCCCTGACGGCTACCACCTGATGCAATCGGTGTTCATGCTCATCGATTGGTGTGACACCCTTCACTTCGAAAAACGCCCAAACGGCAACGTCAGCCGAGAAGATTTGACGGTCAAACTGCCTGCAGACGACCTGATTACCCGTGCCGCCAAACTCTTGCAACAGTACACCGGCTGCGCTCAAGGCGTGCACATCGCCGTAGACAAACAGATCCCTGCGCAAGCGGGCATGGGAGGCGGATCGTCCGATGCGGCCAGCTGCCTGCTGGCGCTCAACCAACTCTGGGATTTGAAACTGCGTCTGCCCGCGCTCGAAAAAATTGGGCTGCAACTGGGCGCCGATGTGCCTTTCTTTCTGCGCGGACAAAACGCCTGGGTGGAAGGCATAGGCGAGCAGATCAGCCCCCTTACCCTGCCCGCAGCTCAGTTTTGGGTCATCAAACCTTCCTCTGGTATCGAAACCCCTCTGATTTTTGCGCATCCGGCCCTTCAACGCGCCACAAAGCCTGTTACAATGTCGGACTTCGCTGCAGTGCCGTATGACTTCGGTCACAACGATCTGCAACCCATCGCTCAAGCGATGTGCCAAGATGTTTCTAAAGCTCTTGAATTGCTTTCCAACTCTGGCATCTATGGCAAGATGACGGGTTCTGGAAGTGCAGTGTTTGCGCATTGCACAACGGGTATGAAGCCAAGTCCGGTCCCAGACCATTGGCAATTACGCAAATGCAGCAACTTGGAAGTTCATCCCTTACAAGGGTGGGCATCCAGCGATAGTTAATCGGTCGATCACTGTTTCAGTGGTCGTCCCGTGTAGGGGAGTCGCCAAGTTGGTTAAGGCACTGGATTTTGATTCCAGCATGCGAAGGTTCGAGTCCTTCTTCCCCTGCCAAATACGTTCAATCGTACTGGCCTTTTTTTCTGATCGCTGGAATGCACATGCAGCCTGCTTCACTCCCTCCCGAATTCATGTTGTTCACCGGCAACGCCAATCCTGTGCTGGCTGCCGAAATCGCGAAAAATCTGGGCACCCATCTTGGTGCTGTGGACGTTGGCCGGTTTTCTGACGGCGAGGTCACCGTCGAATTGAAGCAAAACGTCCGTGCGCGCGAAGTCTTTGTTGTCCAATCGACCTGCGCACCGACCAACGAAAACCTGATGGAACTTCTGATCATGGTCGACGCGCTCAAACGCGCCTCGGCTGGCCGGATCAGCGCCGTCATCCCTTATTTCGGGTACGCCCGCCAAGACCGTCGTCCTCGTTCCACCCGAGTGCCCATTTCTGCCAAAGTGGTGGCCAACATGCTGCAAGCCGTCGGCGTTGACCGCGTCCTGACGATGGACTTGCACGCTGATCAGATTCAGGGCTTCTTTGACATCCCGGTCGACAACATTTATGCCTCGCCCGTTTTGCTGGGTGACCTGCGCCAGCAAAACTACGATGACCTGATCGTGGTGTCGCCCGATGTGGGTGGTGTGGTTCGTGCACGCGCTCTGGCCAAACAACTCGGTTGCGACCTGGCCATCATCGACAAGCGTCGCCCCAAAGCCAACGTGAGCGAAGTCATGCACGTGATCGGTGAAATCGATGGCCGCAATTGCGTGATCATGGACGACATGATCGACACGGCTGGCACCTTGGTCAAAGCCGCTGAAGTGCTCAAAGAGCGCGGCGCGAAAAAAGTTTATGCCTATTGCACGCACCCGATTTTTTCGGGTCCTGCCATTGACCGCATTGCCAAAGGGGAAGCCTTGGATGAAGTCGTGGTTACCAACACCATACCGCTGACAGCCGAAGCCATGGCATGTTCCAAAATTCGCCAACTCTCCGTGGCTCCGCTGATTGCTGAAACGATCAATCGGATTGCCCATGGTGAGTCGGTGATGAGCCTGTTTTCTGATCAAGCCTGATCGGAAGAAAGGCCACCAGTGGCCAGCCAATCCCAACGGATGGCTGGCTTTTTTGAGTCAGGGTTGCACTGGTCGCGGTGAACCCTAGTAGGAGAAATGTATGAAATTTATCGCTTTTGAGCGTTCCAAGCAAGGTACGGGTGCGAGCCGCCGTCTGCGCAATTCTGGCCGCACCCCCGGCATCGTCTATGGTGCAGGCGTAGCCGCCCAAAGCATCGAGCTTGACCACAACGCTTTGTGGCATGCCCTGAAAAAAGAAGCTTTCCACGCCTCCATCCTGGAGATGGAATTCAATGGCCAATCCAGCCAAGTGCTGTTGCGTGATTACCAAATGCATCCTTACAAGCAATTGGTACAACACATCGACTTCCAGCGCGTGGATGCCAACACAACTTTGCACATGAAAGTGCCGTTGCACTACAGCGGTGAAGAAGAGTCCGAAGCGGTCAAGACCGACAAGTGCTTGATCAACCATGTTGTGAACGAAATTGAAGTGGCTTGCTTGCCTGCCAACCTGCCTGAGTTCATCAAGGTGAGCTTGACCGGCCTGACCAAAGGCGTGTCTTTGCACCTGAACGACATCACCATGCCCGCTGGCTGCAAGCCGGTGACACACGGCAAGAAAAACCCGGTCCTCGTGGCTGTGGTGGCTCCCGTGGAAGAAGTAGTGGCAGCCCCCGTGGTCGCTGCACCTGCAGACGCCAAAGGCAAGGGCAAAGGCAAGAAGTAATCTGCTTGCTTGTGGGGCTGACCGCCTCGCTTCAAAAGGCCCGCTGTGCGGGCCTTTTGCTTTGGCGCACGGGCATTCACATGCTTGGGCGAGCCGCGCAAGGATAATCACGCACCATGATCAAACTCTTAGTCGGCCTGGGCAATCCGGGCAACGAATACGAAGACACCCGGCACAACGCTGGTTTTTGGTGGCTTGATGCGGTGGCGCGTGAACTCAAGGTGTCGTTGGTGCCCGAGCGCAGTTACCACGGCCTCATGGCCCGCACCACGCTCAATGGGCAAACCGTGTGGCTGCTCAAGCCACAGACCTACATGAACCTGTCAGGCAAGTCGGTCAGTGCTCTGACACGGTTTTTCAAGATTCAGCCTGAAGAAATTTTGGTGGCCCATGACGAACTCGACATTCCACCAGGGGAAGCCAAACTAAAAAGGGGTGGCAGTCATGCCGGGCACAACGGCCTGCGCGACATCCACGCACAGTTGGGCACCGCCGACTATTGGCGCTTGCGCATTGGCGTAGGCCATCCTGGCGAAAAGAGCGAAGTGGTCAGCTGGGTTTTGAAAAAACCCATGCAAGAACATCGCCAAGCCATTGACGACAGCATTCACAGAGCTGTGAGAGCATTGCCACTGCTTTTGGCAGGCGATATGGAGAAGGCCATGGCACAGATCCATACCAGCAAGCCGCCACGACCCAAACCGCCACGACCTGCCGAGCAGACGTCAGCGCCAAATACACCATCAGATTAATCTGGGTCTCGCCACAAGGAAAAATGGGTAAAGCCTGAAAGCAGCAGCAACCTCAGACCCAGTCGTTTTTCCCCGCTCACTGTCTTTGCAAACGCTGGTACTTGGCCCAAAGCGATTCCTGGGTCTCGACGTGCTCAGGGTGGATGGGAATGCAGGCCACGGGGCAGACCTGCACGCACTGCGGCTCGTCGAAATGCCCCACACACTCGGTGCATTTGGATGGGTCGATCTCGTAGATTTCTTCGCCCAGATAAATCGCCTGGTTCGGACACTCGGGCTCACACACATCGCAATTGATGCACTCATCGGTGATCATCAGTGCCATGTCTTGAACTCCGCAAAGGTCAGCATCATTTTCATGTCTGAATTATCGACCACACGAATCATCCCGAAGAAACGCAGGGCTGTTCGTGCTATCGGGTCTTTGTGGCCCAGCATCAAGCTTTAGCCAGCATGCGCCTAAAATGTCACCGAGGAAATCACCATGAACGCTGACCTGCACTGCCATTCCGTTGTCTCTGACGGCACCCTCACGCCGGAAGCCTTGGCCGAACGCGCCAAAGCCAATGGCGTTGAATTGTGGGCACTGACCGACCACGACGAAGTGAGCGGACAAGACCGGGCCCTTGCAGCGGCTCGCGCTCATGGACTGCCTTACCTCACAGGCACCGAGATCTCGGTTACCTTTGCCCACCAGACTGTGCACATCGTCGGCTTGGGGTTTGACGCGCGCAACACGCAATTGACCGATGGTTTGCGCCGCACCCGAAGTGGCCGCAGCGAACGCGCCCAGGAAATGTCCGATGGGCTGGCCAAAGTCGGCATCTTGCATGGCTACGAAGGCGCACTCAAATACGTTGGCAACCCCGAACTGATTTCGCGCACCCACTTTGCACGCTTCCTCGTCGACTCGGGCGTGTGCAGCGACACCTCCGAGGTGTTTCGCAAATACCTGACCGAAGGCAAACCCGGCTATGTCCCTCACCGCTGGGCACGCCTGCAAGAAGCCGTGCAATGGATCACCGAAGCAGGTGGGATCGCCATCATTGCCCATCCAGCACGTTATGGCTTCAGCCCCAATGAAGAATATGCGCTGTTCAGCGAATTCAAGACACACGGGGGTCGGGGTGTAGAAGTCATCACCGGCAGCCATTCGTCACAAGAAGCCCTACGCTACGCCGAAACCGCCCTCGAATTTGACCTGGCGGCCTCACGGGGAAGTGACTTTCACAGCCCCGACGAAAGCCGCATCGACCTGGGCACTTTGCCCTTGTTGCCGAGCCAATTGACCCCAGTTTGGGAACTCTTGGCCGAACGCATCCAGTGAACCAAGCGAGAGCACAAACGCTGCACGGCATCGGTTTTGTCGTCTTGGCCACCGCCTGCTTTGCCACGCTGGACACCACCACAAGGCACGTCAGCATGGGCATGTCTGTGCTGCTGGCACTCTGGTTTCGCTATGCCATCCAAGCCGTCATCACCACCGCCGTGGTTTGGCCCGGGCGAGGCCGAAAAGTTCTGCGCACCCAACACCCCCGCTTTCAACTGGCCCGAGGGCTGCTGCTGTTTGCCTGCAGCATCCTGGCTTTTTTAAGTCTCAAGTACATGCCAGTGGGTGAATTCACTGCCATCGCCCTTTTGGCGCCGCTGGTCATCACCTTGCTGTCGGCCTGGATGCTCAAGGAAAAAATCCGCAAGCTGCGCTGGCTGCTGGTGGCGGGCGGGTTTGCGGGTACGATGGTCATCATCCGGCCGGGCAGCCAGCACTTCGACTGGACCGTGATTCTGCCCCTCATGCTGGTGGCCACCAATTCAGGCTTTCAGCTTCTGACCAGCAAAATGGCCAAAACCGAAGACCCTTTGACCATGCACCTGTATACCGGTTGGATCGGCACCCTCATGTCTACGCTGATCCTGCCCTTTGTCTGGGAAATGCCCACCGATGGGGTGGTCTGGCTGCAGCTGTTTTTGATGGGCCTGATGGGCACCATCGGCCATTTCTTTCTGATCCTGGCCTACGGCCGAGCCCCGGCGGCCACACTCACCCCTTACATGTATACCCAAATTGGTTTTGGCGTGCTGGGCGGCTGGCTCGTTTTCAACCACCTGCCAGACCAATGGACTTTTGTGGGCATCGGCCTGGTGGCGCTGTGTGGTGCCTTGGGGGCCTGGCTCACTGTGCGAGAAACCCGTCTCACCATCCTGCCACCTGAATCCTGAGCGCAAGACCCCCATGGCACAGTTCTTTTCTGTTCACCCCGACAACCCGCAAGTCCGCCTGCTCAAGCAAGCCGTGCAACTGCTCAACCAAGGCCAGGTCTTGGCTGTACCGACCGATTCCAGTTATGCACTCGTTTGCCACCTGGACGACAAGAACGCTGCTGACCAATTGCGCCGAGTGCGAGGCGTGGACGACAAGCACCACCTGAGCTTGCTGTGCCGCGACCTGAGCGAACTGGCCAACTATGCCAAGGTGAACAACCAGCAATTTCGAGCCATCAAGCAAGCGACGCCAGGGCCTTTCACTTTCATTTTGGAAGCCACCAAAGAAGTGCCCCGCCGAGTGAGCCACCCGCAGCGCAAAACCATTGGCTTGCGTGTGCCCGATCACAAAGTGCTGCAAGAACTGCTGGCCTTGCACGGCGCCCCTTTGCTCGCATCCACGCTCATCATGCCCGGCGAAACAGTGCCGCTGAACGACCCCGAGGAAATTCGCGAACGCCTAGAACACCAAATCGCTGCCGTGATCGATGCAGGCGCCTGCTCACTGGCGCCAACGACCGTGATCGACATGACGGGAGATGCGCCCCAAGTGCTGCGTTACGGCCAAGGCAAGCCTGCACTGCTGGGACTTTGATGACCTGCCACGCTGTCTGAGACAATCGAAGTGTGAACATCCCCGACCTCATCCAAACCGTTCTGATTTATGCCCTGCCAGTGATCTTTGCCATCACTTTGCACGAGGCGGCCCACGCTTATGCCGCGCAGCGGTTGGGTGACCCCACGGCAGCCATGCTGGGGCGCGTGACGCTCAACCCCCTGACCCACATTGATCCAGTGGGGACCATTTTGCTGCCCCTGTTTTTGTACTTCAGCACGGGAGGGGCCTTTTTGTTTGGCTATGCCAAACCCGTGCCGGTGCGCTTTGACCAACTTCGGCACCCCAAGCGCGACATGGTCTGGGTGGCGCTGGCTGGGCCAGGCGCCAACCTGATTCAAGCCTTGCTTTGGGGCGTGCTGCTGTATCTGCTGGCGGGCAGCGGCGTCACTGAGCGTTTCTTTCTCGAAATGTGCAAAGCCGGCATGCTGACCAACGTGGTCATGTTTGCTTTTAATTTATTCCCGCTCCCCCCCCTCGATGGCGGTCGCATTCTGGTGGGCCTTTTGCCATGGCGACAGGCAGTGCTGCTCTCACGCATCGAGCCTTTTGGGTTTTACATCGTGATGGCCCTGGTCATCACGGGTGTCATCAGCAGCCTTTGGATGCAGCCCCTCATGGGCATGACCTTTGACCTGCTCAAACTGGCCCTCAGCCCCTTGTCTTTTTTGCTTCGTTGATTCCTTCAGAACACATGACCTCCACGCCTCGCACCCGCGTCCTCACCGGCATCACCACCACTGGCACCCCCCACCTGGGCAACTATGTAGGGGCCATACGCCCGACGGTAAATGCCAGCCGCGACAACCAGACAGATGGCTTTTACTTCCTGGCTGATTACCACGCCCTGATCAAATGCGATGAGCCCGTCCGCATCCAACGCTCCACGCTGGAGATCGCTGCAAGCTGGATCGCTTCAGGCCTGGACCCAGAAAAAGTCACTTTTTATCGCCAATCCGACATCCCGGAAATCACCGAACTCACCTGGCTTTTGACCTGCGTGACTGGCAAAGGTGTGCTCAACCGCGCCCACGCCTACAAAGCCGCTGTCGACAAAAACAACGCCGCAGGGCACGACCCCGACAGCGATGTCACAGCCGGTTTATTCATGTACCCGGTGCTCATGGGGGCAGACATTTTGATGTTCAAGGCGCACAAAGTGCCCGTCGGTCGCGACCAGATCCAACACATCGAAATGGCACGCGACATGGCGTCCAGTTTCAACCATTTGTATGGCGCACATTTTGTACTGCCCGAGGCCGTGATCGAAGAATCTGTGGCCCTTTTGCCAGGCCTGGATGGGCGCAAGATGAGCAAAAGCTACGACAACACCATCCCGCTGTTTGCCCCCTCCGCAACGCTGAAAAAGCAGATTGCAGGCATCGTGACCGACTCCAAACTTCCGGGTGAGCCCAAAGCCACAGAAGGCTCTGCGCTTTTTCAGATTTACCAGGCCTTTGCCAACGACCAGGAAACGGCCGATTTCGCCCGGGCATTTACAGAGGGGATCGCTTGGAGTGATGCCAAGCAAATGTTGTTTGAGCGCATTGATCGCGAAGTCGGCCCCATGCGCGAGCCATACGAGGCATTGATCAACAACCCGGCACAGTTGGACGAGCTGTTGCTGTCCGGTGCAGACAAAGCCCGCCAGTTGGCCACCCCCTTCATGCGCGAATTGCGTCACGCCGTTGGTTTGCGCGCTCTCTCATCTGGTGCGCCCAAGGGTGCGGCCAAAGCGCCCAAAATGGCGCTGTCAAGCTTTAAGCAATACCGTGAAAAAGATGGCCAGTTCTACTTCAAGTTGGTCGATGCACAAGGCCAGTTGATCTTGCAAAGCGTGGGCTTTGCCTCGCCCAAAGAAGCCGGCCAAGCCATTTCTCGCCTACAAACAGAAGGTATGGACTGCCTGTCCGATTTAGCCCCCGCACTGCAAGCACTGACGCCTGAGAACCATTTGCGCTTGGCCCAAGCACTGCTAGAAATGAAAAAATCACCAAAAACGATTAAATAATTTTTTTAGTTTTAGCATTTAATATTGCTGAAACCGATAGTTAAGTGTATGCTTAGGTCTTTAGCCTACTACAGAGAACTCCAATATGACCGTGTACGTCATTGATGATCACCCTTTGATGCGCGATGCGTTGACCATGCTCGTCCACCGTGTGCGCCCGGGCCTCAAGATCATCCCCATTCACAAATTGAACGTGGTGGAATCTACCGTTGAAAAGAATGGCACGCCTGAACTTTTCTGCCTTGACTTGCAATTGCCTGACACCCTGGGCATGTCGGGTGTTCAGGTGCTGAAAGCCAAGTATCCTGATGTGCCACTGGCCGTTGTGACCAGCGCCAGTGCCAGTGAATTTGAGGCACGCTGCCTCGAAGCTGGGGCCAATGCCTTCATCGAAAAATCAAACAGTCCGACAGAAATCATTGCGGCTCTGCGCACTTTGCTGGTTTCTGAAGAAGACGCAGCGGCTGAAGATGCTGCCGGCACGGCAGGCCCGACCAAACTGTCCAAGCGCCAAAAGCAATTGATTTTGATGCTGGACCAAGGTTTGTCCAACCGCGAAATCGCTGAAAAACTGGACATCAGCGAGCACACCGTCAAAGTGCACTTCTGGCGCTTGTTCCGCCGTCTGGGCGTCAACAGCCGAACACAAGCTCTGCACTTTGCACGGACCAACGGCTGGCTGGGAATTTGAGTCAACAGGCACGCCTTGTGCCTTTTCCGTTTTGAACCACCGGCACACATGTGCCGGTTTCCTTTTCGTACGAAGGGTTCCAAGGGATCGCACCTCGGTCACCCCCAAGCCGCTTTAAAGCAGTGCGACTTAATCCTTCTTCTTGTTGACCAAATCTGGCGTGACCGCATCCAGCACATTCACAGCAGTCTTGACCCCATAGACCACCGCCGAGCCGGCAGCATCGGCAATGGCCAGAACCGTGCAGCCAGGCAAGCAAGCCACCAGCAAAAAGGTGGCGCAGCAACACAACAAAAATTTCATCGCTGTCCTTTGACTCTGTTGAAAAGCATCCAGCATGGCGTACGCAGCACTGGTGTCATAAAAAATCCCGCCATTGGAAACCAATGCGGGGATGGGCTGGTGAGACTGATTCGATCATAAACCGACCGAGTTGACTCAGGGCGATTCTTACTTCGCCTTGCGCATAGCTTGAGACAACTCAACTTCACCCTGACTTGCAAGCACTTCAGCGGCATTGAGGCGATCACGATCTTCACGGTTTTGGCTCAGTTTTGCCTTGCCTTCCATCCGTGTGATGGCGACTTCAATGCCAACAATGGCTTTGAGCATGCCGTCGATGAACTCGGGGGTTGAATCTCCCATCTTCCAGGGTTTTGTTTCTATGGCTTCATGCTTGCGTGTCAGGCGACCCACCACGCCGCGCACAAACTTTTCTGTATCCTGAACGGTTATGCGGCCATGAACGTGCACGACCTCGTAATTCCAAGTGGGTACTTGACGATGGAATTCGTGTTTGCTCGGATACCAGTTTGGGGATATATAGCTTTCTTCGCCACGAAAAATCACCAATGCGTCCATCCCATTGCCGCATTGTTGCCACACGGGATTAGCCCTCGCCACGTGCGCCGTGAGCACACCCCGGCCAGCATCCAGTTCGAAAGGTATGTGATTGGCGTCCAGGCCCTCAGGCGACATAGTGACCAGTACGCCCAATGGATGGGTCTGGATAATCTTGTGCATGGCCTCTAGATTTTTGATCGAAAAGTGGTCTGGGGTGTACATCGTCTCAACTGGCCTTTGAAGAATTTGATGTTCGAATTTTCGGACGATTCTGGTTCACCATGAAGATCCATTTCTCATCAAATTTAACATACCAGTTTGTCATGCCAAAAATTGGATCGGTCCAGCGGGTCTGTGCAATTTTTCGACTCAAGATCCATTCCGGAGAACTCAGTCCGGGTGAAAAACTGTCCTCAACCCGCGTATTGGCATCCGATCTGGGCGTCTCTCGGTCGGCTGCAACACCCCAAAAATCACATATCAAGCATTCTTAAAGATGGCCTCCAGATCGATTTCTTCAATCGCACCGTCAAGATTCATCCCTTTTTCGATGTGCTCAAGATGATTGAGCATCAGACGTTCCGCTCGCGCTACATCTCGTGCTGAGATTGCTTCAATGATCTGTGAGTGCTCGTCGGCACGACAGCTTGAGGACGTTGGAGCGTCGTAGAGAAAAATCATCAAACAAGTCAAGGTAGTCAGCTCACGCATGTGACGCGCAAGCGCTGAATTACCAGCCAGTTCAGCAGCCAGAACATGGAACTCGCCGGATAGCCTGACTACTGCGCGCCGATCCTCGCGCCGAAGCGCATCCATCTCTAGACCTTGGTGCTGACGCAACCTCACCAACTTTTCTGGCGTAAGCGTATCAATAAGTCGCCGAACTACAGCTGGCTCAATCAAACGGCGGGCCTCAAACACGTCCAGTGCCTGCTCAATCGTGGGCTTAGCTACATAGGCACCTCGCTGCGGCACGATCTCTACGATTTGCTCATGGGCGAGCCGAGCCAGCACCTCACGAATACGTGAGCGGCTAACACCAAAGATTTCAGCGAGACGCTCCTCTACCAGTTTAGTGCCGGGGTGCAGCCGATGCTCAAGGATGGCAACGTAAATACGCTCGTATATGTCGTCGTGTGTTTTTTCGCGTTGCAGCCGAGTGGGCACGGCGGTTTTTCGGGCGGGGCTTGTGGACATCAATTCTTTGAAGGACGTGAACGTTGGATGAAGTCCTGCCAGTGTGCTCTCTCCGGCCAGCAAATGACTTGACGGATTTGATGCATTTTAAGCAAACCGCCCCAGCACAGAGAAAGTTTGACTGCGGTGGGGCGCGATTTAGTCAAGATCAGCAGGAAAGAGATCGAATGTCATGATCTTCCGACATCAAAAAAAATGTTGACACTAGTGTTTACACTGATGACGACATTATTTTCTTGTTATAAATTACCTGTAAATAAATTTACCCAATGACTTGGACGCATCGCATTGAAACGGGTTGAGCATCGTGGTGAATCACTCGAAAAATCTAGAAAGCTTTGACACATGACATATGCAGCAAATCTCCAAAGTGAAGTCGTTTTTCTATGAGTTCCACCCCCTTTGACTTGGTGATTCGACAGGCGCGTGTCGCCACTGCAAGTGATGTGTTTGAAGCCGACATCGCCATTACCGACGGCCGGATCGTGCAGGTTGGTCATGGAATAGCTGGCGGTGTGCGGGAAATCGATGCGCGTGGTCGGGTCGTCACGCCTGGAGGCGTAGACGCGCATTGCCACCTGGATCAGCCGATGCCCTCCCCCATGCGCATGGCTGATGACTTCGATACCGGAACGCGTGCAGCAGCCTGCGGGGGCACGACGACCGTGATTCCATTTGCGGCACAGGAAAAGGGCCAATCGCTGCGTGCTGCGGTTGACGACTATCACCGCCGGGCCAAAGGCAAAGCTCATATCGACTACACCTTTCACCTCATCGTCAGCGATCCAACAGAGGACGTCCTGACGCGTGAATTACCCGAGTTGATTCAAGAGGGATACACGTCGTTCAAGATCTACATGACCTACGACGACCTCAAACTCGACGACGGTCAGATTCTGGATGTGCTCTCGGTGGCGCGCGCCCATGGTGCCATGGCAATGATTCACGCTGAAAACGCTGACTGCATAGCGTGGTTAACGAAAAAGCTGGAGTCGGTCGGCCGGACTGCGCCACGCTTTCATGCGCACTCACGTCCAATGCTGGTGGAGCGAGAGGCTACGCACCGTGCCATCGCGCTTGCCGAACTGGTAGATGTTCCCATTCTGATCGTGCACGTTTCGGGTCGTGAAGCGGTTGAGCAAATTCGTTGGGCACGGGCCCACGGACTACAAGTGTTCGCAGAGACTTGCCCACAGTACCTGTTCCTGACTGCTGAAGATTTAGGAATCGATGACAGCTACCAAGGCGCGAGTTGTGTTTGCAGCCCTCCGCCGCGCGACAAGAAAAACCAGGAAGTGATCTGGAACGGGCTCATTGATGGTCTGTTCACCGTGTTCTCCTCCGATCACGCGCCATTTTGCATGGATGGAACTGAAGGTAAGCGGCCCGATGGACAAGAGGTCAAATTTAGCCATATCCCCAACGGCATTCCTGGCATTGAAACAAGGCTAGCCCTCCTGTATTCAGAAGGGGTACTGGGGGGTAGACTGACCTTGGAAAAATTTGTCGAGCTCACATCAACGAACCCTGCAAAGGCTTATGGACTTCATCCACGCAAGGGCACTATTGCGCCCGGCAGTGATGCTGACCTGGTCATCTGGGACGAGGGCGAATTCAAGATCACCAATGACCGTCTGCACCATGCAGTGGACTACACCCCGTATGAAGGCATGACGCTCAAAGCATGGCCCGGTCTGACCCTGGCTGGCGGAGAGGTGGTTTGGGACGGACGAGACTTCCATGCGCGTTCAGGACAAGGACGGTTCTTGACCTGCGGCAAGCCAACATTACGGGCCCCTCGCGCCTGACAACTCACCTCCAGCGCCTGATATGCGAATACTCCTCATCAATCCGAACATTTCCGAGAGCGTGTCCGAGCTCATCCGCTCAGAAGCCGAGCGCAGTGCCTCTGCAGGAACACTCATAGAAGTAATGACAGCCCCCACTGGCGTGGCCTACATTGAAACAAGGTTTGAAGCTTTGCTTGGCGCATCGGCCACGGCCTTGATCGCGGCAGAACATCATGAACGTTTTGATGCAGTGATCGTCGCAGCCTTTGGGGATCCTGGGCTTCACGCGCTGCGAGAGGTGCTCCCCTGCCCGGTGACTGGTCTTACCGAAGCTGCCTTGGCCAGTGCTTGCCTGCTCGGCCACCGGTTCTCCATTGTGGCAATCTCACAGCGTATAAGCGCTTGGTATCGAGAGACAGTCGACGCTGCGGGTCTGCTGCCCCGCCTGGCCAGTATTCGCGCATTAGATGAACCGCTCGCTGATATCGGCAAGGTACAGGACAACCAGGGGGATCGTTTGATCCGTCTTGCAGAGCTTTGTGTCCACGAAGATGGCGCCGAAGTCATTGTGCTCGCTGGTGCGCCCCTTGCAGGTCTGACCCGCAGCCTGCAGGGACGCCTACCGGTACCGTGTGTCGATGGGGTATCGAGCGCTGTGCGCCATGCCGAGACCCTTTTAGCTTTACAGCCCGGACGAGCCCGAGTCGGTATCAATGCGGCACCTCCGCACAAGCCCCACAAAGGCCTGCCGCCCGCTATCGCGCGATTGCTCGACCGCCCTCAACTTTAATTCACCGTCACGCCAACCAGGAGGCTTCTCAATGTTCCGTCGCACTTTTCTCATCAAATCAACTGCAGCAGCAACAGCATTAGCCGCCCCCGCTTTGCATGCTCAAAGTTGGCCAGCGGCCCCCGTCAAGCTCGTAGTCGGCTTTCCTCCTGGAGGCGGCGCTGACGCACTTGCGCGAGTTGTCGCTGCAAAGCTGTCAATGATTTGGAATCAGCAGGTAGTTGTCGAAAACCGGGCCGGTGCCTCGTCGACTTTGGCGGCAGAATTTGTTGCACGCCAGCCCGCTGATGGAATGACACTTTTTCTAAGTACCATCAACAGTCAAGCATTGGCTCCTGCAGTCAACTCGCGGTTACGCTATCACCCAGAACGCGACTTCACGCCAATTGTTCTTTTGGGGGTAACGCCCAATGTTTTGATAACGCGCACTACTGCCAGAGAGCGCAACATCAAAGATGTAGTGGCGCTGTGTCGCCAGCAGCCTGGAAAAATTTCTTTTGGCTCAGCTGGCCCAGGAACTATCCAGCATTTCGCCATCGAGAAATTCAAACTTTTGTCGGGCGTAGATGCCCTGCATGTCCCATACAAAGGTAGTGCTCCGCTGCTGACTGACCTGATCGGTGGTCAGATTGACTTCACCTTTGAAACGATGACGGCCGCCACACCGCATATCAAGGGAGGGAAAGTAATTCCAATTGCGCAGACGCGAGCCAAACGTTCTAGAGCCTATCCCGATGTGCCGACCATGCAAGAGCAGGGTTTTCCAACCTTCGAGACCATGAATTGGTACGGCATTTCAGGTCCGGCTAATTTGCCTGTGGCACTGGCCAGGCGTATCAACGCAGATGTGAACAACGTCCTAGCCATGCCTGACGTTGTTCGCCAGTTCGATGGCTTCGGTGTTGAAGATGGCGGTGGCACGCTAGAGCAATATGCCCAATTCACGCGGACTGAAATTGAAAAGTGGGCCAAGGTCGCTAAGGAAGCCAAGGTATCGCTGGAATCCTGAGGCATGCAGAAGCCCCTGAAATCTGACGGCTCCGCAGGATCAGAATTGGTCCACGCTAGGAAAAGGCCTGTGTAACCACTTCGTCAGGAGACTGGTTGCTGCTTAACAAAAAACCGCAAGCGCTCAGGACATGAGTCTCTTGCTGTCACGTCTCTGGACGCACTGGCTCGGGATTTTCAAGATGATCCCGAAAAGTTTTGGAGCCTCTTAAAAACTGGAGAGGGAGTCATCCCGTTAATCAATTCAGCATGAAGCTAAATCCTCGAGCATTTCGAGGGCCATTCACCCAAGAAACTGCAATCAGTTCCGCGGAGCTGCGCAAGCAGTGAGCATGGGCACATACGCCCATGTCATGAATACCTGAGCCTCTTCTACCGTCGCGCCTAGCCATCGCTGCTGCAACTCGGGTCAAATGATCATGGGGGTACGTTTTTCATCGCCGAGCTTGTGGAAGCGGTTCATGACCGGATGCGCATCTGCATTTACGGTGAGCATGGAAAAGCTCACCACCAATTGGCCAGACTCGGGCTTCGTCCAGCGGTCCCAGAGGCAAGCAATGGCAAAGGGCTCACGATCAGCCCACTCGATTTTCCAGCGCACCGCTCTGCCTGATTCGTAATTGGGTTCATAGAAGTTGTCACACAGCACCAGTCGAAACAGTAGATTTCGCCAAGCATTGCGGTAGCTGAGTTTTTCTGCAGCTTTTTCACTGCGCGCGTTATAGGTGTGGCGACTGATCTTGTCGTCTTTAGCCCACGCAGGAATCAGGCCGAAACTAGCTAAACCACAAGCGACTCGAACTGACTGGTGGCTTTTCACCGCAACAGGGGCAGCGAAGCCTGGGTAAGACTCATCAGGGAAACCCGCTGGTAGGTCTACACCCAGAGTCTCCTTGGCCCACTGGGCGCGTTTAGTTTGCGTGAAGTTTGTACACACGGAAGCAGTTTATTAGTAACACCGAATACAACATCCAAAAGGTGCCGGATTGCGGCGATTTCGTATTCGACTTCTGCAACTAAAAAGATTGTTGTCGACCAAAAACAGCCTACCATGCCTTCAGTTTTTAGCAGTCTTTCAAGGAGGGTATGGGACTTCACAATGGGTAGGTTTTTGGTGGGAAGTGTCACGTCTTTGCACTTGTCTATACAAAATTCCGCCAATCAAAATCAAACCCAGGAAATCATCTTCTGTCAATTCATGCGCATTCAAATGAATCCATAAGGACAAAAGACTGATCGCATCATCAAGATCATCCCCACTCTTTTGTAGCTCCAATGACTCAGCACTTTGCTGAAAAAGAGTGATGACTTTATGAAGGCCTTCATTCATCACTGAATTAGTCAATTTTTCATCGTTCATACACGTGCCAATTCAATCAATTTTCTGATGTTGCACCGTGAAACACCTTATTGGCAATCCTCCAGCCACCGATAGTTTTTAAAAGTACAAAGTAATCAATAAATGTCGTCAATCCATGAACCAAAGTTATCCTGGCACATGCCGCTGAGCCCTTGACTTCAATCCAATCAATCGTTCTTTTGCGCATGGCCTCATCAGAGGCTGGCTGATGCTTGAACCGTTGGCAATAAACATCCAATGACCACGATGTGAAGACCCCTTCACGCATGGATTCAATGTGCGCCGTGGGTAAAAAAGCCTGCCGCATGAAAGCAGCGTCATCGTTTGCATGACCAAGGAAGTACTGCTCAATGGGTTCAATGGCTTGCATTTCCTCTTCAGTGAGGGGTGAGCGCTGCGATACAAGTACAGAGGTAGACATCATGTTTTATCCAAGTGTTAATTTTTAGAAAAATCGTCCATCAATTTATTTGACCCACTTGTTGAACGATGGCCATTGCAAATTTGCCTCCACCAACAGACCAGTCTGAATAATCGTTTTCATGGACAAAAATGAAAACATCGCTCGGATCAACTTGCGCCTCATCGTGCAATTTCTGTGCGATAAGCCGATACAACTCTCGTTTCATGGCGTCGCTTCGTCCTCGTCTCATCGTGATTTCAATGACGACAGGATGATCAGAACGTGCATACCCATTGAAGGTTTTGCTAAAGAAAAAATCTTCAGGCTGGTAGCTCGTGACCATGTTGAAGAGTTCATCCGCCGGCATTCCAATAGCTTCTATCAATGCTTGATGAATGCCTTCAACAATAGCAGCACGGTGGTTAGATGATGTGCCGTGGTGAACGCTGGTGCGAATAAATGGCATGGAGACTTTAAGAAGTTAATCAAAGGGGTCTGCAGTTGAAAATCTGCGGCTAATTCTGAAGACTCAGCGCAGGTTGTAAAACGCGGAACGACCGGGGTACACCGCCACTTCGCCCAAGTCTTCTTCGATGCGCAGCAGTTGGTTGTATTTGGCCATGCGGTCTGAGCGGCTCATGGAGCCGGTTTTGATCTGCCCGGCATTCAGGCCCACGGCGATGTCAGCGATGGTGGAGTCTTCGGTCTCACCCGAGCGGTGGCTGATCACGGCGGTGTAACCGGCGCGCTTGGCCATTTCGATGGCTTCGAATGTTTCGGTCAAGGTGCCGATCTGGTTGATCTTGATCAGGATCGAATTAGCAATGCCTTTTTCGATGCCTTCCTTGAAGATTTTGGTGTTGGTCACAAACAGGTCGTCACCCACGATCTGCACGTTCTTGGCCAGACGGTCGGTCAGCACTTTCCAGCCATCCCAGTCGTTTTCGGCCATGCCATCTTCGATGCTGATGATGGGGTACTTGTCGCACCAACTGGCCAGCATGTCGGTCCACTGCTCAGCGGTCAGCTCAAGGCCTTCGCCGGCCAGCACGTATTTACCGTCTTTGTAGAACTCACTGGCCGCGCAGTCCAGGCCGATGGCGATTTGCTCACCGGCGGTGTAGCCGGCCGCAGCAATCGCGTCCAGCACCATCTGGATGGCCGCTTCGTGGCTGTCGACGTTGGGGGCAAAGCCGCCTTCGTCGCCCACGGCAATGCTCATGCCCTTGTCGTGGATGATTTTCTTCAGGGCATGGAACACTTCAGCGCCCCAGCGCACGGCTTCGCGAAAGCTCGGTGCGCCCACAGGAATGATCATGAACTCTTGCAAGTCCAGATTGTTGTTGGCGTGTGCACCGCCGTTGATGACGTTCATCATGGGCACAGGCAGCTGGTTGCCGTTCATGCCGCCAAAGTAGCGGTACAGCGGCAGGCCGGACTCTTCTGCGGCGGCCCTGGCCACGGCCATGGACACGGCCAGCATGGCGTTGGCACCCAGCCGGCTCTTGTTCTCGGTACCGTCCAGATCGATCAGGGTGCGGTCCAAAAAGGCTTGCTCGGACGCATCCAGGCCCAGCACGGCTTCGGAGATTTCGGTGTTGATGTGCTCGACGGCCTTCAACACGCCTTTGCCCAGGTAACGGCTCTTGTCACCGTCACGCAGCTCAATGGCTTCGCGGCTGCCGGTCGATGCACCCGACGGCACCGCAGCGCGGCCCATCACACCCGATTCCAGCAACACATCGCATTCCACGGTGGGGTTGCCACGGCTGTCGAGGATTTCACGGCCGACAATATCTACGATTGCACTCATGTTCAGACTCTCTCAATTGAAAAATAAAACGGGGTTTGAATAGCCAAGGGCTCAAAGACCTTCGACCACCACCATGCGCATGATGGCTGCGCCTGCGCGGGCTTCACGGGCTTTGAGGTATTCGGGAACGTCATAAAAAGCCTTGGCCGCTTCAAAGCTAGGAAATTTCAAAATCACGATGCGCCCAGGAGTCCAGTCGCCCTCCAGCACTTCAAGCTTGCCGCCGCGCACACAAACTTCTGCGCCTGTGACCTGCATGGCCGCAGTCGACCATTTTTTGTACTCTTCGTACTGGACCGGGTTGGTCACCTGGACATTGGCAATGATGTAGCCGCTCATGAAAAATCATCCTCTAAAAATGGGGTTTTTTTGGTGATGGCATCCAACTGCACCAAGGTCTCCAGCAGGGCCTTCATCTTGCCCAGCGGCACCGCGTTGGGTCCGTCCGACCAAGCGTCTGCGGGCTTGGGGTGGGTTTCCATGAAAAGTCCGGCTACGCCAGCGGCCACACCGGCGCGGGCCAACACGGGCACCATCTCGCGGGCACCGCCGCTGCTGGTGCCCTGGCCACCAGGCTTTTGCACCGAGTGCGTTACGTCAAACACCACAGGGGCGCCGGTTTTGCGCATTTCGGCGAGGCTGGTCATGTCGGCCACCAGGTTGTTGTAACCAAAGCTAACGCCGCGCTCACACGCCAAAAAGTTGTCTTCGGGCAAGCCGGCTTCACGCGCTGCGCTGCGGGCTTTGTCGATGACGTTTTTCATATCCCAGGGGGCTAAAAACTGGCCCTTCTTGATGTTGACCGGCTTGCCCGACTGCGCCACGGCGCGGATGAAGTCGGTCTGGCGGCACAAGAAGGCGGGCGTTTGCAACACATCGACCACGCTGGCCACGGTGTTGACTTGGGACGCATCGTGCACATCGGTGAGGATCGGCACGCCGATCTGCCGGCGCACTTCATCCAGAATCTTCAGGCCCGCATCGATGCCCACGCCGCGTTGGGTGCTGCCCGACGAGCGGTTGGCTTTGTCGAACGATCCTTTGTAGATCAGCGGGATGCCCAAGGCAGTGCAGATTTCTTTCAGTTGGCCCGCCACTTCCAGCGACATCTCCAGACCTTCGATGGAGCAGGTGCCCGCAATCAGGAAGAAGGGCTGGTTCAGACCCACATCAAAGTTGCAGAGTTTCATGAGATGTCCTGTGCTTTGGCGTGTCAGGCCGCAGCCTTGTGTGCAATGGCCGCCTTCACGAAGGCGTTGAACAGAGGGTGGCCATCCCAAGGGGTCGATTTGAACTCGGGGTGGAATTGCACGCCCACATACCAGGGGTGAACGGTTTGCGGCAGCTCGACGATTTCGGTCAGTTGCTCGCGCTGGGTCAAGGCCGATATCACCAGGCCTGCTTTGCGCAGGTCGTCCAGGTAATTCACATTGGCCTCATAGCGGTGGCGGTGCCTTTCGGTGACCACGTCGCCATAGATTTGGTGCGCCAGCGTGCCCTTGGCCACGTCGGAGCTTTGCGCGCCCAGGCGCATGGTGCCGCCCAGGTCGGAGTTGGCATCGCGCACCTGGATGGAGCCATCGGCGTCTTTCCACTCGTTGATCAGGGCGATCACGGGGAAGGGCGTCTCGGGCTCGAACTCGGTGCTGTTGGCGCCCGCCATGCCGGCCACATGGCGGGCATATTCGATGGTCGCCACTTGCATGCCTAAGCAAATGCCAAGGTAGGGCACTTTGTGGGTGCGGGCAAATTGGGCGGTTTCGATCTTGCCCTCGACACCGCGCTTGCCAAAACCGCCAGGCACCAACACGCCGTCAAAGTTGGCCAGGCTGGCTACAGTGTCGGGGGTGATGGTTTCTGAGTCGATGTGCTCGATCTTCACGCGCACATGGTTGCGCATGCCAGCATGACGCAGGGCTTCGTTGACCGACTTGTAGCTGTCGGACAGCTCCACATATTTGCCCACCATGGCGATCGTCACTTCACCTTGTGGGTGTTCCGTGTCGTGCACCAAATCATCCCAACGTTTGAGATTGGCCGGTGGTGTGCTCAGGCGCAGTTTGTCGCAGATCAGGCCATCCAGGCCTTGTTCGTGCAGCACGCGAGGCACTTTGTAAATGGTGTCCACGTCGGGCATGGAGATCACGCCCCAGCTTTGCACGTTGGTGAACAGCGAGATTTTGTCGCGCTCGTCGTCCGGGATGTAGCGGTCTGCACGGCACAGCAGCGCATCGGGCTGAATGCCGATTTCGCGCAGTTTTTGCACCGTGTGCTGAGTCGGTTTGGTCTTGAGTTCACCCGCTGCGGCGATCCAGGGCACATAGGTCAGGTGGACGAATGCGGCGTTGTTGGGCCCTAAGCGCAAGCTGAGTTGGCGCACGGCCTCGAGGAAGGGCAGCGACTCTATGTCGCCCACGGTGCCACCGATCTCGACGATGGCCACATCGACCGCCTCGGGCGTGCCAAAGCCGGCGCCGCGCTTGACGAAGTCCTGAATTTCATTGGTGACGTGCGGGATGACCTGCACGGTCTTGCCCAGATAATCGCCCCGGCGCTCTTTTTCGAGCACGCTTTTGTAAATCTGCCCGGTGGTGAAGTTGTTGGCCTTCTTCATCCGGGTGTTGATGAAGCGCTCATAGTGGCCCAGATCCAGGTCGGTTTCAGCACCATCGTCGGTCACAAACACCTCCCCGTGCTGGATGGGCGACATGGTGCCGGGGTCCACATTCAGGTAAGGGTCTAGCTTGATCAGGGTGACAGAGAGGCCGCGCGATTCAAGGATGGCGGCGAGCGATGCGGAGGCGATTCCCTTGCCCAGGGAAGACACCACACCGCCGGTAACGAAGACAAATTTGGTCATGTCCAAGACGGGAGCCATGAGCACCCGGTAGGTGGAAATCGTGATTATAGACAGTCGGGTTCGGGGTTTTTGCGTGGGGTGTCGTCATCTGCCGTCAGGTTGGGGCAGACCGGTCCGGCTCATACTCGCTTCGCTCGCCAAATCGCCCGATCCGGCCTGCCCCAGCCTGCTCGCAGCGCTGTGGACTGGCGCGCAGGCTGGCTTCAGCAACGCCTTCGGTGCAGAGGCGCTGGTTCATGGTCATGTTGGGTCTCTGCTACATTTCCACGCATGAGCACATTGGCTGGAAAACACATCGTTCTGGGCTTGTCAGGCGGCATTGCGGCCTTCAAGTCGGCAGAACTCTGCCGCGCCTTGGTCAAGGCGGGCGTCACGGTGCAGGTCGTGATGACCGAGGCCGCCGAGTACTTCATGACAGCTGTGACCATGCAGGCCCTCTCGGGCAGGCCGGTTTACACCTCTCAGTGGGACAGTCGAGAGGCCAACAACATGGCCCACATCAACCTCAGTCGCGACGCGGATGCCATTTTGGTAGCCCCTGCCAGTGCGGATTTTTTGTCCAAACTCTTGCATGGCAGCGCTGACGAATTGCTCAGCCTGATGTGTCTGGCCCGTCCCCTCGACAAAGTTCCCTTGCTGGTCGCACCGGCCATGAACCGAGAAATGTGGTCCAACCCAGCCACGCAACGCAATGTGGCGCAACTGCGTGTGGATGGCATCCATGTGCTCGATGTGGGGCAGGGTGACCAGGCTTGCGGCGAAACGGGTGATGGCCGGATGCTTGAAGCCGAAGAAATTCTGGAAGACCTGGAGGCCTTCTTTTCGCCCAAGCTGTTGGCTGGCAAAACGGTGTTGGTGACGGCTGGCCCGACTTATGAGGCCATTGATCCGGTCCGGGGCCTTACCAATTTGTCGAGCGGCAAGATGGGCTTCGCCATCGCACGTGCGGCCCGCATGGCGGGGGCCGAGGTGAGTTTGGTGGCTGGGCCGGTGCATTTGGCCACGCCCCGAGGGGTGGCGCGTGTGGATGTGCGTTCTGCCCAGCAAATGCTGGACGCAGTGCAGCAGCAGGTGGGCACTGCCCAGATCTTCATTTCAACGGCCGCCGTGGCCGATTGGCGGCCCGCAAATTTGGCCGATCAGAAAATCAAGAAAGACGGCTCCGGCCAAACGCCACAACTGGGGTTTGTTGAGAACCCGGACATTCTCGCGACCGTGGCCCACTCGCCCAGAGCGGTTGCGGGCGAGCTGTTCTGTGTGGGCTTTGCAGCCGAAAGCCACGACTTGCTGGCCCACGCCACGGCCAAGCGGCTGCGCAAAGGCGTGCCCTTGTTGGTGGGCAACCTTGGCCCCGCCACTTTTGGACAAGATGACAACGCCTTGCTGCTGGTTGACGAAGCCGGTGCCCGCGAATTACCCCGTGCCAGCAAGCAAGAACTCGCTGTGCAACTGATTGCCGACATTGCCCGACGGTTGGCTTGATCGGTGTTTGAGCCAGGCGCTTGCGCTAGAAAACGACCATGCTGCTGAAGCGGCGGGCCCCATGCAAAGATTCAGGACTTAACATGAACATTGATCTCAAAATCGTCGACCCGCGCATGGCTGAGCACCTGCCAGCCTACGCCACTCCCGGCAGTGCAGGCCTCGATTTACGCGCGTGTCTGGATGCTCCGCTGACCTTGCAGCCGAATGCTTGGCAGCTCGTGCCCACTGGCATTGCGGTGCACCTCAAGGACCCGGCTTATGCTGCGATGCTGCTGCCGCGCTCGGGCTTGGGCCACAAGCATGGCATCGTGTTGGGCAATTTGGTCGGGCTGATCGACAGCGATTACCAGGGGCAATTGATGGTCAGCGCCTGGAACCGCAGCGATGTGGCCTTCACCATCGAGCCCATGGAGCGCATTGCGCAGATGGTGATCGTGCCGGTGCTGCAAGCCACATTCAATGTTGTGACCGAGTTTGATGCCCCCAGCGAACGCGGCGAGGGTGGTTACGGTTCGACCGGCAAGACCTAAGTAAGGCCTGCAAGACAGGCTCAGTGCAGGGTGGGTGCTGTGGGCGTGCCTTCGTCACCCACTTCAATTTTGAAAAAGCCCGTGCCACAACTGCCGCTGCCCACTTCAGCTTCAGTGGGCTCGCGCACCGATTCGACTTTCAGGTGCAAACGCAGAGCAATGCCCGACAGGGGGTGGTTGCCGTCCAGCACTACATGCTCCGGGTAGATCTCGGTCACGGTGTAAAGCACATTGCGGGGAGCCTCCGGGTTGCAACCCTCGGGCAAAGCCGTGCCCTCGATCGTCAGGCCCGGCTCCAGGCCTTGGGGAAACAAGGCCAGGGGCTCCAAGAAGAGCAACTGTTCCTCAAAGTCGCCAAAGGCATCTTCAGGCTCCAGATGCAGGTCGATTTTGGCGCCACGTTCGTGGCCTTGCAGGGCTTCCTCGATTTTGGGCAGCAGGTCTTTACCGCCAATGAAAAATTCCACAGGCTCGTCCAGTTTGTCCAGAACTTCGCCCAGCGTGTCTTTGAGTGTCCAGGTCAGTGCGACCACAGAAGGTGTCTTGATTTCCATAGGACAATTGTCGCAGTTTGGAGGCCACTTTTTGGCCACCATCGTTTTGAGATGTGGGGCCATTCATTTTTGACAAGGCCCTCGACTGGAACCCGAATGAACACTGAACAACCATTGGCCCTTCTGGGGGGTCTGACGCCCCAGCAATTCATGAAGCGCCATTGGCAAAAAAAACCTTTGTTGGTCAGAAATGCCATGCCGGGTTTTGTGCCCTGCATCAATCGCACTTCCTTGGTCGCACTGGCGGGTCAGGAGGGCGTTGAATCACGCTTGATCGTGGATTCGGCCAAAGGCTGGCGCATGAAGCACGGGCCCTTGAGCAAGCGCAGTTTGCCGCCTTTCAGTCAGAAAAAATGGACTTTTCTGGTGCAAGGCGTCGACTTGCACCACGATGGCGTGCACGAATTGATGCAGCAGTTTCGATTTTTGCCCGATGCGCGACTGGACGATTTGATGATCAGCTACGCCACCGATGGCGGCGGTGTGGGCCCGCACTTCGACAGCTACGACGTTTTTTTGCTGCAAGCCCATGGCCAGCGACGTTGGCGCATTGGCCGTCAGAAAGATTTGAGTCTGCAGTTGGGTGTACCCCTCAAAATTTTGCAAAATTTTGAAGCTGAAGAGGAGTTTGTGCTCAACCCTGGCGATATGCTTTATTTGCCCCCCAAATACGCGCACGACGGCATTGCCGAAGGCGAGTGCATGACCTGGTCGATCGGCTTCAGGGCGCCTCAACAAGGAGAACTGGCCCGTGAACTTTTGCTGGGCCTGGCCGATGAAGCCTTTGACGGCCTGGGCGATGGCCTTTACCGCGACCCAGGTCAGTTGGCAGCGTCCTCTCCAGCGGCTATCCCCCCCGCTTTGGCAGACTTCGCGCGTCAAGTGGTCGACAAAGCCCTTAAAAACCCAGACTTGCTGGACAGCTTACTGGGGGAATACTTGACCGAGCCGAAATCGAATGTCTGGTTTGAAAGCTCGGCCGCCCTTGCCCATGATTTGGCGTCAGGGGTGCGACTCGATCGGCGCACCAAAATGATGTACGACGAACGGCACGTCTTCATCAACGGTGAAAGCTTCAGGGTGGGTGGCAAAGATGCTCGCATTTTGCGTCAATTAGCAGATAAACGCGTTCTTGATGCGGCTTCGTGCGCTATTTTGAGTCAACCTGCTCAAGAAGCCGTGCTCGACTGGATGGCCGCTGATTGGTTGAAACCCCCTGAGGACATTCCCGCATAAAAGGGCTGTTTGAATGTTTCGCGTCAGGTTTGAGGTGTCAGTTAGACGGGGTACTAGGGAAAACGATATAATTTGAAGCTGAGACAAGAGAGCTCGAGTGCTTTTGTCTCGGTCAGAGCAATCTTCAAGTTTGTTTTCGACAGTTTCCGGAAATTGTTTTCAACCCATAAGGAAAATCGCCATGAACAAGTCCCTCGTTTTAGCTGCCATCATCGCTGCTGCTGCTTTGTCCGCTTGCGGCAAAAAAGAAGAAGCCGCTGCACCTGCTGCACCCGCACCTGTTGCTGCACCAGCTGCAGCACCTGCTGCTGATGCTTCTGCTGCACCTGCTGCAGCCCCAGCCGCTGCACCAGCGCCTGCTGCTGCACCAGCGCCTGCTGCTGCACCCGCACCTGCTGGCAAGTAATTGCTGGTCGCTTTCCCGGCTTGACCGGGAAAGCATAAAAAAACCCCGCTTTGCGGGGTTTTTTTATGGGTGGCAGCCATTTGAGAGGGGCTTATGCCCAGAGCAGACGGTGCGAAATCAGCGCAATTCGTTGGCCAGCAGTTTCAAAATGCGCTCGGCATTGCCCGAAGTCTCAGGTTTTCCATTGGCATCCAGCACGCGAACGATGCTGCTGTCGTTGCCCTTTGCACTGAGGGTGATGCGGTAACGCGACAAAGGCGTGACTTCTTTTTTGCTGCTGAATAGGCGGGCAAAAAATCCGGGCTCTTTGTCATCGGTGCTGCCAGGCGTCACATAGCGCACGAAATAGACGCCTTGGGTGCGGTCACGGTCTTCCACCGTGAAACCTGTCCGGTCCAGGGCCACCCCAATACGTCGCCACGCACGGTCGAGTGTGTCGTTGATCTGGATGGTGGCTTGTCCATCCACAGTGCTCACATTGGCCACGGCCGCAGGTGCAGCAGCGGCGCCGGCAGTTTTTGCAGTCTCCGCAGTGGCGCCCAGTTTGACCATCAGGCGCCGCAGAAATTCGATTTCGAGCTCGGCGTCACTGGCCCGGGGTTGCCAGATGGTTTGTTCTTTTTGGGCGCTGGTGTAGTTTTCGACCATGCCGCGGTGGGTGATGTAAATCTCTACGCCACCTTGGGCATTGCGTTCTACCCGGGTTCTGAACTTGTCCCGCTCGCCACTGGAGTACAAAGAGTCCAACACTTTGCCCAAGGTGCGCCGGATAATGTCTTGCGGAATCTTGGCCCGGTTTTCTGCCCAATCGGTCTCCATGATGCCGACGTCAGGGGAGTCGGTCACCAGTGTGAAGCCATTGCTGGTCCAAAACTCTCGCAGTGGCTCCCAGACCTTGTCGGCAGGTCTGGCCACCACCAGCCAGCGCTGGTTGCCCTGGCGTTCCATCTTCACGTCGCCCAAGCTGTTGGATGCGGTGCCGGCGTCAGCAACGCGTGCGCCAGCGCTTTGAAAACCGGAAGCCGTGGCAGAGTTGCTTTCAATGGCGTAACGCGAGTCTCTGCGCAACTGGCTCAGGTCGGGCGGGATATCGAGTGTGGGGGCTTTGGCAGCGCTTTTGTAATCAATTTTGTCTTCTTCCAAAATCGAGCAGGCACTGAGCAGAATGATCAGGGCTGCTGCAACGGCTGTGCGTTGCAAGGGGACGTAAGACATTAAGCGATGGGACAATTTCACAAGCAATCCTTCGATGGAAATCAAATCAGGCCGCTGGCCTTGAGGGCGGCCTCAACCACTGGCCGCTGGGCATCAGACAGCTCGGTCATGGGCAAGCGCAATGTGGGGCCGCAAAGGCCCATGCGGTTCATGGCCCATTTCACAGGGATGGGGTTGGCCTCTACAAACAAATGTTTGTGCACCGGCAACAGTTGGAACTGGATGCGCATGGCTTCTTTGACGTCGCCACGGGTGGCTGCCTCGCACAACTCGTGCATCAGCCGTGGTGCCACGTTGGCGGTCACGCTGATGTTGCCGGCACCGCCGCAAAGCATCAGGGCCACAGCCGTTGCATCATCACCCGAGAAAACGGCGAATGCTTTCGGCACATCCCGGATCAGCCATTGAGCGCGTTCGATGTTGCTGGTGGCTTCTTTGATGCCGATGATGCCGGGCACCTGGGCCAGGCGCAGTACGGTGTCGTGCTGCAGATCGGCCACCGTGCGCCCCGGCACGTTGTACAGGATCACGGGCAGCTCAGGCACGGACTCGGCAATCGCTTTGAAGTGCTGGAACAGCCCTTCTTGCGTGGGCTTGTTGTAGTAGGGCACGACCTGCAGTTGGGCGTCGGCACCGACTTTGTGGGCAAATTTGGCCAATTCGATGGCCTCAGCCGTGGAGTTGGCGCCACAGCCCGCAATGATGGGAATGCGTTTGGCGGCCTGCTCGACCGAGACGCGGATGATTTCGCAGTGTTCATCCACCGTGACGGTGGGCGATTCACCCGAAGTGCCCACCACCACAATGGCATCGGTTCCTTCGGCCACATGCCAGTCGATCAGTTTTCGCAAGGTGGGGTAGTCCACTTTGCCGTCTGCGAGCATGGGAGTGATCAGGGCAGGAATGCTGCCTTTGATGGGGCGAAATTCTGTGGTCATGTCCGAGGGTTCTGAGCAGAAAAAGCCATTCTAACGAGTGCTGACCGGTTTTATTCACCTTGGCTGGGTGGCGTGCAGCCAGAAATGACCGGAAAGACCCGGGGCGGGTTCAATTTGCGCGCAAAAGCCAACGCTCTGCATCGGCCGTCGGCAGGGGACGCACTGCGGCAATGCGCTGCATGAATCGGTCTGGCAGGGTCTCGAAGCCGTTTTCGTAGGCCACCGTGTGCAAACCTTCTGTGGCCCGCAGCAACTCGCCCGGTTGCAACAGAAAGTCTGGCCGCGAAGGCTTGCCCACGGTCTCGTTGCCCGTGGCAAAGGTTTCATAAATCAGCACGCCACCAGGCGCAAGGCTTTGCACGATTTGGGGCAACAGCGGGCGCCACAGGTAGTGGGTCACGATGACGGCGCCATAGCTTTGCCCAGGGAATGGCCAAGGCCCGTTTTCGATGTCAGCGCAATTGACGCTGCCAAAAGCCTGCGCCAGGGCCACGGCATCGGGGTTGCGGTCTACCCCGGTGACCGCGTGGCCCTGCGCGGCCAGCCAGCGCATGTGGCGTCCAGCGCCGCAAGCCACATCGAGCACGCGGCTGCCAGGGGTGATCAAGTGAGCCCAGCGTTGCAGCCAAGCAGAGGGGTTTTCGGTACCGTGCATCAAGTCAGTTTTTCAAAAAATTAGAAGCAAGACCACAACTGCTCGGACAGCATGATCACCACTTCTGGCTTGGCGTAAAGCCAAAACGTCAGGCCCAGGACCGCTGCGAGCAACAGCCAACTTGTTTTGGGGATGTTCATGCTGCGTTCGGGGCGTGGCGGTGGATCGGGCTTTCACGAACCGGCAAATTGACCAATGCCGCAAATACCCCCAAGGCAACCGCCAGATACCAGACGATGTCGTAGCTGCCGGTTTTGTCGTACAGATAGCCCCCGAGCCAGACCCCCATAAACGAGCCGATCTGGTGGCTGAAAAAGATGAACCCACTGAGCATCGACAAATGGGAAATGCCAAAAATCTGAGCCACGGCCGCATTGGTCGGGGGCACGGTGGACAACCATAGCAAACCCATCACAGACGAAAAAATGTAAACGCTGGTGGGCGTGAGAGGCGCCCACAGGAAAAGCACAATTGCCGCCGATCGCGCCGCGTAAATGAAAGCCAGGATCTTTTTCTTGGCTATTTTTTGGCCCAGCGTGCCGGCGATGTAGGTGCCGAACACATTGAACAGACCGATCAAGGCCAGCGCATAGCTGGCCACCTGGGGCGCCAAACCATGGTCTTTCAGGTAGCTGGGCATGTGCACGCCGATGAACACGATCTGAAAGCCACAGACAAAATAACCGGCCATCAGCAACTGAAAGCTCGGGTACTTGAAGGCTTCTTTCAAGGCCTGGCCAATGGTCTGGTCGCGCTTGACCTGACCGGGCGTGTTCAAGGCCGGTTCGCGCAGGCCCCAGGCCAAGGGAATGATCAACAAAGCCGCTGCCGACAAAATGACGAGCGCTGTCTGCCAGCCCATCTGACTGATCAAAAGCCCCTCAATGGGCACCATCAAAAACTGGCCAAAACTGCCTGCCGCCGCCGCCACGCCCATGGCCCATGAACGGCGTTCGGCAGGCACATTGCGGCCAATCACTCCGTAAATCACGGCGTAAGTGGTCCCGGCTTGGGCTGTGCCGATGATGACCCCGGTGAACAAGGCAAACACCCAGGGGTCTGTGGCCCAGGCCATGCCCAAAAGGCCCACGCCATAGATCAGGGCGCCCAACACAATGACCCGGAACGCGCCGAACTTGTCCGCCACCATGCCGGCAAAAATGCCCATAAAGCCCCAGGAAAGGTTCTGGATGGCCATGGCAAAAGCAAACTCTTCGCGTCCCCAGCCTTGTGCCTGGGTAATGGGTTGTAGCCACAGGCCAAAGCCATGGCGAATGCCCATGGACAGGGTGACAATGGCCGCGCCACAGGCCAGTAATTGGGTCAAGGAAAGGGGTTTGTGTTGCATCCCCGGACTTTAACCAATGTCGCAGATGGACGGGGTCGCGCAAATATCCAATGTCAATCCTCAGCGTCAATCACTGTTTTTTCATCCAGTAAACGTCGGGAAATCCCACTACAATCCGCCACCATGGCCACCCAATCTACCGTCAAAACCTCCAACGAGTACTCCGAAGGCTCCATCCGCGTCCTGAAAGGCTTGGAGCCTGTCAAGCAACGACCGGGCATGTACACCCGAACCGACAACCCGCTGCACGTCATTCAGGAGGTGCTGGACAACGCCGCCGACGAGGCGCTTGCGGGGCATGGCAAAAAGATCAAAGTCATCCTGCACGCCGACGGATCGGTCAGCATCGAAGACGATGGCCGGGGCATTCCCTTTGGCCTGCACCCTGAAGAAAATGCCCCTGTGATTGAGTTGGTCTTTACCCGCTTGCATGCGGGCGGCAAGTTCGACAAGGGCAAGGGTGGCGCCTACAGCTTCTCTGGCGGTTTGCATGGCGTGGGCGTGAGCGTGACCAATGCGTTGTCCACGCGGCTGGAAGCCACCAGCTACCGCGAGGGCAAAGTGGCCCGTCTGGTGTTCTCGGGAGGCGACGTGACCGAGCCCCTGGTGGCCCGCGCCGCAATCGAGGGCGACCGCAAACAGGGCACCACTGTGCGGGCCTGGCCCGACCCCAAGTATTTCGAATCCAGCGCCTTGCCCATGAACGAGTTGACGCACCTGCTGCGCAGCAAGGCCGTGCTCATGCCGGGCGTGACGGTGACTTTGGTGAACGAGAAAACCAAAGAAACCCAGCAATGGCAATACAAAGCCGGTTTGCGCGACTATTTGATGCAAACGCTGAACGGCGAGCCCGTGATCCCCTTGTTTGAAGGCGAAGGTTTTGCCGACGCCAACCACGAGAGCTTTGCAGAGGGCGAGGGCGCCAGCTGGGCCGTGGCCTTCACCGAAGACGGCTCGCCTGTGCGTGAGAGCTACGTCAACCTGATTCCCACCAGTGCAGGCGGCACCCACGACAGCGGGTTGCGCGATGGCTTGTTCACCGCCGTCAAGAGTTTCATCGAGCTGCACGGTTTGCTGCCCAAAGGCGTCAAGCTCATGCCGGAAGACGTGTTTGCCCGTGCCAGCTTTGTGCTGAGCGCCAAGGTGCTCGACCCGCAGTTTCAAGGCCAGATCAAGGAACGCCTGAATTCACGTGACGCGGTGCGTCTGGTCTCCAGCTTTGTGCGCCCCACGCTCGAACTCTGGCTGAACGAACATGTGGACTACGGCAAAAAATTGGCCGAGTTGGCCATCAAGGCTGCGCAAACACGCCAAAAGGCAGGCCAAAAAGTCGAAAAGCGCAAGAGCTCCGGTGTGGCCGTGCTGCCCGGCAAGCTGACCGATTGTGAGAGCAAAGACATCCTGCACAACGAGGTGTTTCTGGTCGAGGGCGACTCGGCCGGCGGCAGCGCCAAGATGGGCCGCAACAAGGAATGCCAAGCGGTCTTGCCCCTGCGCGGCAAAGTGCTCAACACCTGGGAAGTGGACCGCGACCGCTTGTTTGCCAACAACGAAATCCACGACATTTCGGTGGCCATCGGCGTGGACCCGCATGGCCACAACGACACGCCTGACATGAGCAACCTGCGCTACGGCAAGGTTTGCATTTTGTCTGACGCGGACGTGGACGGCTCGCACATTCAGGTGCTGCTGCTGACGCTGTTCTTCCGGCATTTCCCCAAGCTGATTGAAGCCGGGCACCTGTACGTGGCCAGGCCCCCGCTGTTCAGGGTTGATGCGCCTGCGCGCGGCAAAAAGCCCGCCTCCAAAGCCTACGCGCTGGACGACGGCGAGCTGACCGCCATCCTCGACAAATTGCGCAAAGACGGTGTGAAAGAAGGCGGTTGGAGCATCAGCCGCTTCAAGGGTTTGGGCGAGATGAGCGCCGAACAACTGTGGGACACCACGCTGAACCCCGACACCCGTCGCCTGCTGCCCATCGAGCTGGGCCCGCTGGACAACGCCGGCACCGAAAACCTGATGATGCAGTTGATGGGCAAAGGCGAAGCGGCAGCCCGCCGCGAGCTGATGGAATTGCACGGTGACAGCATCGAAATCGATGTCTGAGCCGCACCGGAATTGAAACATGACCTTTGATTTACTCCCCCCTGAAACCGCAGCCACCGATAACGCCCCAGATAACCCCAATACGGGCGATCACCTCGGCGCCTACGCCCAGCGCGCGTATCTGGAATACGCCCTGTCCGTCGTCAAAGGCCGCGCCTTGCCCGATGTCTGCGATGGCCAAAAGCCGGTGCAGCGGCGCATTTTGTATTCGATGGACCGCATGGGTTTGTCTTACAGCGGCCCGAACAACAACACTGCCGCCAAGCCTGTCAAGAGCGCCCGCGTGGTGGGCGATGTGCTGGGCCGATACCACCCGCACGGCGACACCGCCGCTTATGACGCGCTGGTACGCATGGCGCAAGATTTTTCGCAGCGCTACCCGCTGATCGACGGCCAGGGCAACTTTGGCAGCCGCGATGGTGATGGCGCTGCCGCCATGCGTTACACCGAAGCGCGTTTGTCGCGCATCACCAGCTTGTTGCTCGACGAGATCGACATGGGCACGGTGGATTTCATTCCCAACTACGACGGCTCCACCGAAGAGCCGCGCCAGTTGCCTGCGCGCTTGCCCTTCACCTTGCTCAACGGTGCCAGCGGCATTGCCGTGGGCCTGGCCACTGAAATCCCCAGCCACAACCTGCGCGAAGTGGCCGAAGCCTGCGTGGCCTTGATCAAGAACGACAAGCTGACCGACAGCGAGCTGATGGCCATCATTCCTGGCCCCGACTTCCCCGGTGGAGGCCAGATCATCAGCCCGGCCAGCGACATTGCCGACGCTTACCGCACCGGTCGCGGCAGCCTGAAAGTGCGCGCCCGCTGGAAGATCGAAGAACTCGCCCGCGGCCAATGGCAGTTGGTGGTGACCGAACTGCCGCAAGGCGTCAGCTCGCAGCGCGTGCTCGAAGAGATCGAGGAGCTCACCAACCCCAAAGTCAAAGCCGGTAAAAAAGCCCTCAGCACCGACCAGATGCAGCTCAAGGCCAGCATCTTGAATGTGCTCGACGTGGTGCGCGACGAATCCAGCAAAGACGCCGCTGTGCGCCTGGTGTTCGAGCCCAAAACCAGCCGCATCGAACAGCAAGAACTCATCACCGCATTGTTGGCGCACACCAGCTTGGAAACGTCCTCGTCGATCAACATGACCTCGGTCGGCATTGACGGCAAGCCGATCCAAAAGTCGCTGCGCCAGATGATTGTGGAGTGGGTCACTTTCCGCCAAATCACCATCACCCGCCGCAGCCAACACCGCTTGAACAAGGTGATGGACCGCATCCATATTTTGGAAGGCCGTCAGTTGGTGTTGCTCAACATCGACGAGGTGATCCGCATCATCCGTCACAGCGATGAGCCCAAGCCTGCGCTGATGGAGGCTTTTAAACTCAGCGACCGCCAGGCCGAAGACATTCTTGAAATCCGGCTGCGCCAACTGGCCCGGCTGGAAGCCATCAAGATCGAACAGGAACTGACAGAGCTGCGCGGTGAACAGGGCAAGCTCGAAGAAATTTTGGGCAGCCCAGCCACGTTGCGCCGCCTGATGATCAAAGAGATCGAACAAGACGCCAAAACCTTTGCCGACCCGCGCCGCACGCTGATTCAGGAAGAGAAAAAAGCCGTGGCCGAAGTCAAGGTGGTGGACGAACCCGTGACGGTCGTCATCTCCGAAAAAGGCTGGGTGCGTGCGCGCTCCGGCCACGGGCATGACGCCACCAGCTTCGCCTTCAAGGCGGGTGACGTTTTGTACGGCACCTTTGAATGCCGCACGGTGGACACGCTGCTGATATTCGGCACAGCCAAAAACGGCACGGGCCGCGTTTACAGCGTCCCCGTGGCCACATTGCCCGGCGCCCGCGGCGATGGCCAGCCCATCACGACCCTGATTGAGCTGGAAACCGGGACCCAGCCCGCCCACTACTTTGCCGGCCCAGCCCACGCAACACTGCTGCTGAGCGGCTCTGGCGGCTATGGCTTCTTGGCCTCGGTCGAGAACATGATTTCGCGCAACAAATCAGGCAAAGCCTTCATCAGCCTGGGCGAGGGCGAAACCGTGTGTCCCCCCAGCCATGTGAGCGGCTTCAGCGCCACGCTTGCGGCCGACAAGCCCGCCATGCCTGCTGCCACCAGCGTGTGCTGTGCCAGCACCGGCGGGCGCGTGCTGAGCTTTGAAATCAGCGAACTCAAAACCATGGAAAAAGGCGGCCGGGGCCTGATGCTCATCGACCTGGAAGCCAAAGACACCCTGGCGGGTGCAGCGGCCTACACCCGCAGCGTGAAGATCGCAGGCATCGGCCGCGGTGGCAAAGAGCGCGAAGAAACGCTCGAAATCCGCAGCCTGAACAACGCCAAAGTCGCACGGGCCAAAAAGGGCAAAGTGGCGGATCTGGGCTTCAAGCCGAATCGGGTGACGCGGGTGGAGTGAGGCTGTCCGGCCTGAAGCTTTATCAGCCCTGCGCACCCAGCAGGTAATCGATCTTGCCCACATCCACGCCGTTGTGGCGCAGGATGGTGTAAGCCGTCGTGATGTGGAAATACAGGTTGGGCAGCATCCAATGGCACAGGTAGGCCTGACCACTCAGGGTGCGGGTTTTGCCCGGGCCTGCGGGGAAAGTGATTTCCTTGTCTTCGGTGCCGTCCAGTGCTGCAGCAGGAACGCTGGCGATGAAGGCCAGGGTTTTCTGGATGCGTTCTTGCAATTGCGCCAAAGTGGTTTCGTTATCCTCAAATTTGGGCGCTTCGATGCCGGTCAGGCGAGCCACGCCGTTTTTCACCGCGTCGCAGGCGATCAGCACCTGGCGCGTGAACGGGAACATGTCGGGGGCCAAGCGGTAGGTGGTCAGTGCTGTGGGGTCGATCTTTTTGGCTTCAATAAATTGCTCGGCCTTGGCCAGGATGTGGCTCAGGTTGGTGAGCATGCGGGTGCTGACGGGCAAACAGGCGCTGGACATGGAAATGGTCATCAGGGATCTCTTTGAAGTGGGTGGAAAGGGGACAAAAACTCAGCCGATTTCTGCGATCAGTTCGATCTCGACACAAGCCCCCATCGGGATTTGTGCCACGCCAAAAGCGCTGCGAGCATGGGCGCCGGCCTGGGGGCCAAACACCTGGCCCAGCAATTCGCTGCAGCCGTTGGTCACCAGGTGTTGTTCGGTGAAGTCACCGGTCGAGTTGACCAGGCTCATCACTTTCACGATGCGTTTGATTTTGTTCAGGTCTCCCACGGCGGCGTGCAGTGTGCCCATCAGGTCAATCGCCACGGCACGAGCGGCTTGCTGACCCTCGGCGGTGCTGATGTTCTTGCCCAATTGACCTGCCCAGACCTTGCCGTCTTTTTTGGCGATGTGACCGGACAGAAAAATCAGCTGACCGGTTTGTACAAAGGGCACATACGCCGCAGCAGGTGTGGCCACGGGGGGCAGTTCGATGTTGAGGGATTTCAGTCTGTCGTAAACGCTCATGGCATGTCTCTTGGGTGGGTTGAAGGCGGATTCCCACAGGGACTGGGAAAATCAAAGTGGATTGTCGCTGAATCCGGGCAGTGGCTGCTGTGTTGCCAGGCGGTCTCTTTGGGCCGCACTTTTGAGAAGAAGGTGGGCGAAGCAAGTTCAAGCCAGCGTGAGACCTGCTCTTTTATGCCAACGGGGCGACAGTGACCGCCACCTCCAGCGTGTGCGCACCGCCGCCTTGCAACACCCCACGCAGGGGCGACACATCGGCAAAATCCCGGCCCACAGCCAGTTGCACATAGTCTTCGCCCGGACTGGCCAGTCCACTTCGGTTGTTGGTGGGGTCCAGGTCCAGCCAGCCCTGGCAGGCATGGCTGGCCAGTTCGGGCAGGTACACGGCAGCCCAAGCGTGCGAGGCATCGCTGCCCACCAAACGGGGCTGGCCTGGGGGCGGTTGGGTGAGCAGGTAGCCGCTCACGTAGCGGGCGGGCAGGCCCAGCGAGCGCAGGCAGGCCAGCAGGATGTGGGCAAAGTCCTGGCACACGCCGCGTTTGTTTTCCAGTGCTTCGAGCGCGGGGGTGTTGATGTCGGTGCTTTCTGATTCGTAGCGAAAGTCGCGGTGCATGCGTGCGCTGAGATCTTGCGCCGCTTGCATCAGCGGACGGCCGGGCGTGAAGCTGCTTTGCGCATAGGCCAAGAAAGCCTCGTTCACAGGCGCATGGTGCGATCCAAAAACAAGCCCGCCGTGCACGTCACCTGCATGCCCACCCCGGTAGCGGAAATGCTCGCGCACCGATTCCCAGCTTTGGCTGTTCGTGTTCGTGGCCCCTGTTGCAGGAAGGGCCGAGGTGACGATTTCACTGTGTGCCCGGACCACCAGTCCGTCGTGCGGATTCGTCAGCGACCAATAGGCCCGGTGGTTGAAAAAAGCATCGATGTTGTGATGGACCGAGGCGGCAGGCTCGACGTGCATCCAGTGGCTGATGACTTTTTGACAAGGCGTTTGTGACGGTTGCAGATGGGCTACATGTTGTGCGGTTTGCACCGACGGGCTGTAACGGTAGCGGGTTTCGTGGGTGATGGCCAGGCGCATGGGTGAGGGTCGGTCGGTCAGGCGCCAACGCTGTAACGGGCTTCGCCGCTGTGGGTGAAAAACAGAGCGCACAGTTCGTCAGACACCTCGCGGGCCGCAGTCTGGCAATGCTTCAGTGTGGCGTGCAGTGGCAAGCTGCTGTCGGGGCGCGCAGCGTTCTGGAACAGTGGCCACAACGACTCGGGCGACAGGTCAATCAGTTGCGGAACCCGTTCGGCCAGGGGCAAAGTGGCGCCCTCAGCCAGATGGCCCAGGCGCAGTAAGCGTGAACGCAGGGTGTGCGCTACCCAGCCCAATGATCGGGGGTTGTCGGAGTGCGTCACCAACAAATCAACCAGGGCTTGCGGTGTGCGGCTTTGCTGGTACTGGGCATGAAAACTGATGGTGCTGTCAAACAGGTAGAGCACCGCATCAAACCCGGCCTGCTCACCGAGCAGGCCCAGTTGAACGGCTTCGCTCAAGGCCCCGGACAAAAATTCCAGACGCTCGATGTGGCGGCCCATGGACAGCAGACGCCAGCCGTCGTCGCGGCTCATGCGGTCGGTTTGCGCGCCGGTCAGCGCGGCCAGCATCTGGCTGGTTTCGGCCAGCAGACCTTGCACTTGCACCGTTTCTTGTGGGCCTTCGCCGAGGTCGCTGGCATTGAAGAAGCGTGACTCTGCCTGCTCCAGCAGCCGCCAGTGTTCGGGCGACAGACGTTCTCGCACCGAAGCAGCCGACAGCCGCACCGAGCGCAAATTGAAACCGACACTGGTGGCGAGCGCCTTGTCCCACAGACCCGCAACCAGTGAGCGCTCGAACACCCGATGCGCTTGCGATGCCGCGGGTACGCCCGCCCTCACCAGACCATGGCGCGTGGCCATGCGGGTGATGAAATCCAGCAGGCAAGGCAGGCGCTGGTTTTCGCTGCCCAGAATTTCCAGGCAGAGCCGCACCAGCCGCAAGGTGTTTTCAGTGCGTTCTGTGTAGCGGCCCATCCAGAACAGGTTTTCAGCGGCGCGGCTGGTGACCAGACGCTGGCGTTGCAATGCCGAGTCGCTGCCAGACTGACTTTGACTTTGACTTTGACTTTGACTTTGACTTTGACTTTGACTTTGACTTTGACTTTGCGACTGAGAAGGGCTCGTCGATTGCACCCAGACGTCGGCGCTGCTGCCACCGCGCTGCATCGAGGCAATGCCCTCGCGGGTGCCCAGCCTGGCCAGGCCACCGGGCAAAACTTGCCAGCCGCCTTGGGCATCGGCTACGGCAAACACGCGCAGCACCACAGGGCGAGACTGGATGCTGGGTGCACCTCCATCGCCCCCATAGGCCCCGTTTTGTCCAGTTTGCCAGGTGGGTTGGTGTGACAGCGGCAACCACGATTGCAGGGTGTGGGCATCGGGGTCGCGCAAGATGCGCTCGGCCCATTCGTCTTCCTGGCTGCGCGACAAGCGATGGCCCAGCACGGGTTCAAAGCTTTGGCGGTCGGTGTTGTAGGGGTAGGTGGGCTTGATCACGCAGCTGTGAATGCGAGGCAGCACATCTTGCAGGGCCGCCGGTTCGCCACACCACCAGCTCGGAATGGCGGGCAGCTGCAGTTCTTCGCCCAGCAGGTCTCGCGCCAGCGCAGGCATGAAACCCAGCAGCGCATTCGATTCGAGAAAGCCCGAGCCCGGCGTGTTGGCCACCAGCACGTTGCCGCTGCGCACAGCTTGCAGCAGGCCTGGCACGCCCAATGTGGAGTCAGCCCGCAGCTCAAGCGGGTCAAGCCAGTCGTCGTCGACCCGCTTGAGCAGACCGTCCACGGGTTGCAGGCCTTGCAAGGTTTTCAGGTAGAGCTTTTCGTCGCGCACGGTCAGGTCATTGCCCTGTACCAGGCTCAGGCCCAGATAGCGGGCCAAATAAGCGTGCTCGAAATAGGTTTCGTTGTAGGGTCCGGGTGTGAGCAGGGCAATGTGGGCCGAGGCACCCGCGGGGCTGCGGGCCTTGATGCCATCGATCAGCGTGCTGTAGGTTTCGGCCAGCCGTTGCACCGGTAAAGCCTCGAAGGCTTGTGGAAAAAGCCGCGAAACGATTTGCCTGTTTTCCAGCAAATAACCCAGACCCGATGGCGCTTGTGTGCGCTGCGACAACAGCCACCAGCAACCGTCAGGGCCCCTGGCCAAATCAAACGCAGCCAAAGACAAATAGCGCCCGCCCACAGGTGCGACACCGTGCATGGCGGGCAAGTAGGCCGGGTGGCCTTGCACCAAGGCCGCCGGCAACTGGCCACTGAGCACCAGTTGTTGCGGCCCATAGGCATCGGCCATGATGCGTTCGAGCAGTTCCATGCGCTGCATCACGCCAGCTTCGATTTGTTGCCAGTCGACTGGCCCCAACATGAGCGGAAACAGGTCGAGCGACCAAGGGCGTTGCGGCTGGTCAGCGGCGGCATACACGTTGTAGGTGATGCCGTTGTCACGCACTTGCCGCTGCAGGTTGGCCATGCGGGTGTTCAGGTCCGCCAGTCGACCTGTGGCTTCCATGTCCAGGGGGGCAATGAAGGTCTGCCATGGCCCACTGATGGAATTGGAAAGATCGTCCTTGCTTTCCTTCTTGGCCTCGGTGGGTGGGGTGGTTTTGCCCCGCAGTTCGTCCCAATGCCCCGCTGGGGCGCGCTCATGCTGAAGCTCAAGCCATGTCATGGCTTGCGCTTCGCTGGCGTTCTCCTGGCGGGGCGAGGGGTCATTCATCAAACCATTGTCGCTGATCAGACCCGTCTCAAGTCCAGCGTGTACGGGAACTCGGGGCTGGCGTGCAAGCTGGTGTTGGGACCCAATGCGGCCAGCTTGCGGATGGCACCGGGCGTGTGTCCCATGCGAAAGAAGCGGGCCAGGCGACGGCTTTCCGCCTCATAGGCGTTGACCGGAAAGCTGTCGTAGTTGCGCCCGCCTGGGTGAACCACGTGGTACTGGCAGCCGCCCAGAGAACGTTTCATCCAGGTGTCCACCAGGTCCACTGTCAGCGGTGCCTGCACACCAATGCTGGGGTGCAGCGACGAAGGGGGGTTCCAGGCCTTGAAGCGCACGCTGGCCACGTAGTCACCCACCACGCCCGTCGGTTGCAGGGGCAAAGGCTTGCCATTCACAGTGACGGTGTGGCGAGACGGGTTCATGCCGGACACATGCACCTCGATGCGTTCCAGTGACGAGTCCACATAGCGGGCGGTACCGCCTGCGCTGCTTTCTTCACCCATCACGTGCCAGGGCTCCAGCGCGTTGTGCAGGGTCAGCAGCACGCCATCCACACGCAGCTCGCCCACCCTCGGAAAGCGAAACTCGAAATGCGGCGCGAACCAGCTTGGGTCGAAATGGAAACCTGCATCACCCAGTTCAGTCAGCACATCGTCAAAGTCTTTGTGGATCCAGTGCGGCAGCATGAAACGGTCGTGCAACTCGGTGCCCCAACGCGTCACGGGAGCCGAATAGGGTTCGTCCCAAAAACGGGCGACCAGCGCACGCAACAACAGTTGCTGCACGATGCTCATGCGGGCATGGGGCGGCATCTCGAAGGCGCGCAGCTCCAGCAGGCCCAGGCGCCCGGTCGAGGAGTCGGGCGAGTACATCTTGTCAATGCAGAACTCGCTGCGGTGGGTGTTGCCGGTGACGTCCACCAAAATGTTGCGCAGGGTTCGGTCGACCACCCAGGGGGCCATGTCGGCGCCCAACTTTTGCCGGTTTTTAACGATCTCGCGCAGGGCGATTTCCAGCTCATAGACCTGGTCATTGCGCGCTTCGTCCACGCGCGGGGCCTGGCTGGTCGGGCCGATGAACATGCCGCTGAACAAATAGCTCAAGCTCGGGTGGTTGTGCCAGTAAAGGATCAGGCTGGCCAACAACTCGGGGCGGCGCAAGAACGGGCTGTTGTCGGGTGTGGCACCACCCAGCACGAAGTGGTTGCCGCCCCCCGTGCCGGTGTGGCGGCCATCGGTCATGAACTTTTCAGCCGACAAGCGGGTTTCAAATGCAGCCTGGTAGAGGAATTCGGTGTGATCGACCAGTTCTTTCCAGTTGTGGGCCGGGTGAATGTTGACCTCGATCACACCAGGGTCAGGCGTGACTTGCAGCAGCTTGAGGCGCGGGTCGCGTGGCGGCGGGTAGCCCTCCATGACGATCTTCATGCCCAGTGTTCTGGCGGTGGCTTCGACGGCGCTGACCAGTGCCAGGTAGTCCTCCAGTTTGGCCAGGGGCGGCATGAAAACGTAAAGCACACCGGATGCTTGGCCTTGCTTTTGTGCCTCGGCTTCGGCCATGGGGCCATTGGCTCGGCGTGGGTCGCGCACTTCCACGCAAAGGGCTGTGCGCACCACAGTCGGGTCAGATTCAAATTTCGCGGCCGGTTGGGCAGCCGGTGTCGCTGGCGCCGGCTTGTGGGAGGCCGCGCGCGATTGCAGGGTCACCGGGGCAGCAGGCAATGCGTTGCGCGGCGAAAACGGGTCCTGCTCGATCATGTGCCAGCGTTCGGTCGGTTCCGCCCATGGCAAGGAGTCCAGTGGCAAGCGCCAGCCCATGGCCGAGTCGCCGGGCATCAGGTACATGCGTTCGTCACGCAAAAACCAGCGCCCGGTTTTCCAGCTGCTGGTTTGCGGGTTGTCGGTGTCGACAGGCCGCAGCGGCAAGACATAGCCCACAGCCTGGTCCAGCCCCTGGCTGAAGATGCGGCGCAAACGGATCCGTTCCATCTCGTCGTCCAGCCGGGCGTCAAACGGGTCCACGTTCACGGGCAGGCGGCGTTCGCGCCAGAGGTAATACCAGGTGTCTTCGTAGCCGGGCAACACCGTGTCATCCGGCAGGCCCAACTGGGCGGTCAGTTCCTGCATGAAGCGCAGGGCATCGGCAGGGCTGCAATGGCTGGGTTCGCGTTCGTCAGCAAACACGGAGGGGTCTTGCCAGCAGGGTTTGCCGTCGGCGCGCCAATAAATGCTGAGTGCCCAGCGCGGCAGTTGCTCACCCGGGTACCACTTGCCCTGGCCAAAGTGCAAAAAGCCGCCTTGGCCGTATTGCTGGCGGAGTTTGTGCACCAATTCGGTGGCCAAGCCCCGTTTGGTAGGGCCCAAGGCGTCGGTGTTCCATTCGGCGCCGTCCCGGTCTTGCGTGGACACAAAGGTGGGCTCGCCCCCCATGGTCAGGCGCACATCTTGCGCCACCAGTTGCGCGTCGACCTGTTCGCCCAGTGTCAGCACATCGGCCCATTGCTCGTCGCTGTAGGGGCGGGTCACACGGGGCGATTCGTGGATGCGCGTGACGCGCATCTCGTGGTGAAACTCGACCTCGGCCTCGTCCATCGCGCCTTCAATAGGTGCGGCGGCAGACGGCTGGGGGGTACAGGCCAGAGGGATGTGTCCTTCGCCTGCCAGCAGGCCCGATGTGGGGTCAAGCCCCACCCAGCCTGCGCCGGGTAAATAGACCTCGCACCAGGCGTGCAGATCGGTGAAGTCGACTTCGGTGCCGCTCGGCCCGTCGAGTGATTTCACATCCGGGGCCAGCTGGATCAGGTAGCCCGAAACGAAGCGGGCCGCAACGTTCATGTGACGGAACAGTTGCACCATCAGCCAGGCCGTATCGCGGCATGAACCGCTGCCGAGCTGCAGGGTTTCCTCTGCCGTTTGCACGCCCGGCTCCATGCGGATGGTGTAGCGGATGTCCTGGTGCAGACGCTGGTTGATTTGCACCAGAAAATCGATGGTGCGTTGCCGCTTGCGGTCCATGCTGGCCAGGTATTTTTTGAACAGCGGGGTTTTGCTGTCTTTGTCCAGATAAGACTGCAGCTCTTCTTTGAGGCTGTCCGAATACTTGAACGGCACCTCTTCGGCTGAGGGCTCGAGAAAGAAGTCAAACGGGTTGAACACGGCCATTTCGGTGACCACATCCACCGTGACCTTGAACGCGGTGGTTTTGCCCGGAAAGACCAGTCGCGCCTGGTAATTGGCAAAGGCGTCTTGCTGCCAGTTGATGAAATGTTCTGCGGGCTCGACCTTGAGGCTGTAAGACAGGATGCGGCTGCGGCTGTGCGGGGCAGGGCGCAAGCGGATGACTTGGGGCCCGAGTTGCACCGAGCGGTCATATTCGTAGTGGGTAACGTGGTGCAGGGCAACTTGTATCGACATATCTTTAATTGCGCAACAGGGGCTGCACGCATGACAAATGCAGCTTGGGCTGCCTAAACTAGCAAGACACGCGCCAGGATGCGGTCAAGAACAGTCACTTCAAGTGACGGACGACCCTCTCCTCACCAAAAGAGCGCCGAAGCGACAGTTTTAAAAACCAGCCAAATCAGGGAGGCTGTCCATGAAGCGATGCTGCACGCAGGGTGAATGGCAGGCGCCTGCCTGTGACACGCAAGGCCGGTGGCCGGTGTTCACATGATGTCGATGGCCACCATGGGTTGGGCCCGTGGTTTGGGGCTTGGCTTGCTGGCCTGGTGCGTGGGTGTGGCACTGCAGTTGCAGCAAGAGGCGCTTTGGTCTGTCATGGGCTATGCGGTCATGCTGGCCTTGGCTTTGGTTTTTGGGCTGCCTCTGCGTCGAATGGCCAAGCCTGCCTGGCTGGGCGCCCTGGCCTGGTGCCTGGTTTGGGCCGCTGCGTCTTTTGCCTTCACCGGACTGCACGCACACACCCGGTCGGCCGCCATCGATCCCGCGCTGGAGGGCCAGGACCTGGATGTGGTGGGCGTGGTGCAGGCCATGCCGCAGCGCCAAGATTTGGGCTGGCGCTTTCGCTTCCAGGTCGAGCAAGCCTGGCGAGTCGATAAAACCGGTGTGGCCCACGTGGTGAACTTGCCCAGCTCTTTGCCCTCGCAGGTGTATTTGGGCTGGTATGGGCAGGACGGCACGCACGACAGCGGCTGGAACACATCCCCCTTGCCCGAGCCCGTCAAGGCCGGTGAGCGCTGGCGCTTGCGGGTGCGCCTGAAGGCGCCTCACGGCAACATGAACCCACGGGGTTTTGACTACGAGTTGTGGTTGTGGGAGCAGGGCATTCGCGCCACGGGCTATGTGCGCTCGGGTGCCAAAGACCCTGCACCGGTGCGGCTTGCGTCCACATGGGCTCACCCGATCGAGGCTTGGCGTCAGTCGGTGCGAGATCGGTTGTTGGCCCATTTGTCTGCCGCAGGGGCGGCCTCGAACCCGGACGCCGCCAGACTGGCAGGCATTGTGGCGGCTCTGGTCACGGGCGATCAGGCCGCGATTGACCGCAGCGACTGGGATGTGTTCAGGGCCACGGGCGTGGCGCATTTGATGAGCATTTCGGGCCTGCACGTGACCATGTTCGCCTGGCTGGCTTCTGCGCTGGTGGCCTGGTGCTGGCGCCATTCTGCCTTGTGGGGATTTGCGGGGGCTTTGCGCTGGCCGGCAGCCCATGTGGGGGCTTTGTCGGGTTGGGGATTGGCGGGGTTTTATGCCTTGTTCAGCGGCTGGGGTGTGCCCGCCCAGCGCACGCTGTGGATGCTTGGGGTGGTGGTCTTGCTCAAGGTCTCGGCTCGCCATTGGCATGGCGCGCTGGTCTGGTTGCTGGCCGGCTCGGTGGTGCTTGCGTGGGACCCTTGGGCCTTGCTGCAGCCAGGTTTCTGGTTGAGTTTTGTGGCGGTCGGGGTGTTGATGGCTTCTGGTTCGCATCGCCAAGCCCAAGGGCCCGACGCACCAGAACGGGCTGAGGGCGATGCACCGGCATGGCGCGTGGGCAGCCTGCGCTTGTCATTGATGCACCGACTGGGTGCGCACAGTTTTCAGGGCAGTGGTCATGCAGTCCTGCACAAAAGTCTGGCTTTGCTGCGCGAGCAGGCCACAGTCACTTTGGCTTTGGCACCCTTGACGCTGCTGTTTTTTGGCCAGGTGTCTGTGGTGGGGTTGTTGGCCAATTTGCTGGCGATTCCCTGGGTGACCCTGGTGGTCACCCCCTTGGCCATGCTGGGGGTGGTTTGGTCTGGCGCCTGGGTGTTGGCGCTCTGGGCCTTGCAACCCATGAGCAGCTTTTTGGCTTGGCTGGCGACCTTGCCGATGGCCAGCGTGTCAACAGCCATTGCCCCTTGGGGCCTTGCGGTGCTGGCGCTGCTGGGGGCGGTGGGCCTGGTGCTCAAAGTGCCGCTGTCCTGGAAGCTGCTGTGCCTGCCCCTCCTGTGGCCGGTGTTGTTCTGGACGCCGGCGCGTCCTCTGGCGGGCACGTTTGAACTGCTCGCGCCCGATGTGGGGCAGGGCAATGCGGTGTTGGTGCGCACGGCCAAGCACAGCCTGCTGTACGACGCGGGGCCGCGTTATTCGGCCGAAAGCGATGCCGGGCATCGGGTGCTGGTGCCCTTGCTGGCGCAGATGGGCGAGCGCATCGATGTCCTGATGCTCAGCCACCGCGACAGTGACCACACCGGGGGCGCAGCGGCGGTGCTGGCCATGCAGCCCCAGGCGGTTTTGTGGTCGTCGCTGGAAGATGAACACGTTTTGCACCGAACGCGGCCTGGCTGGACCCGTTGCCAAGTCGGCCAATCCTGGGAATGGGACGGTGTGTTGTTCGAGGTGCTGCACCCGCAGGCCCCTATGGCTGCACAAACTGGTGCGCCTGTCTCCAAAGGACCCAAACCCAATGCGGTCAGTTGCGTCTTGCGCATCAGCAACAGCCAAAGCTCGGTCTTGCTGGCGGGTGACATCGAGGCGCCGCAAGAGCAAGCCTTGGTGCAACAGGGCCTGCTCCCGGTCGACCTGCTCTTGGTGCCTCACCACGGCAGCAAGACCTCTTCAACAGGGCCCTTTTTGCAGGCGCTTGAGCCCAAGCTGGCGCTGGTGCAGGCGGGTTACCGCAACCGCTTTGCCCACCCGGCCGAAGCGGTGGTGACGCGGTATCACCAACAGGGTATCGTGCTGGTGACGTCCATTCAATGTGGTGCGGCATTGTGGCAAAGCCAGACGCCCCAGCGCGTGCAGTGCGAGCGGGTGCTGGCCAGGCGCTACTGGCACCACGTTATTCCTCCTTGAAGCCCGATGGTCGGGATGGGTATGCATCTTGCTAAAGAATCAACAGGAGTAAAGAGCCATGCGTCAATTCGATGAGATGTACAGCCGCTTGCCTGCCGCAGGCGATACCGGTGAAGTCAGAGACCATTACCTGGCCTATGCCCGCTGGCTGCAAGCTCAAGACAGCCAGACCATGGCTTCTCGCCGCGAAGAAGCCGAGATGATCTTTCGCCGGGTGGGCATCACCTTTGCTGTGTATGGCGAGTTGGACGAAGACAACAACAAGGACGAAGGGGGCACCGAGCGCCTGATCCCCTTTGACCTGATCCCCCGCGTCATTGCCGCCCAGGAGTGGAAAAACATGGAAGCGGGCCTGGTGCAGCGTGTCACGGCCCTGAACCGTTTCATCCACGACGTCTACCACGACCAGGAGATCCTGCGCGCCGGGGTGGTCCCGCGCGAGCAGATCGAAAAAAACGCCCAGTTCCGCCCTGAAATGGTGGGGGTGGATGTGCCCAACCACATTTATTCGCACATCAGCGGCGTCGACATCGTGCGTGCAGCCGATGCGCAAGGCCATGGCGAGTACTACGTGCTTGAAGACAATTTGCGCGTGCCCAGTGGCGTGAGCTACATGCTGGAAGACCGCAAGATGATGATGCGGCTGTTCCCCGAGTTGTTCAGTCAGCACCGCGTGGCCCCGGTAGCGCATTACCCCGACTTGCTGCTCGAGACCCTTCGCGCCAGCAGTCCTGCCACCACGGCCGAACCCACGGTGGTGGTGCTCACGCCGGGCATGTACAACAGCGCCTATTTTGAGCACGCATTTCTGGCACAGCAAATGGGCGTGGAACTGGTGGAAGGACAAGACCTGTTCGTGAAAGACCAGTTCGTCTACATGCGCACCACGCGGGGGCCTAAGCGCGTGGACGTGATTTACCGCCGGGTGGATGACGACTTCCTCGACCCGAATGTGTTTCGTCCCACCTCTACCCTGGGCTGCGCGGGTCTGATGGAGGCCTACAAAGCCGGTCATGTGGCAATTTGCAATGCGGTGGGCACAGGCGTGGCCGACGACAAGTCGGTCTACCCGTACGTGCCCGACATGATCAAGTTTTATCTGGGCGAGGCGCCGATCCTGAAAAACGTGCCCACTTTCATGTGCCGCAAGCCCGATGACTTGAAGTACACCCTGGCCAACTTGAAAGACCTGGTGGTCAAAGAGGTGCATGGCGCAGGGGGCTACGGCATGCTGGTCGGGCCTGCCGCCACCCAGGCCGAGATCGAGCGCTTTCGTGCCGCCTTGCTGGCCAACCCCGAGGGCTACATCGCGCAGCCCACACTCAGTTTGTCGAGTTGCCCCACGTTTGTGGACAGTGGCATCGCGCCGCGCCACATCGACCTGCGCCCCTTTGTGCTGAGTGGCCGCAGCGTGCAGATGGTGCCAGGCGGGCTGACTCGCGTGGCGCTGAAAGAAGGCTCTTTGGTGGTGAACAGCAGCCAGGGCGGCGGCACCAAGGACACCTGGATATTGCAAGACTAAAAAGGGAGACGCACATGCTTTCAAGAACCGCTGACCATCTGTTCTGGATGTCTCGCTACATGGAGCGGGCCGAGAACACCGCCCGCATGCTGAATGTGAGTTACGAAACCTCCTTGCTGCCCCAGTCCGCTGCCGCGGTTGAAGCTGGCTGGGAAGGCATTTTGTCCATCAGCGAGTTGCTGCCTTCGTACCTGGCGCTGTACAAAACCATCAACCCCCGCGAAGTGATGGCCTTCATGGTCAAGGACTCGGACAACCCCTCGTCCATCATCTCGTGCCTGCGGGCTGCGCGTGAAAACGCCCGCGCCGTGCGGGGCACCCTGACCACTGAGGTTTGGGAGACGCAAAACCAGACCTGGCTCGAAGTCAACCGCATGCTCAAAAGCGGTGAATTCGAGCGCGACCCTGGGCAGTTTTTTGAATGGGTGAAGTTTCGCTCTCATCTGTCACGCGGCGTGACGGTGGGCACCATGCTGATGGACGAGTCGCTTTACTTCATGCGCATGGGCACCTTCTTAGAGCGGGCCGACAACACGGCGCGGTTGGTGGATGTGAAGTTCCATGCCATGCAAAACGATTTTTTCGGGGCACCCAACTACAGCGGTGTCGAAGCCGAGGTCACACAAGAATACGACTTCTACCACTGGAGCGCGATCTTGCGCAGCGTCAGCGGTTTTGAGGTTTACCGCAAGGTGTACCGCGATGTGATCCGGCCCGAGCGGGTGGCCGAGTTGCTGATCTTGCGCCCGGACATGCCCCGCTCGCTGCACGCCAGTCTGAATGAGGTCTTGTCGAATTTGAAGCTGGTTTCGCACGACCCCGACAGCGACACCTTGCGCCACGCAGGGCGCTTGCGTGCGGAGTTGGCCTTTGGCCGCATTGACGAGATTCTGGCCACTGGCCTGCACGCTTACCTGACGCAATTTCTGGAGCGCGTGAACGTGCTGGGCGGCCGCATCAGCCGGGAATTTTTGATGCCGCAAGCGGCCTGAGTCATGTCAGCGTAAGCACCACGGGGGCGTGGTCGCTGGGGCGCTCGTTTTTACGCGGTGCCCGATCGATCACGCAAGCGGTGGCGCGGGCCTTGAGTGGCTCAGAAATCAAAATATGGTCGATCCTCAGGCCCCGGTTGCGGCGGAATGCGAACTCGCGGTAGTCCCACCAGCTGTAGCTTTTTTCAGGCTGCTCAAATAGCCGGAAGCTGTCGGTCAGGCCCAAGTCGATCAGCGCTTGCAGCTTTTCGCGCTCAGCGTCGGTGCAGTGGATGGTGCCCGCCAGCGCCACAGGGTCCCACATGTCGAGCGCGTCAAAGGTGATGTTGTAGTCGCCCAACAGCACCAAGTTTGGGTGATGTTGCATTTCGCTGGCGACCCAGTCATGCAATGCGTCGAGCCAGCGCATCTTGTAGACAAATTTATCGCTGTCCGGGGCTTGCCCGTTGGGGAAATACGCGCCGATCACCCGCACCTTGCCGCCCACTCCGTCGGGATAGGTTGCCCCGATCGCGCGCGACATGTCGTCTTCAAAACCGGGGATGTTCTTGACCAGATCAGCACCCTCAGTGCTTGAGATCAAGGCCACGCCGTTGTAGGTCTTCTGGCCGAACCATTGCGCCTGGTAACCCGCCTCGGTGAACGCGGCGAGGGGGAACTTGTCGTCGGTAAGCTTGAGCTCTTGCAGGGCCAGCACGTCCACGCCGCCTTCGGCTTTTTGCGCGGCCAGCCAGTCCAGCACCTGAGGCAGGCGCACCGACAAAGAGTTCACATTCCAGGTAGCGATTTTCATTTTGAAGGCCCGCAGGCGTTAAGTCACGGGTTTTTGTTGGTAGGTCACAAATGAAAAGCCCATGCCGTTGGCGGCCGTATGGCTTTCGCGTTGAACCTCGTGCCAGCCAGCGCCCAACTCGGGTGCAAAGGCATCGCCTTCAAAATCCTGCTCGATTTCGGTGACCACGGCGGTACAGGCCAGCGGTGCTGCTTGGGCGTAAATTTCGGCGCCGCCAATCACCCAGGCATCGGCGTCGGCCGGGCACAGGGCCATGGCTTCATCGACAGAGCCGGCTTTGAGGGCGCCTTCGGCTTGCCAGTCGGCCTGGCGTGTCACCACGATGTTGAGCCGACCCGGCAAGGGCCTGAATTTGGGCGGCAGCGAATCCCAGGTCTTGCGGCCCATGATGACGGGCTGGCCCAGCGTGGTGCGCTTGAAGTGCGCCAGGTCTTCGGGCAAATGCCAGGGCAGGGTGTTGTTCGCACCAATCACGCCGTTTCGGGCGCGTGCATAAATCAGGTGAAGTTTCATTCAGGCAGGCCCGAAGGCCCATGCGGTTTCAGAGCCACAGGTTCAGACCGCCACCGGTGCTTTGATGGCCGGGTGACATTCATAGGCCAGCATTTCAAAATCTTCGTACGCGTAATCCAAAATGGAATCCGGGCGGCGTTTGATGTTGAGCGTGGGGTAGGCCATGGGCGCGCGGCTCAGTTGCAGTTCCACCTGCTCGTGGTGGTTGCTGTAAATGTGGCAGTCACCCCCCGTCCAGATGAAGTCGCCCACGTCCATGTCGCACTGCTGGGCCACCATGTGCGTCAACAAAGCGTAGCTGGCAATGTTGAAGGGCACACCCAGAAAAATGTCGGCGCTGCGCTGGTAAAGCTGGCAACTGAGTTTGGCTTTTTCACCCGGGTTTTGCGGTGGGGCCACGTAGAACTGGAAGAAAGCGTGGCAGGGCATCAGGGCCATCTTGTCGAGTTCGGCCACGTTCCAGGCGCTCACGATGATGCGGCGCGAATCGGGGTTGGTTTTGAGCGTCTTCATCACATCGCTGATCTGGTCGATGTGACCACCGTCTGGGGTGGGCCAGCTGCGCCACTGCACACCATAAACAGGACCGAGCGAGCCATCTTCACGCGCCCACTCATCCCAGATGGAGCAGCCACGCTCTTGCAGCCATTTCACGTTGCTGTCGCCGCGCAAAAACCACAGCAGCTCAACGATGATGGCCTTCAAAAAAACCTTCTTGGTGGTCACCAGCGGAAAGCCTTCGTTCAGGTCAAAGCGCATCTGGTGGCCAAACACACTGCGCGTTCCAGTGCCGGTGCGGTCGCCCTTTTGCACGCCAGTGCTGTACACGTGGCGCATGAAGTCTTCGTACTGGCTGCGGATGGGGCGGGCAGGGGTGTTCATGGGGCGCAAGTTTAAGCCAAGCGCCTGGCAACTCGGCGGCTGGGCGCCCTAGAGGGCGCGACATTGTTAACATTCTGGCTGGAATCGGTCACCTGTAACCCAAAAGAAGACATGTCCAGTCAATGCCCTTGGGGTTCACTTTTTAAACGCATCGTGTGTTTGGGGGGGTGTCTTGCTGGCGGCATTTTTTCATTCGCAAGTCTTGGCCAAAGACCACATCCTCGAGAAAGCCTGGTGGACGGACACCACCGGCACGGCCACATTTGACCAAGCCCGCCTGGTCAGTTACAGCCGCTACGACTCGAATCGATCCGCAGCATCGGCTACCCACTGCATGTGCCGGTGCAAGTCATCGCCAGATTTGCAGGAGCTCGCCATCGGGGGCGATTCATTGCATGCCACGAGCGGCCTTTAGGCACAGATCGAAATGATCCCGTTCAACTCTTCGCATGCCGCTTCAAAAATGCCAGGGGGCACTTGCTTCCAAGTGTGTGGACGTGCCCCGCGATCTCGCCATGCAAACGATTTGGGTTGGTGTGCCAGCACGTAGCAGAATTCGCCTTTTGTCGTCGTGAATTTGACCGCGAACGGATTGCTTTCGTTGCTCTGAGCATGTGTCATGGGCAATCCGATCAGGAGGTTCGTCCTTTCATTGAACGCTTTGGGTGACAACACCAGCATGGGGTGTTCGTCTTTCATCTCCGAGCCCACTTGCGGATTGAAGTTGATCCAGATCATGTCGCGGCGGTCTGGAACCCACAGTTTGCTGGCGGCCGCCATCAGAACACTTCCGCGCCCACGCGGCCTGTGGCCATGACTTCGCCGCCATGCTGTGAAGGATCAAATGCTTTGAGTTTTTGAGCCAGCGTCAACTTGGGTTTACCTGCGGCGCGAAGAAAAACTCCCCCCTCCACGACCTCCACCTTGATGGGCTGGCCCCGCGTGAATCGTGCAGCTTTGGCCACCTTGGCAGTGATGCGAACCGCCAGGCCGTTGCCCCACTCCTGCACTGTCTGGTCAACCGACACGACCGCTGTGTTCATTGTTACAACCCCTGTGAAATTGAAGCTCAGTTTATGTGGCGTGAATCAATGTGTCAACATGTATCAACAAAAAATCGGTATGGGTATTTGAACAACCGCAAACCCCAGCCACCCATCGCGATGAGGGCACCACTCCCGCCATGGAAATACCTTCAAAAACCTCTGACGAGCGTCGATTCCCGATGCAATTTGCTATGCTCGTTGGGCAACAGTGCGTGTGGGTACGCATTGTCAAAAAGCCTGGGTAGCCATTGCCCAGGTTCAATCAATCTCTGGAGTGAGTCATGAAGTTTTAATCAAAGTGGGCGGTCTCCGCACTGGGTCTGGCCTTGTCTTTGTGTTTTGCAGGAACAGCCATCTCGGCCGATGCGCCCCTTGCCGTGGTCAACGGGGTGAGTATTCCAGCCCGGCTGATGGCACGCAACATCGAAGCCAATGTGGCCCAGGGCCAAAAAGACACGCCTGAACTGCGTGCCGCCTTGAGGCAAGAATTCATAGCCCGTGAGTTGATGGTTCAAGAGGCCCAAAAGCGTGGCCTCGACAAGCTGCCCGCCACCCAGGATGCGCTGCAGGGTTTGCGCCAAAACCTGTTGATCGACCTGGTCTTGAACGACGAATTCACCAAAAACTCGGTCACCGAGGCCGAACTCAAGGCCGAATACGAACGGCAGGTCAAGGCCCTGATGTCTGCAGGCGATCTCCAGCAGTTTCAGATTTCGAGCATTGTTGTCGCGTCCGATGCGGATGCCCGCAGTGTGATGACGGCGGTGCGTTCAGGGCAGGCGTTTGATGTGGTGGCCAAGGCCCGCTCGATGGACCCGAGCAAAGACAAAGGGGGCGAGCTGGGCTGGTTCTTGCCCGATCAGATCGCCCCGGCGATTTCGAACGTGGTGGTCAATCTGGCACCCGGTGCCGTGTCGGCAGCGCCGATTCAGGTGGGCCCTTATTGGCATGTGGTCAAGTTGATGGCCAAGCGCCCCTACCAGGTGCCTGGCTTTGAAGAGAGCAAAAACCAGCTGCAAACCGCCGTGGTCCAGAACCGTCGCATGGCCTTGCTCAAGAAACTGAGCGATGCAGCTGTGGTGAAGTGATCCTTTGGGGCTGGGCTAAGGCTGGGCGCTTTAGCCCAGCACCCGCCCTGGGTTCATCAGGTTTTGCGGGTCCAGTGCTTTTTTCACGGCCCGCATCATGGCCAGCGCCGTGGGGTCTTTGTAAAGTGGCAGTTTGCCCACCTTGAGTTCGCCCACGCCATGCTCGGCGCTGATGGAGCCATCAAACTTGGCCACCTGGTCGAACACCAGGGTGTTGACCTTGTCTTCAAAGTCACGCAAAAAGGCTGGCCCATCCACACCCTCAGGCGCTTGCACGTTGTAGTGCAGGTTGCCATCGCCCAGATGGCCAAAGTCAACCATGCGCACACCGGGCACTTCGCGGGCCAGCAGGGCATCGGTCTCAAGCACAAAGGCCGGAATGCGCGACACCGGGATGCTGATGTCGTGTTTGATGTTCAAGCCCTCCGTGGCCTGGGCCAGGGTGATGCTCTCGCGGATGTGCCACAGGCCGCGTGCCTGGGCCAGGTTTTCGGCCACCACGGCATCGGTCACACAAGCTTGTTCCATGGCCGCTTCCAGCAAGGCTTCAAACTGGCTGCGGGCATGTTGTTCGTTTTCGCTGTCAGAGTTTTCGAGCAGCACGCACCAAGGTGTGGCTTGCCACAGTGGCACGCGCAGTTGCGGGTAATGCTTGTGGACCAGGCCGAGCGCAAACTGGTTCATGACTTCAAAACCCGTGAGGCCAGGCCCCAGCCGCTGGTGGGCCAGGCCCAGCAGTTGCACGGCAGCTTGCAAAGTGGGTACAGCGGCCCAGGCGGTGAGCTGTGCCGCGGGCTGGGGGTAAAGCTTCAGGGTGGCGGCGGTGATGATGCCCAGCGTGCCTTCGCTGCCGATCATCAGGTTGCGCAGATCGTAGCCCGTGTTGTCCTTGCGCAAGCCGCTCAGGCCGTGCCAGATGTCGCCTTGGGCGGTCACCACTTCCAGGCCCAGACACAGGTCGCGCGTGTTGCCGTAGCGCACCACTTGCGTGCCGCCTGCGTTGGTGCCCAGGTTGCCGCCAATGGTGCAACTGCCCTCGGCCCCCAAACTCAGGGGGAACAAAAAACCGGCGTTCTCTGCCACAGCTTGTAGGTTTTGCAAAACACAGCCGGCATCCACGGTGATGGTGAGGTTGTCCTTGTCGATGGCCCGTACGGCATTCATGCGCGTCATGCTGAGCACGATCTGGTTGCCCGATGCGTCAGGCACGCCGCCGACCACCAGACCGGTGTTGCCGCCTTGGGGCACGATGGGGGTGGCCGCCGCCGCGCAGGCCTTGACCACGGATGCCACTTCTTGCGTGTTGCCAGGGCGCACCACCGCCAAGGCCAGGCCTTTGACGCGTTTGCGCCAGTCTTGTTCCCAGGGGCTCAAGTCGGCACCCGGGTCTTGGTGGGTCAGCACATGGGTTGGGCCGCAAATCTGGCGCAGCAAGGCCATCAAGGCGATTTGGGCGGTGCTTGGAACGGTCATGGTCTGGCGTGTCGGGGGAAGCAATTTTTGGTCAGCGGCTTTGGTCGGGGGCGCTCAGTCTCTGGGCACGGGCACAAAATTGCCCGTGGCCTTGGCCGCCTTGAAGCGGATCCGCACATGCAGCGCACAAGCCACAAACAAGGTGGTGCACAACAGGATTTGCAGTCCGGCCAGTGCGTTGGATGGCCAGGCATCGCCCCAGGCCCGCACAACGCCCTCTGTAAAGTAAAGCCAGACCAGCATGCTGACCCAGCGGTAGGTGTACATGCGGTTTTTCAGCAGGCCCGCCAGGGGGATACACAAAGGCAAGACCTTGATGGCCCACAAAGTGCCACCCTCCCGCAGGGGGGCCAGCCAAAGTTCCCAGGCCAGGCCCAGAATGATCAGGCCCAGCAGGCTGCCAACGGCCATCCAACGGGTGAAATCGACGCCGGCAGGTTTGTTTTCGGAGGTGGTGTTCATTGCGGTGGCATCATACCGGGCATGCAATCGAACCCCCTGAAGTCCACATGGAAAGCACAGTTGTCGCTGTGGTGGCAAGAATTGATGGTTTTCCCCTGGCGTCAGATGGCGGGCGTTTTGGCCGAGCGCTTTCGCGACGCCCGCTTGGGCGTGAGCGCCAGTTCCCTCACTTTCACCACCGTGCTCGCCTTGGTGCCGCTGTTTGCGGTGGGCCTGGCCGTCTTTGCGGCCTTTCCTGTCTTTGGAAAATTTCAGGACACGATCCAGCGCTGGCTGATCGAGAGCCTGGTGCCTGAGAGCATTGCCCGCCAGGTGCTCAGTTACCTGACGCAGTTTTCTCGCAAGGCCAGCCGATTGGGAACGGTTGGATTGGTGGCAGTCCTGATGACCGCTGTGGCCTTGATGGTGACGATCGAACGCACCATGGGGCAAATCTGGCGCTTGCGGCGTCAGCGGCCTTTGCCGCAAAGGGTCTTGCTGTATTGGTCCGCCATCACTTTGGGGCCCTTGTTTTTGGGCGCCAGCCTGGCCATCACTTCTTATGTGGTGACGGCCTCGCGCGATGTGGTGGATGTGTTGCCGGGCTCAGTGCGTTGGTTGCTCGACAGTTTTGAGTTTCTGCTGCTGACCGCCTGTGTCAGTGGCTTGTATTTTTATGTGCCTTACACCCGTGTGCGTTGGCGCCATGCCATCACCGCCGGCTTTTTGGTGGCCGGGGGGCTGGAACTGGCCAAGAAATTGTTGGCCGTTTACTTGCTGCAGGTGCCCACTTATTCGGTCATTTATGGCGCTTTTGCAGCGCTGCCGATTTTGCTGGTCTGGATTTATGTGACCTGGCTGATTGTCTTGCTGGGTGCGGTGCTGGCTTCCAGCCTGCCCGAATTGGGCCGGCAGACCTGGCGCAAGCCCGATGGCCCAGGCTGGGGCTTCAGGCTGGCACTGGAGGTGTTGGCCGAGTTGAACGCCGCCAAGGCATCTCAGCAGCGAGGTTTTAGCACGGACGAATTGGCATTGCGCTTGCGCGTGGAGGCAAGCGAGCTGCGGCAGGTGCTCGATGTTTTGCAAAGCCTCGATTGGGTGGGCCGCCTGACCGAGCAAAACGACCAGGGGCAAGCCCGACAAGTGTTGCTGATGGACCCGGCACAGACCAGCGTGGCGCCCTTGGCTGAGCGGCTGCTGGTGTTGCGTGCGTCAGCGGCAGACCCAGTGTGGCTGCAAACAGGACTTGAGCACCTTGTGGTGGCGCAGTTGCTGCCCGAGGCCAATCAGCTCAGCCGCTAAACCCCCTCGAAGCCTGGGTGCTGGAGGGCTTGCGGTGCGAGGATGCTCCGAAGGAACTCAGGCTGTGCGAAAGGCCGCGCTTAAAAAGCCACGAAACCGTGCACGGCCGCCACGCACCGGGGCCTGGGTCAGCTGGTAATCCGGAAAGCGCTGCAAAAACCGCCCGATGGCGATGCGCCCTTCGAGCCGCGCCAGACTCAGGCCTGCGCACTGGTGCACACCAAACCCAAAAGCCAGGTGCTTGTTGCCGGTGCGGCGCAGGTCGAGCTGTTCGGGCTGGGGGTACACAGCGGGGTCGCGGTTGGCCGCGCCGATGCACAGCGTGATCAAGGCCCCTGCAGGCAGATCGACCCCGTTGACCTGGGTGGCTTGCAGGGCGCGTCGGTTGCTGAGCTGGTTGGACGACTCGAAGCGTAAAAATTCGTCCACCGCCAGGTTAAGGATCTGCTCACGTTCTTCGCTGGAGGCGGCCGCCAGCAAGTCGGCCTTGAGCCGATCGCGCTGCGCCGGCCATTCCTGCAGGCTGATGAGCGCGTTGCCGATCAGGTTGGTGGTGGTTTCGTGCCCGGCATTGAGCAAGAACACGCAGTTTTGCAGCAACTCGACTTCGCTCAGGGCGTCGCCGCCTTCCTCCCCTTGGATGAGCCGGGTCAGCACATCGTGCTCTGGGTCGCCCGGGTGTTGGCGGCGCTGGGCGACCAGCGCGCGCAGGTAGGCCAGAAACTCGTTCACGCTGCGGTTGCCCAAGGCTTCTTGCTCGGGGGTGAGGGTCGGCTCCAGCGCGCCCAGAATGGCCAGCGACCAGCCGCGCAGCGGCTCACGGTCGGCATGGGGCACGTCCAGCAGGTTGCCGATGATCTCGACCGGAATGGCCGATGCAAAGTCTTCGATCAGGTCGCCGCCGCCTTGGCCCTCGATCTTGTCCAGCAGGCTGTCGACAAGTTGCACCAGGCCGGGCTCCATGGCCTCGATGGCGCGGCGCGTCAGGGCGCCCATGATCAGACGCCGCACCCGGGTGTGCAGTGGCGGGTCGTTGAAAACCAAGCTGTTGGTGTGGTGCTCAAACAGCGGGGCCACACCACCCGGTGGGGCGTAGGGGGGCTGGTTGAAGGGCGCATGGTTGTATTTGGGGCCAAATTCAACCTGCTTGTCGGAGCTGAACACTTTGGCATCGCGGTACACCGCCACCAGATCGGCGTGGCGCGTGAGGAAATACGCGCCATCGGGCATGCGTTTGAACGGCTCGGCCTCTCGCAATGCGGCGTACACCCCGTACGGATTGTTCAAAAAATCAGGGGGGAGGGCGCGCAGGTCGAGAGTTTGGGCGATCTGTTGCGCCCGCAGGGTGCTCATGGGCGGGGTGATGCTGAGGGTCATGTTTTTAAAAAATCCTTGAGGGCTTGCAGCACGCCTTCAGGCGCTTCGGTCATCAGCGAGTGGCCTGCAGGCAGCTTGACCACCTTGGGCTTGGCGCACAGGGCGATCAGGCTTTGCGCCGCTTTGGGCGGCGTCATTTGGTCAGCATCGCCCAGCACAAACAACACAGGGCATTGAACTTGGGGCATGGCCATTTCGCCGCCGTTGTAACTGTCGCAGGCCTTGAAGCCAATGTTGAACACGTTGGCCTGGGTGTTGCTGGCCAGCACGCGCCGCATCAGCGCCTTGCTGCCGCCATAAAGCCAGGTGCCGGGGCCCAAAGCCGAGGGCGGCGGTGCCAGCGTGGAATGCGAAAAGCTGTTGACCATGTCAATCGCCTTGAATGGGGCGCTGATTGATTGTTCCAGCAGGGCGGGCGAAACCCGCATGGGGTAGGCCGTGCCCACCATCACCAAGTGGCCGATGCGCCCGGGGTGGGCCTGGGCGTCTTGTGCAGTGGCTTGCAGCGCGATCAGCGAGCCAAAGCTGTGCCCGATCAGGGCGGCTTTTTCGACCTGGAGCGCGTCGAGCAGGGCGATCACGGTGTCGGCGGCCTGTTGCACGCTGTGCGGCGGTGGGCCGTCGCTTTTGCAATGGCCGGGCAGGTCAATCGCCAGCACATTCCAGCCGTGGTGGGCCATGTAGCGGGTTTGCAAAATCCAGACGCTGTGGTCATTCAGCACGCCGTGGATGAAGACGGCCGTGGGCTGCGCCGGGTTGAAGGGCTTGCCACCGGTGTAGGCGTAGAGGTCGTGGCCTTGAACAGAGGTTTTCATGCGGCTTTCTCCGCCGCCTTCAAGGCTTTTTTCAGGTCGTCGATCAAGTCTGCCGGGTCTTCCAGCCCGATGGACAGGCGGATCGTGCCCGGGCCAATGCCGCTGGCGACCAGGGCCTCGTCGGTCATGCGGAAATGGGTCGTGCTGGCCGGGTGAATCACCAGGCTGCGGCAGTCGCCCACGTTGGCCAGGTGGCTGAAGACCTTGAGGGTTTCAATGAACTTTTGCCCCTGGGCGCGTGAGCCCTTGATGTCAAAGCTGAAGACCGAGCCCGCGCCACGCGGCAGCAGCTTTTGCGCCAGCGCGTGCGAGGGATGGCTTTCCAGCATGGGGTGGCCGACCCGGCTCACCAAGGGGTGCGAGGCCAAAAACTCAACCACCTTGGTGGTGTTTTCCATGTGCCTGGCCATGCGCAGGGGCAGGGTTTCGATGCCTTGCAAAATCAGCCAGGCGGTGTGCGGGCTCATGCAGGCACCAAAGTCACGCAGGCCTTCGCGCCGGGCCCGCAGCAAAAATGCCCCCACGGTGCTTTCTTCGCTGAACACCATGTTGTGAAAGCCCGCATAGGCCTGGCTCAGTTCGGCAAACTTGCCGGACTTGTCCCAGTCAAAACTGCCGCCATCGACCACCACGCCGCCGACCACCGTGCCGTGGCCCGACAGGAACTTGGTGGCCGAGTGGTAGACCAGATCGGCTCCGTGGTCAAAAGGCTGGATCAGCCAGGGTGAGGTCAAGGTGGAATCGACCAGCAGCGGCACACCGTTGTCGTGCGCAATCGCGCTGATGGCCGGGATGTCGAGCACGTCCAGCCCGGGGTTGCCCACGGTCTCACCAAAAAACAGTTTGGTGTTGGGTTGCACGGCGGCACGCCAGGCTTCCAGATCGCCAGGTTTGACAAATGTGGTGCTGATGCCGAAGCGGCTCAGGGTGTAGTGCAGCAAGTTGTGTGAGCCACCATACAAAGCGGTGGACGCCACGATGTGCGAGCCTGCGCCCATGAGGGTGGCGATTGTCAGGTGCAAAGCCGCTTGTCCGCTGGCCGTGGTGATGGCCCCAATGCCGCCTTCCAGAGCAGAGATGCGTTGCTCCAGCACCGCGTTGGTCGGGTTGCTGATGCGGCTATAGACATGGCCCGGGCGCTCGAGGTTAAAAAGCGCTGCGGCCTGGTCGGTGGACTCAAAGACAAACGATGTGGTCAGGTGGATGGGGACCGCCCGGGCGCCGGTGCTCGGGTCGGGCGCGGCGCCTGCGTGAAGGGCCAAGGTGTCAAAACCGGGGTCACTGTAACCAGCCATGAGGGGTCTCCGAAAAAATACAAAGTGTTTGGCAAGCTTTTGGCCTGACTATCAGCGTTCATTGTGGGCTATATTGGCATGTCATCTAAACCGGATCGACCCTCAGGAGACACACCATGCAAGTCAGCGACATCCTCCGCGTCAAGGGCGGCACACTGTTCACGGTGCATCCCGATGAACCTTTGTCTCGGGCCATGAACGACATGGCCGAAAAAGACATGGGCTCACTGGTGGTCATGGCGAATGGCGATCTGTTGGGCATGCTGACTTTCCGTGAGGTGATCCAGCAGATCGTCAAAAACGGCGGTCAGGTGGGTGCCACAACCGTGCGCGAAGCCATGGACGCGCAACCCCAGACCTGCTCCGGAGACACCGACATCAACGAAGTGCGCCGCATGATGCTGGAGCACCATGCCCGCTACATGCCCGTCATGGACCAGCGCATGCTCATGGGCGTCATCAGCTTTTATGACGTGGCCAAGGCCGTGGTGGACAGCCAGAACTTTGAAAACAAGATGCTCAAGGCCTACATCCGCGATTGGCCCGATGGCTCGGCCCCCGAGTCCGAAGACGTCAAACTTTGAGGGGGCCTGGCCAGCCCAAGCCCCCGCTCTGGGATAATCCCACCCCATGAGCGGCAATACCTTTGGAAATCTCTTCTCGGTCACCAATTTTGGTGAATCCCATGGCCCGGCCATTGGCTGCGTGATCGACGGCTGCCCTCCTGGCATGCCGCTGTCTGAGGCCGACATCCAGCCCGACCTGGACCGGCGCCGGCCCGGAACCAGCAAATTCGTCACTCAACGCAACGAACCCGACGCGGTGCAAATCATCTCGGGCGTGTACCAGGGCCTGACCACCGGCACCCCGATTTGCCTGCTCATCCAGAACACCGACCAGCGCAGCAAGGACTATGGCGACATCCTGCAGACCTTTCGGCCGGGGCATGCCGACTACACCTATTGGCGCAAATACGGCTTGCGTGACCCGCGTGGCGGTGGGCGCTCATCGGCTCGGCTGACTGCGCCCATGGTGGCCGCAGGCGCGGTGGCCAAAAAGTGGCTGAAGGAAAAATTCGGCACCACGTTTGTGGGCTGCATGACCCAGATCGGCGACATGCCGATTGGTTTTGAGAGCTGGGACCACGTGCAGGCCAACCCGTTTTTTGCCCCGGTCGCCGATGTCTCGGCGCTGGAGGACTACATGAACGCGCTGCGCAAGTCGGGCGATTCTTGCGGTGCCCGCTTGCGCGTGGTGGCCCGTGCTGTGCCGGTCGGCCTGGGCCAGCCCTTGTTTGACAAGATCGATGCCGACATTGCTTTCGCCATGATGGGCATCAATGCCGTCAAGGGTGTGGAGATCGGCGCTGGCTTTGGCTGTGTCACGCAAAAAGGCAGCTTTGCCGGGGACACGCTCGCGCCCGATGGTTTTGTCGGCAACAACGCCGGTGGCGTGCTCGGGGGCATCAGCACCGGTCAAGACATCGAGGTGTCGATTGCCGTGAAGCCCACCAGTTCGATTTTGATTGCGCGTGACTCGATCGACTCGAATGGCCAGCCAACCGAAGTCATCACCAAAGGCCGCCACGACCCCTGTGTGGGCATCCGGGCCACGCCGATTGCCGAGGCCATGCTGGCGCTGGTGGTCATGGAGCACGCCTTGCAGCACCGCGCCCAGTGTGGCGATGTTGAGCACTCTTTGGCCCCTATTGCCGCTGTCAAGCCATAAGGCATGACGCAACGCCGTCAGCTCTTGCCGTTTGCCGCCCTGTCGGCCAGTTACTTCGCCCACATCGGGTTTTTCAATCCCTACCTGCCGCTGTGGCTGAAAGACATGGGCCTGAGCCTGCTGACCATCAGCTTGCTCACAGCCGTGCAGGCGGCCACCCGTTTGTTTGCACCCTATGCCTGGGGGGCCTTGAGCGACCGCACGGGTGAGCGCGTCAAGTTGTTGCGCATTGGGGCCGGCGTGGCCTTTGCATCGGCTTGTTTGCTGTTTCTGGACTGGGGTCCTTTGGGGCTGGGCCTGGTCTTTTTGGTCATGTTCACCCACACCAGCTCCATGATGCCCATGAGTGAAGCGGCCATGGCCCACCTGGTCAGTCAGGGCGGGGCTTTTGACACCAAACGTTATGGGCGTGTGCGCTTGTGGGGCTCCATGGGGTTTTTGGTCACGGTGTTTTTGGCGGGCGCCTGGTTTGAGGCTTTTGGCATGCGGCATTTTCCGGGCTGGACGGTTCTGACTTTGGGCGCGGTGTTGTTGAGTGTCTGTTGGATGCCGGACATCAAGGAATCTGCGCACCATGTGCATGTGCATGTGCCAGTGGGACCAGTGTTGCGTCTAAAACCGGTGCAGTGGTTTTTTGTCTCCACCTTTTTCCATGTGCTTTCGCACATCGGTATTTATGTGTTTTTCTCGCTCTACCTGGATTCCTTGGGCTACAGCAAAACCATGATCGGTGTGCTGTGGGCCGTCTCGGTGGCGGTGGAGGTGGTGTGGTTTTTCACCCAGTCGCGCTGGTTGCCCCGTGTTTCATTGACTGGCTGGTTGGTGCTGTGTTCGCTCACCATGTTGCTGCGCATGGGGTTGACCGTGACGTGGGCCGATGTCTTATGGGTTTTGCTGCTGGCGCAGACCTTGCACGCCATCACCTTTGCCACGCACCACACGGTCTGCATCGCCTTGATTTCACACCACTTTCCGGGCCGTTTGCGTGGGCGCGGACAGGCGCTTTACACCGTGGTGGCTTACGGTTTTCCGGGCGTTTTGGGGGCCTTGCTGGGCGGTGTGATCAGCGAGCGCTGGGGCCTGCAAAGCGTTTTTTGGGTCAGCTGTCTTACCAGCATCGTGGCCACGGCAGCGGCTTACAAGGTTTGGCGTTTGCAACATCCGCGCCTTGTGCGGACCCCTTAGTTCTTTCAGCGCCCAGCCGCTTGAGCCACCGATTTCGCCATGAATAGTTCCATGAATTTCGACATGAGTTGTGCCGTGCTGCCCAATTTTCTGCCCTCTGATTTGAGCCTGGCGCTGGCCCAAGCCCAGCGGCTGGAAACCCGTCTGAACGGCGTCGCCACGGTTTGGCACGCTTGGCATGCCGTGGGTGGGGCCTTGCAACCGACGGTGGTGTTGTTGCACGGTGGCAGCGGCAGTTGGACACACTGGGTGCGCAACATTGCCCCCCTGGTCAAGGCCGGCTGGCGTGTGCTGGTGCCCGACTTGCCTGGCTTTGGCGACTCGGACTTGCCCGCAGGCTGCAACGATGTGGACGCTTTGCCCGCCCATTTGCACGCAGGCCTGTTGCAGCTGCAGGCCGATGGGTTTTGCGCCGGGCCAGTGAGTCTGGTGGGTTTTTCATTTGGTGGCATGGCCGCCGCCTTGTGGTTGGCCGATCACCCCCAGGATGCCGTCCGCTTGGTGTTGGTGGGTGCGCCGGGCATGGGCCTGACGGTGTCCGAGCGCGTCCCGCTCAAAGGTTGGCGGCATTTGACCACCGCCGAGGCGCAAGAACAGGTGCACCGGCACAACCTAATGGCCTTGATGCTGCAGCGCCCCGAAAGCCTTGACACCCTGGCCTTGGCCTTGCACACGGCCAATGTGCAGCGCGACCGCATGCCGCGCCGCCGCCTGTCGTCCACCGACATCGTGGCCCGCACTTTGCCGAGATTTCAGGTGCCAGTGAGCGCCATTTATGGTGAGCACGATGCCTTGTACCGTGGCCGACTGCCCGAACTGCAAGCGGCCATGCAAGGCTTGTCGACCCGTTGGGGGCAATGGCACACCGTGCCCGCCGCCGGGCATTGGGTTCAATATGAAGCCCCTGAGCCATTCCATGCAGCATTGCTGGGCATCCTGAGGGCGTGAGGCCCAGCCCCTGCAGGCACTGGGCTTTTGCGCCTGGCTGCCAGCGGTCATTGGCTGACGCGTAGAAAATAACTCTTTTAAAGATCCTGACCATGACAACCCTCAAAATTGATTTCGTGTCCGACATTGCCTGCCCCTGGTGTGCGGTCGGTTTGGGTGCCCTCGAGATGGCACTCGAGCGCCTGCAGGGGGATGTGCAGGCCGATTTGCACTTCCAGCCCTTCGAGTTGAACCCCCACATGGCCCCGGGCGGGCAGGATCTGGGCGAGCACCTGACCCAAAAATACGGCTCGACTTCCGAGCAGCAGGCACAGATTCGCCAGACGATTGCTGCGCGGGGGGCCGAAGTTGGTTTCGAATTTCACATCGGTGGGCGCGGCCGGGTCTACAACACCTTCAATGCCCACCGTTTGCTGCATTGGGCCGAAGGCCAGGGTGCAGTCGCTCAGCACGCCCTGAAAAAAGCGTTCTTGCAGGCTTATCAAGGCCGCGCAGAGTGCATCGAAGACGCCCAGGTCTTGCTCGCGGCTGTGGCTGCAGCAGGCCTCGATGTGGCCGCGGCGCAAGTGGTGCTGGACAGCGATGCCCACACCGCCGAGGTGCGTGAACGCCAGCAGTTTTACGCGCAAGCAGGCATCCGTTCGGTGCCGGCCGTCATCATCAATGACAAACACCTGATTTCGGGTGGGCAGCCGGTGGAGGTGTTCGAGCAGGCATTGCGCCGCATCGCCTCGGGCGAAGTGTCCTGAGCCGCAGGTATTGGTCATGAGCGAACACACCGCCAAGCTGTTGCACCGCAGGGCCATGTTGACCAGCCTGAGTACGGCTATGGCGGCTCCGATGCTGGCCTCATTGGCCTTGCCGGTCTGGGCGCAAGTGGCCAGCAAAGGTGACTTGGCCGAATTGAGCCGGGTCTGGCGGCGTCAGGGCGGCGTGTTGTTGATTCGCCATGCCGCCACCGAAGCGGGCTTGGGCGACCCGCCCGGTTTTGTCTTGGGCCAGTGCAGCACCCAGCGCAACCTGAGCGAAGCGGGCCGCAAAGCCTCGCGCGGCTTGGGGGCTTGGATGCAGGCCAATGGTTTCAAGCCCGATGCCGTGCGCAGCAGCCAATGGTGCCGTTGCCAAGACACGGCCCGGCTGGCGTTTGGCCAATACGAGGATTGGTCGGCCCTGAACAGCACCTTTGCAGGCCAGGGTGATCCGGTTGCCCAGCTCCAGGCCTTGCGCGAGCGCTTGCTGGCCATGCCTGCCGGGCGCACCGAAGTGTGGGTCACGCACCAGGTCATCATGACCGGGCTGACCAGTGCCTACCCTGGCCTGGGTGAAGGCTTTGTGGTGGACCGGCAAGGGCGTTTGCTGGTGCGTGGAGATCTGGCCACATGAGCCCAACCCTGCCCGTTGTACCCCCAGTTTTGACGGTGTACTTTGATGGCTCCTGCCCTTTGTGTCGGCGCGAAATCGCCATTTACCAACGCTTACCGCAAGCGCTGTCCATGGCCTGGGTCGATGTCAGTACCGGTCAGGACACCGGCGGGCTCAGCTGCGAGGCGGCCATGGCCCGATTTCATGTGCGCGACAGCCAGGGGCGTTTGTTCAGTGGGGCAGCGGCGTTCTCACAAATGTGGCGGTTGTTTCCCGGCTGGCGCTGGCTGGGCTGGTTGTCCGCCTGGCCGCCGATGTCTTGGTTGTTTGAGTGGGCTTACCGCTTGTTTTTGCCACTGCGACCGCGCTTGCAAAAGTGGGTGCGGCGTTGGTCGGGGGAGGCGGCATCTTGACGTACCCCATGTTGTTTTCTGCGACTTGGTTGCGTGGCTTGTTGTACGGCATGGCTTTTTTCATGCACGGCGCGATGGCCCAGGTGGGCGACAAAGTGCCTTTGGGCGACTGGGCCATTGACCGGACCGAGGTCACCATTGGCCAGTTTGAGCGTTATGTGCGGGCCACCGGCACCGTGACCCGGGCAGAAAAAGAGGGTGGCGGCTTTGAGTACGGGGCTGGCTGGGAGCGACGCCCCGGCTGGTCCTGGCGACATCCCGATGGTCAGGCCGCTGGCGTGGCCAGCCGTGCCGAGCTGCCTGCAGTGCACCTGGATTTTGCCGAAGCCCAAGCCTATTGCCGTTGGGCCGGGGGCCGCTTACCCACGGGCGCCGAGTGGCAAAAGGCTGGTTTTACCGAACTGCGCGATGCACCGCCGGCCCCTTGGGTCAAAGGGCGAACCTACCCCTGGAGCACTGGCGACAGCCCACAAGGGGCCAACACCAGCGACACCGACCCCTGGCCACGCGCTGCGCCGGCCGGTGCCACCCGCCAAGGGGTGAACGGCTTGTACGACATGGGCGCCAATGTCTGGGAGTGGACCAGCGAGGCCCGTGGCCCGGAACGCCGAACCGTGGGCGGCTCCTGGTGGTACGGCGCTTTCAACATGAAGGCCGATGTGCAGGCCTTCAAGCCGGCGGATTTTTATGCGGTGTACATCGGTTTTCGCTGTGCATACGACCTCCAACCGCAAGACCGCAATGCGAGCAAAACCCGACCATGATGCATTCCCTGCCTGAGGGCTACCGGGCCCTGGTGTTTGGCGCGAGCGGTGCCATTGGCAGCGCCTTGCTGCAGCAACTGCAAAGCGACCCGCGTTGCGCGGCGGTGCTGGGCGTGTCGCGGCAAAGCATGCCGGGGCTGGATGTGCTGAGTGAGCCCAGCATCCAGGCCTGCGCGCTGGCGTTGGCATCTCAAGGGCCATTCCATTTGCTGCTGGACGCCACGGGCGCTTTGACCGTGAACGGGCGCGGCCCCGAAAAGCGCCTGGACGAGCTGGATGCCTCACACCTGCTGGCCGCGCTGCACCTCAATGCCGTGGGGCCCAGCTTGTTGCTCAAGCACTTCGCGCCCTTGTTGGCCACTGGCCAGCGCGTCATTTGGGGCAAGTTGTCGGCGCGCGTGGGCAGCATCGAAGACAACCGCAAAGGCGGCTGGTATGGCTACCGCGCGGCCAAGGCTGCACTCAACATGCTGCTGCAAACATCGGCCATCGAAATTGCCCGGCGCAGGCCGCTGGCGGTGGTGGTGGCTTTGCAGCCAGGCACCGTCCAATCGGGCTTGAGCCAGCCGTTTGTGGGCGACGATGCGATGCGTCCTGACGAAGCGGCACGGCGTTTGCTGGCCGTGCTGGATGGCTTGCAGCCCACAGGGCGTGCACAGTTTGTGGACCACCAGGGGCAAGCCATCTCCTGGTGATGCGAGCTCCGAGAGGACGCGGGCTTCAGCCCAGCGCTTTGGCGATTTTGTGGCGGGGCACGGTGGTTTTGGGGCATTGCCCTTTGGGCAGCTCAAACCACTGGCGCACATCGTTGTCCACGCCCACACCGTGCATGAAGTTGTAGATGGCCTTTTTCAGGCCCTGGCCCAGCAAGTCGTGGTCGATGCCCTGGCCCAGCGGGGTGGGGTCTAAAAAGCCCACATCGTTGCGCGCAAACTGGCCCTCGGGCAAGGGCAACAGCTTGACGCCGTAGGCATCGGGGTTCAGGCCCACGGGTGAATGCACCGTGCACACAAAGCGGTGGAAAAAGCCGCTGTGGATGCAGCCGTTTTCAAACATCTGGCGCACGTATTCAAGGGCATCCACCGTGTCTTGCACGGTCTGGGTCGGAAAGCCGTACATCAGGTAGGCATGTACCAGCACGCCCGCATCGGCAAAGCCTTTGGTCACCCGTGCCACTTGTTCGACCGAGACGCCTTTTTGCATGAGTTGCAGCAAGCGGTCAGAGGCGACCTCGAGCCCACCCGACATGGCGATGCAGCCGCTTTGCGCCAGCAACTCGCACAGCTCGGGGGTGAAGGTTTTTTCGAACCGGATGTTGCCCCACCACGAAATTTGCACACCCCGGCGCAGCAGTTCTTCGGCCAGTGCTTTGAGGGCTTTGGGCGGCGCCGCTTCGTCCACAAAGTGAAATCCGGTTTGACCTGTTTCGGCCACGATTTGCTCGATGCGGTCCACCAGCGTGCTGGCGCTGGCCGTTTCGTAGCGGCTGATGTAGTCCAGGCTCACGTCGCAAAAGCTGCATTTCTTCCAGTAGCAGCCATGTGCCACCGTCAGCTTGTTCCAGCGGCCGTCGCTCCACAGCCGATTCATGGGGTTGAGCATGTCCAGAAGCGACAAATATTTTTGCAAGGGCAAGCCATCCCAGGTGGGTGTGCCCACCTCTTCAAAGGCGATGTCGGGCTCTTGCAGGTTGATGTATTGAACCTGGCCAGCGTCGTTTTTGATGAAGGTGCGCACCAGGCGCTGGGTGCTGCGTTTTCCTTGCAGGTGCTCGATCAGGTTGAGCAAAGGCCGCTCGCCACCGTCCAGGGTGATGTAGTCGACATGGTCAAACACGCGGGCGTCAGCCAGTTCGCGCAGCTCGGTGTTGACAAAGCCGCCGCCCAGCCCGATGCGGATGTCCGGGTGTGCGCGCTTGATGCATTGGGCAATGCGAAACGCCGCATAAACCGAGCCAGGAAAAGGCACTGACAAAAGCACCAGCTGGGGCTGGTGCCTGTCAATGGCCTGCAGCGCCAGGCGCTCGAGCGTGGTGTCAATCAGATGGGGGGGCTGTGCCAGCGCCTCGGCCAAGGCGTCAAAGCTGGGTTGGCTGGCGGCCAGGCGTTCGGCGTAGCGCACGAACTCAAAACCCTCATCGACAGCATCGCGCAACACGTCGGCCAAGTCGTTCAAATACAGGGTGGCCAAATGCCGGGCGCGGTCGGTTTGGCCCAAAGCGCCAAAGGCCCAGCCAATCGGGTCGCCTGTGCCGTCGTCTTCGTAGGCATCCAGGGCCACAAAGCGGGGGCCTTCAGGTAAAAAACCCCGCCCCGCGATGCGGTGGCTCAGGGTGCTGTCACGGCCTTGTAAAAAGGCGATCACCGGGTCGATGGTCTGGGCGTAGTCCGCAAAATGGTCGAGGAAAAAATTGACCGGCCCTGAACGGTCTTCGACAGGCAAGGCCAGCGCCACATCGCGCAAATCGGTCAGGCCCTGTCGGTTGAGCAAAGCCAGCACCGTGGCCAGCGCCAGGTCTTCCTGCGCAGCATCAAAACCCCGGGAACGCAAAAACCCCGTCAGGTAAGCCGTGGACGGGTAGGGCGTGTTCAGCTGCGTCATCGGCGGGATGATGCTCAGGATCTTGAACGGGGCGGGGCTTGGCATGGGGGTGGGCAGATTTCAAATCGGTGGGGGGATTATCAACGGGCGCAAGGGCGTCGCTTCGACAAGGGGAGGCGTTACCATCCAAAGGCACGGTTAGATTGCCGCACGATGCTCTACAGATGACCTCTTCCCCCGAAACGCCCTCTCACGCCCTGTCTTTCCTGTCCGCCTTGGCGGTGCAGGCCACGCCACAAGCCAAGCTCACGCCTGCCCAGCAGCGCTTCAACGAACTGCTGGCCCGGGTCGAGCTGCTGACCGGGCATATTCAGCGTCTTGAGGCTTGGTCTGACCAGCACCGTTACGCGCACATTCAGGCCTTGAGAGAGTCCGTGCAACAGGCACAGGTGCACCGCAAAAACCTGCTTTTCTTTTTGCATGAACGCTTGCAATCGGCAAACTTGACCGTGCAGCAGCAACGCATGGCCCGTGGCAAGTTGCGCAACCTGCTCGGGGCGCTGGCGGCTGTAAGCGACCCCCAAGTGCAGGCCCTGGCCAACGTGTACGTGAGCGACGAGGACACGCAAGAAGCGGCCCAGGAACAAGCTGAAGCAGCGCAGCGCCTGCGGGAAAAAATTGAAGAAGCCCTGGGCCAGCCGATTGACAAACCCAGCCAATACCAGACCCCCGAAGAAATGATGGCCGCCGGCATGCGCCAATGGCAACGCCAGCAACAAGCCGACGAGGAACGCAAGGCCGCCAAGCGCGCGGCCCGCAAAGCGAATAAGAAAAGCGCTGCGGTCGAAAAAGGTGAAATTTCTTCGGCGATGGCGCGCGAGACCGATGCCAAAAGCGCCATCCGCACGATATTCAGGCAGTTGGCCAGCGCCTTGCATCCTGACCGTGAGCCCCTTGAATCAGAGCGCTTGCGCAAGACCGGGCTGATGAGTGAGGTCAATGCGGCTTATGAAAAAAACGACCTGACCACCTTGCTGCGCCTGCAAATGCAGGTCACGCAGGTCAACCCCCAAAGCACAGCACGCATGGCCGATGACAAATTACAGGCCATGTCCTTGTTGCTCAAGGAGCAGGTGGCAGCGCTTGAAGACGACCTGGAGCAATTGCAAAGCCGCCTGAGCCGTGAATTGTGTGTGCCAGTGCGGGCTGAAGCCGATGAGGCGGCGATGACCCAGTCCTTGCAGCGCATTCAGGCTGACCAGCGCCAAAACATGGACAGTCTGGCGAGCGACTTGCGCCGCATTCAGAACGACGCTGAGTTCAAGCGGTGGCTGAAAGAACAGTGGCAGCTGGCTAAAGCCACTTCTGCATGAAGCTGGCCTGACCCGCAGCAGGGTCGAGGGCATAAGGCGCAAAGCCAAAGCGCAGATAACTTTGAAGGGCGCGCGCATTGCCCGTGAGCACTTCCAGCGTGAGCTTGCAGCAGCCGCGATCGATCGCCAGTTGCTCGGCTGCCGCCAGCAGGGCCTGGCCTACCCCTTGGCCACGGCAGTCTGGCAGCACCGCGATGTCGTGGATGTTCAACAACGGCTTGGCCTTGAAGGTGGAATAACCCGCCATGCAGTTGATCAGGCCCACTGGCGCATCCCCCCGCCAGGCGATGAAACTGGCTGCATCGGGGCGAGCGGCCAAGTCATCGCACAAGCGGTCTTGCACATCCTGCGCCAGCGCTTGTGCACCGCCCATCGGGTCCAGGGCGTAGGCGTTCAGCAGCATCACCAGCGCCGAGCGGTGAGCCGGGTTCAGGTAATCGACGGGCAGGATGTGAAGCGTCATGGTGTGAGCGCGGTTCAGGCGGTGGCAATTTTCAGGGCCGGGCGCATGGCGCTGCTGGTGCTGTTCATCACATGACCAGCCAGTTGGTGCGCCGTGATGGCCGACAAGGTCCAGCCCAGGTGACCGTGGCCGGTGTTGTAAAACACATTCGATTTTTTGCCTGCGCCCACGCGCGGCAGCATGGTGGGCATCATAGGGCGCAAACCGGCCCAGGGCACCACGCGGCGGGTGTCGATGTCCGGGAAGCACTGGTTGACCCAGGTGATCAAAGGCTGGATGCGGTCAGCGCGAATGTCCAGGTTGATGCCATTGAACTCGGCGGTGCCAGCGACACGGAAGCGGTCATCGCCCAGGCGGCTGGTGACCAGCTTGGTTTCGTCGTCCAGCAAGCTGACTTGGGGAGCGGCACCCTGGCTGGCGGCATCGGGCAGATTGACCGTGATGGAGTAGCCCTTGACCGGGTAAATGTTGATGCGGTCGCCCAGTTGCGCAGCCAAGCGGCGGCTGTGCACGCCGGCACAAATGACGATGCCGTCAAACGTCAGCGTGTCGGTCTCGCCTGCGTGTTGCACTTGGACAAAAGCGCTTTGACCGTTGGCCGCCACGCTCAGGACTTCGTGTTCATTGAGGATTTTCACGCCCATGCGCTCGCAGGCTTTGGCCAGGCCGTAGGTGAACTTGTGGATGTCGCCCGTCGAGTCGCTTTCGGTGAAATAGCCACCGTAATAATCGCCGTGCAATGTAGGCTCGATCGCATTCATTTCATCGGGGGTGACCGCGCGGCGGGGCAGGCCGCCTTGCGCCAGCAATTTGGAGACTTGGCCTGCGTGATCGAAGCCTTTTTTGTCGCGGTAAATGTGCAGAATGCCCTCGCGCTTGTGGTCGAATTCAATGCCTTCGGCTTGGGCCCAGGCAAAGTGGTGCTCGCGCGAAGCAATGGCCAGTTGTGCGGTGGCCACCGTGTTGTCTTTGTACTTGGGAATGGCGGCGATGAACTCGGCCATCCAGCTGATTTTGTGCCAGGTGGGCGTGGGGTTCATCAGCAGGGGAGCATCGCTTTTGAGCATCCACTTCAGGCCCTTGAGGATCGTGGACGGGTGGGTCCAGACTTCGGCATTGGAGGCCGACAACTGCCCACCGTTGGCATAAGACGTTTCCATGCCGGGGTAGCGGTTTTTTTCGATCAGGGTGACCTGGATGCCTTGTTGGGCCAGGGCGTAGGCGCTGGTCACGCCCGTGATGCCACCACCAATGATGACCATGTGTTTTGCTGAATGATTCATGCAAGCTCTCTCAAATCAACGTCTCAAACAGTAAGGCACGCAGCACGCCGAATGCGTGTTGCATGACCCCCTCTGTTTGAAACCTGAGAGATTCACCGAACGTTTTGTTCAGTTTGCTCCTGCGGTGAACCGGGTGACGAACCTCGGTCGCTCTTCAGAGTGTGTGGCGCCCCATCCTAGATTGGGGGCCTGCCTGCATCGGTCCTTTGGCCTGAGAGTTTCCGGGGCGGTTGCTCCTTCGGCGCTGTCTACAACTGAGACAGTCTCTCCCGATGCGGGAAACCAATTTTAAACGGTGTGGCCTTGTGTTGTGAAAAAAAGAGAAAGATTTATTCAGGCAATTCATCGTGGTCAGAGACCACGATGAACGCCCTCATGCGTAGTCGCTCACTGGAATGCAGCTGCAAAACAGGTTGCGGTCGCCATAAACGTTGTCGACCCGACCCACCTGGGGCCAGTACTTCACGCTGCCAGGCACGCGATGGGCTTGCGCTGCGCCGATCTCTCGGCCATAGGGGCGTGCCCATTCGCCAACCAGCAGGCTGTCGGCGGTGTGCGGTGCGTTTTTCAGCGGGTTGTTGTCTTGCGGCCAGGTGCCGTTTTCGATCAGACGAATTTCTTCGCGGATGGCGATCATGGCCTCAATGAAGCGGTCCAGCTCTTGCAGGGTTTCGCTCTCGGTGGGCTCGACCATCAAGGTGTTGACCACCGGAAAGGACAGGGTGGGCGCGTGAAAACCGTAATCCATCAGGCGTTTGGCCACGTCCTCCGCCATCACCCCTGAGCTGTCTTTGAGGCCGCGCAAGTCGAGGATGCACTCATGGGCCACCAGGTGACGACCATCGGGTGTCGGGCTGGCGTACAGGGTGGGGTAGTGGTCGGCCAGGCGCTGGCTGATGTAGTTGGCAGCCAAGATGGCCGATTCAGTGGCGTGCTTCAGTCCCTCGGCGCCCATCATGCGGCAGTACATCCAGCTGATGGGCAGCACGGCGGCATTGCCCAGGGGCGCGGCAGAGATGGCCCCCACCCCATTGACTGGAAGGCCGCCTGTGGCATGGCCGGGCAAGTAGGGCACGAGGTCTTCCACCACGCACACGGGGCCCACACCGGGGCCGCCACCGCCGTGCGGAATGCAGAAAGTTTTGTGCAGGTTCAGGTGGCTCACATCGCCGCCAAATTCTCCGGGGGCCGCCACGCCGACCAGCGCGTTCATGTTGGCACCGTCCACATAGACCCGGCCACCGTGCTGGTGCACCAGTTCACAAAGTGCTTTGACTTGCGTCTCGAACACCCCATGGGTGCTGGGGTAGGTGATCATCACTGCGGCAAGCTTGTCGCTGTGCTGCTCGCATTTGGCGCGCAGGTCGTCCATGTCCACGTTGCCGTTGGCATCGCACTGGGTCACCACCACCTGCATGCCCACCATCTGCGCGCTGGCGGGGTTGGTGCCGTGCGCACTCGAGGGGATTAGGCAGATGTTGCGGTGCCCTTGACCCTGTGCGCGGTGGTAGGCCTGGATGACCAGTAAACCTGCGTACTCGCCTTGCGAGCCAGCGTTGGGCTGCAGGCTGATGCCCTTGTAACCGGTGGCCTGGCAAAGCCACTCGCGCAGTTGCTGGTCCAGCTGGGCATAGCCTTGCAGCTGGCTTGCTGGGGCGAAGGGGTGCACGTTGGCAAACTCGGGCCAGGTGATGGGGATCATCTCGCTGGTGGCGTTGAGCTTCATGGTGCAGCTGCCCAGCGGGATCATGCTGCGGTCCAGCGCCAAGTCTTTGTCGGACAGCTGGCGGATGTAGCGCAGCATGCCGGTTTCGGAGTGGTAGCGGTTGAACACCGGGTGCGTGAGGAAGGCACTGCTGCGGCGGAGCTCGGTCGGGATCAGGGGCTCTGCGCCTTTTTCAAACACATCGAAACTGGGCAGTGATGAGGCCTGGGTGGTTGACTCGCTGGCGAAAATTTGCCACAGGGCGGTGATGTCCTCGCGCGTGGTGGTTTCGTCCAGCGAAATCGACACGCTCTTGTCGCAAGCCTTGCGCAGGTTCATGCCCGCTTGCTGGGCTCGCGCGATGAGCGAGGCCGAGGACTCGCCGATGGCGATCCATACGGTGTCAAAAGCGGTCTCTTTGCGCAACTTGTACCCCAGGCTCTGCAGGCCTTGCGCGAAGATCGCGGTGTAAGTCGCCACGCGGCGCGCAATGCGCTTCAATCCCTCGGGGCCGTGGTACACGGCGTACATGCTGGCCACCACGGCGGGCAGCACCTGCGCAGTGCAGATGTTGCTGGTGGCTTTTTCGCGGCGGATGTGCTGCTCGCGGGTTTGCAGTGCCAGGCGGTAGGCGGGTTTGCCATGCACGTCCACACTCACGCCCACCAAGCGGCCGGGCAGGGAGCGTTTGTAGGCGTCGCGGCAAGCCATGAAGGCGGCGTGTGGGCCGCCTGCGCCCATGGGCATGCCAAAGCGTTGCGTGGTGCCCACCACGATGTCGGCACCCATTTCGCCAGGGGGCTTGAGCAGGGTGAGGGCCAGCAGGTCAGCGGCCACGATGAACGCGGCCGACTGCGCATGGCTCTGAGCGGCATAGCCGCTGAGGTCTTCGACCAGCCCAGTGCTGCAGGGGTACTGCACCAGCACGGCAAAGTGTTCGGCTTGGAGCGCAGCACTGAAGGCGTCAGCACTCTGCGGCACCAGCACCTCAATGCCCAGCGGTTGGGCACGCGTCTGGATCACTTCGATGGTTTGCGGGTGGCAGGCGCGTGAGACCACGAAGACCCGGCTCTTGCTTTTGACGGTGCGCATCGCCAGTGTCATGGCCTCGGCTGCTGCGGTGGCCTCGTCGAGCATGGAGGCGTTGGCGATATCCATGGCTGTCAGGTCGGTCACCATGGTCTGGAAGTTCACCAGCGCTTCCATGCGGCCTTGGCTGATCTCGGCCTGGTAGGGCGTGTAAGCGGTGTACCAAGCGGGGTTTTCCAGGATGTTGCGCAGGATCACGCCCGGTGTGTGCGTGCCGTAGTAGCCCTGCCCGATGAAGCTCTTGAGCAGCTGGTTCTTTTGCGCCATGCTTTTGAGCTCGGCCAGCGCAGCGGCTTCGGTGATCGGGGCTGGCAAATCCATGGCCTGGGAGCGCGCGATGCTGCGCGGCACGATGGATTCGATCAGGGTGCGGCGAGAGGCTTCGCCAATCACGCTGAGCATGTGCTGCTCATCGGCGGCACTGATGCCAATGTGGCGAGCGATGAACTCGGATGGATTTTCGAGTTCGCCCAAGGGCTTGAGTGTGGACATCAGCATATTCGCTCCTGATCAAAACGGGGTGCGCGGGGTAACTTTTTAGCCAGCGGAGAATTGGTTGTAGGCCGTTTCGTCCAGCAGGGCGTCGGCTTGCGCTGGGTTGGACAGCTTGACCTTGAAAAACCAGCCCTGGTTCAAAGGGTCTGAGTTGGCCAGGGAGGGGTCGGCGCGCAGGGCCTCGTTCACCTCGATGATCTCGCCGTCCACAGGCATGTAAACGTCGGCGGCCGCCTTGACCGACTCGACCACCCCAGCCACTTCTTTGGCCGCAAAGCTTTTCCCGACCTCGGGCAGGTCGACAAACACCACATCGCCCAGCGCATCCTGCGCGTGGTGTGTGATGCCGACAACGGCGGTGTCGCCGTCAATTTGCAACCATTCGTGGTCTTCGGTGTACTTGATCATGTCAGAGCTCCTGGTGGGTTTGGATTTTTGAATCGGGGTCATTGAAACGTTTGTTGAATCGGGGGCAGATGCCGATTAAATTTTTTAGCCGCGGTGATAGCGGTTGGGCACGAAGGGCAGGGGGCTGACAGCCATGGGGACGGCTTTGCCGCGCACCATGGCGTTCAGGCGTGTGCCCAAGGCAGAATATTCTGCCTGCACATAGGCCAAGGCGATGGGTTTGTCGGCAGTGGGGGCCAGCAGTCCGCTGGTGACCTCACCTACCATTTGGCCTTGCTCGTTGTGCAAGGCCACGTGTTCGCGAACCGGGACGCGCTCCAGGCCCACCAAGCCTACCCGCAGGCGCTGTGGGGGGGCCGTGCCGTCGAGTTGCGCCAATATTTTTGCCGCTCCCGGGAAGCCACCCGCCCGCGCGCCGCCCGTGCGACGCACTTTTTGCAGGGCCCAGTTCAGGCCCGCTTCAATGGGGGTGGTGCTGGTGTCAATGTCGTTGCCGTACAGGCACAGGCCGGCTTCTAGGCGCAGCGAATTGCGGGCGCCCAGGCCCACGGGTTTGACTTCGGGCTGGGCCAGCAGGCGGCGCGCGAAGGCTTCGGCGGCGTGCGCAGGCAGCGAAATTTCAAAACCATCTTCGCCCGTGTAACCGCTGCGGGTCACGTACAAGTCAGCACCGTCCACGGCAAAGGCTGCGCCGGTCATGAACACCAGCTTTTCGACGCCGGGCAAGAGGCGCTGCAAGGCGGTCACCGCTTGCGGGCCTTGCAGGGCCAGCAGGGCGCGGTCAAATTGCGGCTCGATGTTGCAGAGGCTGCCAATGCGCTGCTGCATGTATGCCAGATCGCCATGCTTGCAGGCACCGTTGACGATCACGAAAAGCTCACCCCCATTCGACACATCCCGGTTGACAAACATCAGGTCGTCGACGATGCCGCCCTCGTCATTGAGCAGCAGGCCGTAGCGCTGTTTGTGAATGCCCAGGCCCATCACGTCAATGGGTATCAGGCTCTCTAAAGCGGCCGCTGCCTCAGGCCCCGACAGGCTGAGCTGACCCATGTGCGAGACATCAAACAAGCCGGCGGCCGTGCGGGTGTGGTGGTGTTCGGCCATCAGGCCCGCCGGGTATTGCACCGGCATGCTGTAACCCGCAAAGGGCACCATGCGCGCGCCCAACTCCAGGTGCAGGGCGTTCAAAGGGGTATTGAGTAAGTTGGTGGTAGCGGTCACAGAAAACTCCAAGGGCAATCAAAAACCACAGCAGATGCTGTGGCTTGCCCTCGCTGTCCGCTTTACCTGAGAGATTCGCCGGGAGGCCTCGTATGCCAAGGCGTTCTGCGGGTTGCTCCTTCGGTGGATGCCGTGGCCCGATGGCCCGGCACCTCTCTCCAGTGAGGTAACGCCTTTAAAAAAGACGTTTTGTCAGTCCTTTTGCCTGAGCGTTCAGCAGCTTTCAAACCGCCTGCGCCTTCGGCGGCCTGACCATGTTTCATGGGGATGAAGCAGGTCAGGCGCTCTCCTGACAGATACAAATTCTAACTTTATTTGTTGAACACAATATCCCGCAAAGTCAGAGAAATTTCAGGCACGTAGCTGATCAGCATCAAGCACGCCAGGATCACGCAGATGAAGGGGATCAGGTCTTTGACGACACGATCGAGCGAGATTTTGGCCACCGTGCAAGCGGCAAACAGGTTCACGCCAAAGGGCGGGGTGATCATGCCCAAGGCCAAGTTCACCACCATCACCATACCGAAGTGGACTGGGTCGATCCCGAAGTGCACGGCCACCGGCACCAGAATGGGAGCCAGTACAAGGATGGCCGCGCCGGTTTCGATGAACATGCCGATGATGAACAGGGCTGCGTTGATGCCTAGCAAGAAATAAATGGGCGACTGCAACACCTCTTCCAGCCACATACCAACGGCGCCTGGCACGCCTGCACGGGTGATCATGAAGGCGAACAGCCCGGCATTTGCAATGATGAACATGATCACAGCACTCGAAATGACCGATTTGCGAAGGATGGTGTAAATGTCTTTGAAACTTATTTCACGGTAGATCAGGGTGCCGACGATGAATGAATAAAACACCGCCACGGCCGCAGCTTCGGTGGGCGTAAAGACCCCGCCGTAAATGCCGCCCAAAACAATCACCGGCATGAGGAGAGCCCAGCTGGCTTGCCATGTTGCCTTGCCAAAACTCAGGCGACCGTCACCATCGTTTTTGCCCCAGCCTTTGAATTTGGCATAAAGC
>NZ_JBIKHV010000115.1:0-6233 GCF_044361985.1 Limnohabitans sp. | reverse complement strand
GCGGTCAGCAGCATCCAGCGCTGGAGGGTGATCGACGAAAACTTCATGGGCTGTCTTTGGGCAGGGTGCCTGTGAAAAGGGTGACGGGCAAAGGGTGCAACATGCGGGGTTTCAAAAGCAACGGGGGCATTGTGCCCCCGTGTTCGCGCCGACTCGGTGGGGCGGCTGACAAAGCCCCTGCCAAGTCAGGAATCGGCAAAAGCCCGTTCAATGACGAAGGCCCCCGGCGTGCTGGTGTTGCCTTCTTTCAGACCCCGTGCTTCGCAGATGTGCTTGAGGTCGCGCAGCATGGCCGAGCTGCCGCAGATCATCACCCGATCTTGCTCGGGGTTCAGGGGGGGCAGGCCCAAGTCGGCAAACAGTTTGCCGCTGTCCATCAAGTCCGTCACGCGACCCTGATTTTTATAGGGCTCGCGGGTCACGGTGGGGTAGTACAGCAGTTGCCTTGACACCATCTCGCCTAAAAACTCATGGGCTGGCAGTTCTTGCGTGATGTAGTCGTGATAAGCCAGTTCATTGACCTGGCGCACACCGTGCACCAGGATCACTTTTTCAAAGCGCTCGTACGTTTCAGGATCGCGAATGATGCTCATAAAGGGCGCCAGCCCCGTGCCAGTGGACAGCAGATACAGGTTTTTGCCCGGCAACAAGTAATCGATCAACAAGGTGCCCGTGGGCTTGCGGCCCACCACAATGGTGTCGCCCACCTGGATGTGTTGAAGTTTGGAGGTCAATGGGCCGTCGGGCACCTTGATGCTCAGGAACTCCAGGTGCTCTTCGTAATTGGCACTGGCAATGGAATAGGCGCGCAGCAAGGGCTTGCCGCCCTCCTGATGCAAACCGATCATGGTGAAATGACCGTTGGAAAAGCGAAGGGCCTGGTCACGGGTGGTGGTGAAACTGAACAGACGGTCGGTCCAGTGGTAAACGCTCAAAACGCGTTCTTCGAGAAAAGCACTCATGGTGATCCAACAGGTGGGATGGGGTTCAGACCCCAGGCCGGAAAAGGAAAGCAGAAGCTTGCTACAGTCGTGGTTTTGAAAAAACCAGCTGAAAGTCGCTATTGGCAACTCAGCGGTATTGTCCAGTGACTTGCTCGTTGCTGGAAATACAAAGATTTTATATCTCTATAACCCATCGCTCTGAAGAGACTCAAGGACCCCCATGGCACGCACCGTTCAATGCATCAAACTCGGCAAAGAAGCAGAGGGTCTTGATTTTCCGCCCTACCCCGGCGATCTGGGCAAGCGCATCTGGGAAGGCGTCAGCAAGCAAGCCTGGGCCGACTGGCTCAAGCACCAGACCATGCTGGTCAATGAAAACCGCCTGAACCTGGCCGATCTGCGCGCCCGCCAATACCTGGCCCGCCAGATGGAAAACCACTTTTTTGGCGATGGCGCTGACGCCGCCCAAGGTTACGTGCCACCTCCCGCCAGCTGAACCCGCCAACTGAGTTTGGCCTCCCCCTTATTGCACCCCGGCTTCTGCCACACCGGCATTGAACCTCGCCAGGCACTGGTGATCGGTGCCGGCCTGTCGGGTTCGGCCGTGGCGCACAGCCTGGCCTCGCGGGGCTGGGCCGTCACGGTGATTGACCAAGCTCAAGGAGTGGGTGCTGGCGCTTCGGGCCTGCCTGCGGGTTTGGCCGCGCCCCATGTTTCGCCCGACGACAACGTGCTCTCACGCATCACGCGTGCGGGCGTTCGGGCCACGTTGCAACGCGCCGAGGCCCTCTTGCGAAGCGGCACCGACTGGGCCCTGACAGGGGTTTTGGAGCACAACCTAGCGGGCAAACGCAGGCTGCCCAAAGCCGATCCTGGCGCTGGCAACAGCAACAGCACCAATACCGACACCAACACCGGTGCTGACCATCCACACGACATGAGCACCCTGGCCAGCGCAGCGCAAATCGCCGCTTCAGGCCTGCCCCCCGAAACGCCGGCACTGTGGCATGGCCAGGCGGGCTGGATCCGGCCCGGGCAACTGGTGGCGGCGCAGCTGCAAACGCCAGGCGTTGAGGTACTTTGGGGGCAAGCGGTGCACGCCATTGAACGGCGCGGCGAGATTTGGACCGCAAGCAATGCCCAAGGCCAGACATTGGGCCAGGCGCCCTTGCTGGTGGTGGCCAGCGCCTTTGACAGCCTGGCTTTGCTCAACCCCTTGCCGGGGATGACCGTACCGCTGAAACCTTTGCGTGGCCAGATCAGTTTTGGGCGCATGAGCGCGCTGAGCGGGCCCCAGCGCCAGCTGCTGCCCCCCTTTCCAGTCAACGGCCACGGCAGCTTCATCAGCGGCGTGCCCGCGCCAGACGGGCAACCCGGCTGGTTCATCGGCTCGACCTTTGAGCGCGACTGCACCCAAGCCCCCGTGCGGGTGCAAGACCATGCGGCCAACCAACTGCGGCTGGCCACTTTGCTGCCTGATTTGGGAGCGGCCATGCACGACCAGTTTTCCCCTGAACACGTGCAGGGCTGGGCAGGCTTGCGCTGTACCCTGCCCGACCGCCTGCCCGCGGTTGGCCCCATCGACAGCCAGCGCCTGCCCGGGCTGTGGCTGTGTGCCGGCATGGGCGCGCGCGGCATCAGCCTGGCCGTGCTGTGCGGCGAGCTTGCTGCCGCCTGGCTCAACAACGAGCCCCTGCCCTTGCCCCCCGCATTGGTCAAGCATTTGTCGGCAGAACGCTTCGTTCAAACATAAATTCCACAAAATCGCCAATACCGCCTAGGATGAGCCTTTTTTGAAGGGGCAGTTCATGGCTCGTCAATCCTTGTCTCGCTACCTGCCCTGGTTGGTCACAGCGCCAGCGGCCATCCTGGCCTGGCCTTTTTCTGCCTGGGCCAGCGCGGGCTTCGGGGTGTTGTTTGTGCTGGGCTGGGTGGACTTCCAGCAGGCCAAACAAGCGGTGCGCCGCAACTACCCGCTGACGGGCCGTCTGCGTTATGCGCTGGAATACATCCGGCCCGAACTTCGGCAGTACTTTTTGGAAGACGACGAGCAAAAGCTGCCTTTTTCGCGCAACCAGCGCGCCATGGTCTATGCGCGCTCTAAGGTACAAAACGACAAGCGTGGCTTTGGCAGCATCAAGGACATGTACAGCGCCGGCACGGAATGGATTGCCCACTCCTTGCAACCCGTGCAGCCAGACCCGGCCTTGTTTCGCATTCGCGTCGGGGGCTCGCAATGCCAGCAAGCTTATGAGCTGTCACGGCTCAACATCTCGGGCATGAGCTTTGGGGCCTTGTCGCCCAACGCGGTGAAGGCCTTGAACAAAGGCGCGGCTTTGGGGGGATTTGCGCACGACACGGGCGAAGGCAGCATCTCGGCCCACCACCGGGAGCACGGGGGCGACCTGATCTGGCAAATCGCCTCGGGTAATTTTGGCTGTCGCACCTCGGATGGGCACTTCGACCCCGAGCGCTTTGCGCTGCAAGCGCAGTCGCCCCAGGTCAAGATGATCGAAGTGAAGCTGTCTCAGGGCGCCAAGCCTGGCCACGGCGGGGTGCTGCCCAAAGCCAAGGTCAGCCTTGAAATTGCCGAGGCACGGGGTGTGCCCATGGGCCAGGACTGCGTTTCTCCGGCCAGGCACTCGGCTTTCACCACCCCGTTGGAATTGTTGAGCTTTGTGGCACAACTGCGCCAGCTGTCCGGGGGCAAACCGGTGGGCATCAAGTTGTGTGTGGGCCAGCCGGCCGAATGGTTCTCGCTGGTCAAAGCCATGGTGCAGACAGGCCAGACCCCCGACTTTGTGGTGGTGGACGGTGCCGAAGGCGGCACCGGGGCTGCGCCCATCGAGTTTGCCGACCATGTGGGCATGCCTTTGCGCGATGGCCTGCGGCTGGTGCACAACAGCCTGGTGGGGGCAGGCCTGCGCGAGCGCATCAAGATCGGCGCTTCGGGCAAGGTGATTTCGGCCTTTGACATCGCCCGTTGCCTGGCTCTGGGCGCTGACTGGTGCAACTCAGCCCGAGGCTTCATGTTTGCACTGGGCTGCATCCAGTCACGCAGTTGCCACACCGACCATTGCCCCACGGGCGTGGCCACACAAGACCCGGTGCGCCAACGCGCCATTGTGGTCACCGACAAGGCCGAGCGGGTGTATTACTTTCATGCCAACACGATGCACGCCTTGGCCGACTTGCTGGGCGCTGCAGGCCTGCAAAGCCCGGATGACATGAGCCCCCAGCACCTGATGGTGCGCAACGCCCAAGGCCATGCCTGCACACTGGCCAGCACGCTGGACACGCTGGCGCCAGGCCAGTTGCTGCAAGACCCGGCAGGCCAGGCCCGCTTGCCCAGCCCCTTTGCAGAGTTCTGGCACGCCAGCGATGCTGCCCACTGGGGTGTGGCCGGGGCTTGACGACCCGCCTGATCGCAGATCAGGCCAGCGGTCCGCTCACTTCATGGCTTCGGCGGGGCGGCGCGATTTCACATACGCGTCGGTCGGCTGGTAAGCCTTGCCGTCGGCGTAGCGCCACTGCACCATGGTGCCTTTGCCACCGCGCAGGTCCAGCTTGCCCACGTAGGCGCCCATGGTGGACTGCTGGTCAAGGGCACGAAATTCTGCAGGCCCGAAGGGCGTGCTGAACTTCAGCCCCCGCATGGCGATGACCAGCTTTTCGTTGTCGGTCGAGTTGGCCTTTTTAATGGCCGCAAATATGGCTTGCATGGTGGCGTAGCCCACCACCGAGCCCAATTTGGGGTTCTCGTTGAACTTCTTGTAATAGTTGGCGGCAAAGCTGGCGTGATCTTTGTTGTCGAGCTGGTCCCAGGGGTAGCCGGTCACGATCCAGCCCTTGGGGGTTTCGTCTTTCAGCACTTCCAGGTATTCGGGCTCGCCCGACAGCATCGAGACCACCGGCGTCTTGGGAAACACGTTGCGCTGGTTGCCCTCGCGCACCAGCTTGGCCAGGTCGGCGCCAAAGGTCACGTTGAAGATGGCATCGGGCTTGTTGGCCATGGTCGCGGTCAGCGTGCTGCCCGCATCAATCTTGCCCTGGGCGGGCCACTGCTCACTGACAAACTCCACATCGGGGCGCTTGGCCTTGAGCAACTCCTTGAAACTGGCCACGGCGCTTTGGCCATATTCATAGTTGGGTGCGATCGTGGCCCAACGCTTGGCGGGCATCTTGGCCGCTTCTTCCACCAGCATGGCCGATTGCATGTAGGTGCTGGCTCGCAGGCGAAAGGTGTAGCGGTTGCCCTTTTCCCAAACAATCGCATCGGTCAGCGGTTCGCTGGCCACAAACAGCCGCTTGCTCTTGGCGGCATGGTCAGCCAGGGCCAGGCCCACGTTGGACAAAAAGCCCCCAGCCAGCACATCCACTTTTTCTTTCGACGACAGCTCGATCGCATGGCGCAAGGCCTCTTCGGGCTTGCCCGCGTCGTCTCGGGCGATCACTTCCACCTTGCGGCCCAGCAGCCCGCCCTGGGCGTTGACCTCTTCCACCGCCAGCTGCCAGCCTTGCTTGTAGGGCTGGGTGAATTGGGGAATGGCCGAATAGCTGTTGATTTCACCAATCTTGATGGGCGTCTGGGCGAAAACAGAAGCTGTGGTGGCTGCAGCCAGCAGGCCAGCGGCGATCAGGCGGTTCATGAGTGGCTCCAGGGGGTGTGGTCAGGGCCGTTGACTTTAACAGCGCCTAAAAAACCTAAAGCTTGCGGGACATCCACCTCCCCCAGGCACCCAACAGCTTGCCGTGCCCGTCTTACCCGGCTTACCCAGCTTGCCCGGCTTAGCCGGCTTATAAGCCCGAAGAATATAAGCACAACTAAAAAATCGTTTGTTTAAGCATAAGCAGCCCTTAAAGTCACGCCCATCCCCCAGCGCGTGTCCGCTGCCTGATGACCGTCTTGTTGGCCCAGGCGGGCCCCCCACCGGTTTTGATCTGAGTTTTCACCATGTACCACTACACCGAATTTGACAAACAATTTGTGCGCGCCCGTGCCGCGCAGCACCGCGATCAACTCGAGCGCTTTCAGGTGGGCCAGTTGACGGGCGACGAGTTCAAGCCCTTGCGCCTGCAAAACGGCTGGTACGTGCAGCGCTACGCCCCCATGCTGCGGGTGGCCGTGCCTTATGGCGAGATCACGGCGCCCCAGTTGCAGGTGCTGGCCCAAATTGCCCGCGAATACGACACGCCCGACGCTGCGTTGTTGGCCGAAGCCCAAGCCACGCAAGACAAAATTCCAGGCTTGGCGCCCAAGCTGACCACCCATTACGGCCACTTCACCAC
>NZ_JBIKHV010000114.1:0-6313 GCF_044361985.1 Limnohabitans sp. | reverse complement strand
CCTTGAGCCCCCTAAAGAGTCGTTCAAGACCAGGACGTTGATAGGTCAGGTGTGGAAGCGCAGTAATGCGTTAAGCTAACTGATACTAATTGCTCGTGAGGCTTGACCCTATAACTTTGATCACACGTCGCAAGATGTGCATTGGTCAAGGAAGTTATGCCAAGTTGACGCATTCAAAAAAGGTCGAAAGGCCTGAGCGTAAGCTCTAAAAATCTGATTCGAAACTCTATGAATTCGTTGTCTTGACCTGGTCAAGATGACAACAAGTTATGCCTGATGACCATAGCAAGTTGGTACCACTCCTTCCCATCTCGAACAGGACCGTGAAACGACTTAGCGCCGATGATAGTGCGGGTTCCCGTGTGAAAGTAGGACATCGTCAGGCTTCTAACAGCCCTTAACGCCCCACCAATCGGTGGGGCGTTTTGCTTTGTGCAAAGCATCCTCCCCAGCACTACTCCTCTCTCCATAACACTCTATTACGGGTTACTACGTGGTTGACCGCGTTTGCTGTTTCGTAAATACTTCAGGCTTCAACTTTATAGGCCTTAACCAGAAATCATAAGGCCGACAGCTAAGAGAGCAGACATGAAAATCATATCCATTGGTGGTGGTCCTTCCGGCCTGTACTTTGCCTTGCTCATGAAAAAACTGGGCCCGCACCACGACATCACAGTGGTTGAGCGGAACAAGCCTTACGACACGTTTGGTTGGGGCGTGGTGTTCTCTGACCAGACACTGGACAACATGCGCCAGTGGGATATCGAAACCGCTAACGAAGTCCAACAGGCCTTCAACCACTGGGATGACATTGAGCTGCATTTCAAAGACCAGGTGATCCGTTCCGGTGGCCATGGTTTTGTGGGCATTGGACGCAAAAAATTACTGAATATCTTGCAGGTGAGATGTGAAGAGTTGGGGGTCAAGTTACTGTTTGAGCAGGATGTGCAATCCGATCTGGACTTTCCCGATGCCGATCTGATCATCGCGAGTGACGGCGTCAACTCTCGTGTGCGCAGTCGCTTGTCGGATGTTTTCAAGCCCGACATCGTGACACGGCCCAATCGATTCATCTGGCTGGGCACCAACCGACAATATGACGCGTTCACTTTCTTGTTCGAGAAGACCGAGCACGGTTGGTTTCAGGCACACGTCTACAAGTTTGACAACCAGACATCGACTTTCATCGTCGAGTGTCCTGAGCATGTCTGGCTCGCGCATGGCCTGGACAAAGCCGATCAGGATGAATCCATCGCGTTTTGTGAACAGCTCTTTGCAAAGAACCTTCAAGGCGAAAAATTGATGACCAACGCCCGCCATTTGCGGGGCTCAGCCTGGTTGAATTTTCAGCGTGTCAAGTGCGCCCAATGGTCTACTTTCAACGGCAACAGCCAAGTGGTGCTGATGGGCGATGCGGTCCACACGGCACACTTTGCCATCGGCTCGGGTACCAAGTTGGCACTTGAAGATGCCATTGAATTGGTCCGTCAATTCAAAACACTGGGAGACACCCCAGATCGAATTCCAGACGTATTGCAGCACTACCAAAAGGTTCGAGAGATTGATGTGATCCGCTTGCAAAACGCGGCCTGGAATGCCATGGAGTGGTTCGAGGTGTGTGGCGAGCGTTATTGCGACCAGTTGGCACCCGAGCAACTCATGTATTCCATGCTCACACGTAGCCAGCGCATCAGCCATGAAAACCTGCGACTGCGTGACAAAAAATGGCTAGAGGGCTATGAGGCCTGGTTTGCCGGTCGCACCGCTACGCCCGGCATACGCCCTCCCATGTTCACGACCTACACGCAACGCTCGGTCACACTCAAAAACCGCATTGTGGTTTCGCCTATGGCGCAATACGCAGCGGTGGATGGTCGTGCGGCCGATTACCACCTAGTTCATTTGGGGGCACGCGCCATGGGAGGAGCCGGGCTGGTGATGGTCGAGATGACCGCACCCAGTGCGGATGGCCGCATCACACATGGCTGCCCAGGCTTGTGGAATGACCAGCAAACACAAGACTTTCAGCGCATCACACACTGGGTGCACACCCAAAGCGATGCCAAAATTGGCCTGCAGATCGGCCATGCCGGACCCAAAGGTTCAACCTGCCGCCCCTGGCAAGGTTTGGGCATGGACCAGCCAATGGCAGCAGACGATGCAGAAGGCAACTGGCCCCTGATCGCCGCATCAGCCATGCCGTACCTTCAACACGGTGATGTGCCGCGCGCCATGAACCGGTCCGATATGGAACAAGTCACAACTGACTTTGTAAATGCCACGCAACGTGCAGCCATGGCTGGGTTTGACTGGTTGGAGTTGCACTGCGCCCACGGCTACCTGTTGTCAAGCTTCATCAGCCCGCTGACCAATTTGCGAACTGATGAGTACGGCGGTTCCATGGAAAATCGGCTGCGCTATCCACTCGAAGTGTTTTCTGCTGTGCGCAAAGTCTGGCCCGAACACTTGCCCATGTCGGTGCGCATTTCCGCGAACGACTGGGTCGAAGGAGGTATTACGCCGGCCGATGCAGTTGATATCGCGCGCGCCTTCAAGGCCGCAGGGGCTGACATGATCGACTGCTCATCCGGGCAAGTCAGTGCGCTGCAAAAGCCCACCTACGGCCGCATGTACCAGACGCCATTTGCCGATCGCATCCGTCAAGAAGCCGGTATCGCCACGATTGCCGTGGGGGCGATCTCTGAGGCCGACCATGTCAACAGCATTTTGGCCGCTGGCCGTGCCGACCTGTGCGCGGTAGCACGCCCGCACCTGGCCAACCCGGCTTGGACCTTGACCGAGGCGGCACGCATAGGCTTCACTGACGTAACTTGGCCGCAAGCCTATGTTTCAGGCAAACCGCAACTCGAAGCAGGATTTGCCCGCGAACGTGCCTTGCAAAGCGCCACCAAAGGAGATTGACGTGGCGCGTACTGCCCTTGCCGCCTCACAAGCACCATCACAGAATGGAAGCTTCCATATCAGGTGCAGCGGTGCTGCCCAAGAGTGCCATGTTGCATAACCGTCACGCACTCATCACTGGCGCCGGCGCCGGCATTGGTGCGGCCATTGCCCTGACATTGGCACAGGCGGGTTGCCGTCTCACCTTGTGCGGTCGTACCCAAGACAAGCTACAGGCTCAGGCCGAGGTCTTGCGAAAACACGTGCCTGCTGTGGCCGTGTTCATTGCCCTGATGGATGTGGGTGACGAGCCCTCCGTTCAGGCCGCCGTGCAGCAAGCGCAGGCCAGGTTTGGTCCCGTGAACATTTTGGTGAACAACGCCGGGCAAGCTCAAAGCCAGCCCTTTGCAAAGACCGACGCGGCCCTTTGGCACCAGATGATCAACGTGAACCTCACGGGCACCTACCACTGCATCCAGGCGGTGCTGCCAGGCATGCTGGAAGCTGCCAGTGGCGGCACACCTGGGCGCATCATCAACATCGCCAGCACGGCAGGTTTGAAGGCTTATGCCTACGTGAGTGCTTATGTCGCCGCCAAGCACGGTGTCGTCGGGTTGACAAAAGCACTGGCATTGGAGTTGGCTCGCAAGGGCATCACGGTGAACGCAATTTGTCCAGGCTACACCGAGACCGACATCGTGCGCGAGGCCGTGCAAAACATCATGGCCAAAACAGGCAAAAGCGAAGCCCAGGCGGGTCAGGCCTTGGCGGCTGGCAACCCTCAGCAGCGTCTGGTGCAAGCACACGAAGTTGCGCAAAGTGTGCTGTGGTTGTGCGCTCCGGGCAGTGACGCCTTGAACGGGCAAGCCATCGGCATCGACGGTGGAGAGTTGGCCGGATGAGCGACCTGCAGATCACGGGCCAAAACATGACCGACATGGAGGTGCGCGCACATGCCGATCACCATGCCTCCTTGCGTTTGTGGCTGCGTCTGTTGTCGGCCACCACACGCATTGAAGACACGATTCGCCAACGCTTGCGCGAACAGTTTGGCATCACCTTGCCCCGCTTTGACCTGATGGCCCAACTCGAACGAGAGCCACAAGGCCTTTCCATGAGCGAGTTATCGCGCCGCATGATGGTGACCGGTGGCAACGTGACCAGCATCGTGGATCAGCTCGAGAAAGAACAACTGGTACGTCGGCAGATGCAAATGACAGACAGACGCTCATTCACAGTCAGCCTGACCGGTGCCGGGCGCAGCGTGTTCTCTGCCATGGCCCAGGCCCATGAAGGCTGGGTGATTGAGCTGCTGGCACCCATGAATGAGTCTGAGCAGGAAAGCCTGCACAACCTGCTGGGCACCTTGAAGTCCGGCCACCCAAAATTTCCGAAGGAGACCCCATGACCCCACGCTATTTGCCAGGCCAGCCACAGCAGCTGCCGCGTCACAACCAAGCCATGTCGGGTTACCAGCCTGAGCACTTTTTGCTGGACGTCAAAGCTGGCGTGGCCACGGTCACCCTGAACCGACCTGAACGCAAAAATCCCCTGTCGTTTGACTCGTATGCCGAGCTGCGCGACTTCTTTCGTGCATTGGTCTATGCGACCGATGTTCATGCTGTGGTCATCACGGGTGCAGGAGGTAATTTTTGTTCGGGTGGTGATGTGCATGAAATCATTGGCCCACTGACCCAGTTGGACATGCCGGGCCTATTGAGCTTCACGCGCATGACGGGCGATCTGGTCAAGGCCATGCGTGCCTGCCCGCAACCCCTGATCGCAGCCATCGATGGCGTGTGCGCGGGCGCGGGCGCGATTTTGGCCATGGCCTCGGACCTGCGCTACGGCACCGAGCGCAGCAAAACCTATTTTTTGTTCAACAAGGTGGGCCTGGCCGGGTGCGACATGGGGGCGTGCGCGCTGCTGCCACGCATCATTGGCCAGGGACGTGCCAGCGAACTGCTTTTCACGGGTCGTGGCTTGGGTGCGGCTGAAGCCGAGCGCTGGGGTTTTTACAACCGGGTGTGCGCTGCCGATGCCTTGCTGGCTGATGCCCAGGCCATTGCCGCACAACTGGTGTCCGGCCCAACGTTTGCCAACGGCATGACCAAAAAAATGCTTCAGCAGGAATGGAACATGGGGGTGGACGAAGCCATTGAAGCCGAAGCCCAGGCCCAAGCCATCTGCATGGCCACCAACGATTTTCACCGGGCCTACCATGCCTTTGTGGCCAAGCAGACGCCTGTGTTTGGAGGAGATTGAAAATGCGTCAACACCCCGCCGAGCTGGACTGGCCGTTCTTTGAGGACAGTCACCGGACATTCAAATCAAAGCTGGACATTTGGTGTGGCGAGCACCTGGCTCACGCACACCATGACGAAAGCCGTGATGCGGTGGACGCCGAATGCGTTCGCCTGGTGCGCTTGCTCGGCAGCGGCGGCTGGCTCAAGCATGCCGTCGCAGGCAAGGCTTACGGCGCGGCATCCGATGCGATCGACACCCGCCAGCTTTGCCTGCTGCGCGAAACGCTGGCGTTTCACAACGGCTTGTCCGATTTCGCTTTTGCCATGCAAGGCCTGGGCACGGGGGCCATCAGCCTGATGGGCACACCAGCGCAAAAGCAGCGCTATCTGCCGCGCGTGGCCTCGGGGCAGGCACTGTCGGCGTTTGCCTTGAGCGAGCCCGATGCGGGCTCCGACGTGGCCGCCATGCAGTGCAGCGCGACAGCCACGGCAGAAGGCCATGTCCTCAATGGCCGGAAAACCTGGATCTCGAACGGTGGCATTGCAGACTTTTATGTGGTGTTTGCCCGCACGGGTGAAGCCCCCGGCGCGCGCGGCATCTCTGCGTTCATCGTTGATGCCGACACCCCGGGCCTGTCCATCGAAGAGCGCATCGACGTCATCGCTCCGCACCCGTTGGCGACCTTGAAATTTGACAACTGCAAGCTCGGGCCGGAGCAACGCATTGGTGAGCCCGGCCAGGGCTTCAAGGTGGCGATGGCCACGTTGGATGTATTCCGTACCTCGGTGGCGGCGGCGGCTTTGGGTTTTGGGCGACGTGCGCTGCACGAGTCCATCGCCTGGGCGCGTTCACGCAAGATGTTTGGCCAGAGCCTGGGTGATTTCCAGATCACCCAGACCAAGATCGCCCAGATGGCCACGATGCTTGACGGAGCCACCTTGCTGACTTACCGCGCCGCCTGGTTGCGCGATCAAGGTCAGCGCATCACCCGTGAAGCGGCCATGGCCAAGATGACCGCGACTGAAAACGCGCAACAAATCATCGATATGGCCGTGCAGATGCACGGCGGCATGGGGGTCAAAAAAGGCGTGATGGTGGAGTCGCTGTACCGTGAAATTCGGGCCTTGCGCATCTACGAAGGTGCCACCGAAGTGCAGCAGCTGAT